>JAJZDL010000168.1 GCA_021851465.1 Acidobacteriota bacterium
CGTAGGATTGCGCCGCGTCAACACGCGCGCGATGCGCCCCGAACGCCGCCCATCCCGTCCCGGCGGGGCCTCGTCTACCAGCACCTCGTCGCCCTGCATCGCGCCGTTCAGTTCATTCGGCGGAATGAACAGATCGTCCTCGCGGCTCGTGCTTCCATTGGGCCGCACAAATCCATACCCATCGCGATGCAGATCCAGCCGTCCCGCCACCAGCCGGTCGCGTGTCGCGCGCATCTCCTGCCGCTCACCGGCCATGGCATCGCTGCGCGTTGCTCGCGCCGTCTTCTCGAAGGTCGCCTGTGGCAGAGCCCACTGCTCGAACTCGGTCTTCACCAGCTCGCCGCGCGCGGTGATCCGTGCCAATTGCTCCAGCAGCAGGCGCCGCTCGCGACCGCCGCCCAACCCCAGCTCGCGCACCAGTTGCTTGTAGCCTGCGCGACGGCCCGCCGAGCGCTCAATGCGCCGGATCAGCTCGCGGTCCGTCTGCGGATACGGGGTCTTCGCCATACCTCAGAGAATACCGCGACGCCATTGTGCACGCACCTGCAGCGCCGGCAAGTGCATGAATGGAGATTCATTAAGGAGCCTCTGCATCAGCCTGGATTTCGATTGGGGCGGAATGGAGCCGCGGAGGCAACACCGAAGGCCTGCGCAGAGCGTCCTGAGAGGCTCTCCATTTTGCGCGCCGCACTGTCGCGTACTAGACTGCTCAATAGGAAGAGTGGCCGAGTGGTTGATGGCTCCAGTCTTGAAAACTGGCGTACCCGAAAAGGTATCGGGGGTTCGAATCCCTCCTCTTCCGCCACTTTCCAGTTTCAGTCGATCCGTTTGGCCAGGGAGCAGGAAGGGCGCGGCGACGCGCGCGGCGATGGCCGGCCGCAGACCGGGACTGCCCTCCGCGAACCGGATTTGGTGCGAACCGGATCTGGCGGAGTGGAGTTTGCCGGAAGAAGGGCCATGCAGCGGCGGCACATCGAGCGGAGCGCTGCAGAGTGAGGGTTGGTGCGCCCGAGAAGATTCGAACTTCTGACCTACAGCTTCGGAGGCTGCCGCTCTATCCATCTGAGCTACGGGCGCATACCTCAAGCCTAGCATGGTGTAACGCGCACTGCATCCCGGCACTTGACAGCCGCCGTTGCACCGTCGAGCATCGAGCAGATGGAGAATTGCGCAACCGGGACAGAGGTTGCGAATTGCAACAATCCCATTGGCAAAGAACACACACCGTTCACCCCGACGGCAACCGAAATGAGACCCCCGATGAAACTACATCCATCACACCGCCGCTTCGCATCCATCCGCGCGCTTGCCGCCCTCGCATCGGTTGCGTTGCTGGCCGCATCCACAAGCGGACTCAACGCACAGATGGGCGGCGCGCGACCGGCGACCGCAATGCCGAGCCCACCCGCAACCGCCAGCGTCACACTCGGCGGCAGCACCATCACCATTCACTACAATTCACCGCAGATGCGCGGGCGCAAGATCATGGGCGGCCTGGTCCCCTACGGCAAGGTCTGGCGCACGGGCGCGAACCCGGCCACGACCCTCATCACCTCGGCGCCGCTGAAGTTTGGCACGCTGTCGGTCCCGGCGGGGACGCACACCCTCTTCACCCTGCCCAGCGCGGAGGTCTGGCAACTGATCGTCAACAATCAGACGGGCCAGTGGGGCCTCACATACAACCAGAGCATGGATCTCGGTCGCATCCCCATGCAGGCCAGGCCGATGTCCTCTGCGCAGGAGGGGATGAGCCTCAGCTTTGAGAACACCACAGCCACCTCGACCGAGCTGCATATGCGCTGGGAGACGACCGACCGCTACGTCACCATCACGGTGCCGTAGCGTCGGCGAGGCTGGCCCCTTTGGCTTCGGGGCCGAGCGCAGTGACGATCGCGACGACGAGCGCGACGAGCGCCACCGTCCCACTGAGCGCTATGTTCAATTTTCCACCGTTGTAGCGGGCTGCGTACGCGGCCTGGAAGACCGCATTGCGCGACGAGAGCAGGTTGCCAAGCTGGTAGGCGACGCCGGGCAGAATCGCACGCACTGGGCCGGGCGCAAGCTCGTTCAGGTGCGCCGGGACGATTCCCCACGCGCCCTGCACCATGAACTGCATCAGAAAGCCGCCCGCAGCGAGCGCCGCCATCGAGTGCGACCAGGCCCAGAGCGGGACCATCGGAATGGCGAGCAGCGCGGCCAGAACAATTGTCCTTCTGCGTCCGAGCCTCTCCGAGAGCGCTCCGCAGAAGATGCCGCCGGCAAACGCGCCGACGTTGGCGATGGCTGCGATGAGGCCGACGCGACTGTCGCTCAGGCCGCGGTCCAGCAGGAAGCTTGGGTAGAGATCCTGCGTTCCGTGGCTCAACGAGGTGAAGGCGGTCATCAGCAGAACGAGGAAGAAAAAGCTCGGCAGGTAGGCGATGGAGGCCATCCATAGTGCTTTCAACCGCTCGCCGTCGAACTGCAACCTTGGAGCGCCGTGGCGCAGGTCGCGGCTGGCAAGCCATGCGGGCGACTCTTCGACCTTGAAGCGAAGATAGAAGGCGAGCAGCGAGGGCAGCGCGCCCACCATGAACAGCACGCGCCAGTTCGCCATCCAGCCGGCGCCGCGCAGATGCGAGAAGAGCAGGCCGAAGAGCACGGCGGCCAGCAGGTTGCCGACGACGTAGCCCTCCTGTAGCAGTCCGGAGAAGAAGCCTCGGCCCTGGGCTGGCAGGGACTCCAGGGCAAGCGCCGAACCGACGCCCCACACGCCGCCCATCGCGATGCCGAAGAGCGCGCGGAGAACCAGAAAGCTGTGTAGCGTGGGCGCGAAGGCGGAGGCCATCTCGAAGACCGAGAAGGCGACTATGTTCACCGTCAGAATGGGAAGGCGGCCGAATTTTTCCGCCATCGCGCCAAAGAGCAATGCGCCGAGCGGGCGCATGGCAAGGGTCCAGAAGATGGCCTCGGCAACCTGTTTGACGCCGACGTGGAAGGTGGCGGCGATCGCCTTCAAGCAGAAGGTGAGCAGGAAAAAATCGAAGGCGTCGAGCGTCCAGGCGAGGAAGCAGGCAGTGAATGTGTTGCGCTGGATCCGGGTCAGGCTGCGGAGTTCGCCGAAAAAAAGCATCGCCGAATCATAGCACTCCCCATCGGCGATCCGGCGTTGCGGCAGAGGATGCGGGGCAAGATCCCGCCCGGCTACATCTTGGCGCGCAGGGGGACGACCTCGGCCACCGGCGGCACCTGCATCTCTTCCGGCTCCTGGGCATAGTTCTTCAGCAACTGGTGGTGCAGGCAGTAGAGCGCCAGTTCCAGGCGGTCGGAGACGCCCAGCTTGTCGTACACCTTGCGCAGGTAGTTCTTGACGACCTGCTCGGTGGTGCCGATCTGGTAGGCGATCTCCTTGTTCCTCATGCCGCGGGTGATGCAGCCGATGATGGCCAACTCTTTCTTGGTGAGCTTGGGCAGGGCGCGCGGATTGGTCAGCGAGCTGGCCTGGGAGCGATACGCCTCGATCACCCAACTGATGGATTGGTTGTCGATCCACGTCTCGCCGTCGGCGATCTTGCGCACGCATTTAATCAGCAGGTCCGGAGAGATGGAACGGGGCACGACCCCGCGCACTCCGCGGCGGTAGAGATCGACGATGTTCTCCTCGTCGGCCTCGGCCACCTGGACGATCAGCTTGGCGTCGGGGCTGTGCTTCACAAGCTCCGGAATGGCGTCGACGGTGCCTGCGATGAGCTGGCCTTCGAGCAGAACGACGTCGGTCGGGTAGCGTTCGAGCGCGGCGTGCAGGTTGGCCAGCGTCTCTGCCTGCGCGACAACGCGGATGTCGTCTTCCAGCGCAAAGACCTTCTTCATGCCGACGCGGTAGATCGCCTGCGAATCGGCCAGGATAATGCGAATGCCTGTGGCAACGCTGGGCATCTCATGGATGCTGTGGGCGGCTTGTTCCGTATTGAGAGTTTGCGTCATCATCGTTCAGACCTGGAGGAAGTATTCGTCGATCACCGCCGCCACCATCGACTCATGGCCCGAGTATTGATGGCGCACTACGCGCCCCCTGCAGTGGATGGAAACATCGCTGGTCCAACCGATGGCATCGGACGGCATGTCCATGGTGAACTCAATGCGGTTGCCAACCTTCGGCAGGTAATCCGTTACAAACAAAAGACCGTTGGAGGAGATGTCCCGAGTGGTGGCCTCAACCATCCCGTCCTCCGTCTTTAAATGGAGCGCCAGCCGAAGGGGGAAGCGAACCGCAGTCCGCATGGCTTCCCGTGCCCCAAGCTTCTGCCACTCCGTCAAGATTCCTCCCTTGGAGAACCCCGGGCGCGCTCGGTAAAGCGCATCGTGGTTACCAAAGTTCATGCTACAACATTATTGTGCCACTCAGTACCATCTCAGCAATCACACATTAGTTGCAGATTGACGCAAAGGTAACCAAAATAAAATCGGCAACGCCGAGCGGGCTGGCCGGTTCCGCGCTGCCCCGCGCGCGCCGCTCCCGCTGCATCTCAGAATCTGTCCAGAAACTACAGAACCAGTGCTCAACGCTCAACGAGGAAACAAGCAACGACGAAATACGGGGATTCTTCGCTGCGCTCAGAATGACAATTCGTAAATTTTCGATGAGAAGAACTGTTTCTGGACAGGTTCTCAGTGCAAGTGCGTGGATGGCGGTTTTGCAATCCCTGCAGACCGGACAATAATCAGCAATCCGGCGATTGGCCGGGCATGCGGTCAGCGATTGGAGTCCATAAAGGCCTGGATCTCGTTCATCTCCGCGGCGGAGAGGCGGAGCCTTGCGGCGGGCCAGACGCCCTCGACCTGCTCCGGGCTGCGCCCGCCCACAATGGCGGCAGTAATGGCGGGGTTGGCCAGCGTCCAGGCAATGGCGACGACGCCCGCCGAGACGCCGTGGCGGGCACCGATCTTCTTGAGAAAGTCGGCAACCGCAAGGTTGCGGCTCAGCAGCGGCTCCTGATAGTTCGCGGCGTTGCGGCGGAAGTCGTCCGGCGGCAGGTTGGCGACGCGCTCTTTGGTCATCGCGCCGGTCAGCAGGCCGGAGTGCTGCGGCGAGTAGTTGATCACGCCGATCGAGCACTCCATGCAGTAGGGCAGAATCTCCGCCTCTACCGCGCGGTTGAGCAGCGAGTAGGGCGGCTGTAGCGACACGATGGGAGCGATCGCCATGCATCGCTCCATCTGCGCCACCGAGAAGTTGGAGACGCCGATGTGGCGCACCTTGCCTTCGTGCTTCAGGTCGGCCAGAACACCCCAGGCCTCTTCGATGTCCCTGTCCTCGACCGGCCAGTGGATCTGGTAGAGGTCGATGGCCTCGACCTGGAGGCGTCGCAGGCTCTGCTCGACCTCGTGGCGGATCTCCAGCAGGGTGCGCCTGATCTCTCGCTGCTGGTTCCACACCATGCCGCACTTGGTGAAGAGGAAGGGCTTGACCGAAGACTCTTTGACCGCCTTGCCCACCACCTCTTCCGAGTGGCCAAGGCCATAGATGGCCGCGGTGTCGATCCAGTTGACGCCGAGATGGATTGCCTTGTGGATGGCCGCGATGGAGGCGTTGTCGTCCTGCGGCCCCCAGGAGTAGGCCCAGTCGCCGCCGCCGACGGCCCACGCGCCGAAGCCAACCGGCGTGAGCCACATGTCCGAAGTCCCAAGCTGTTTCAGCTTCATCAGTTCGCTTCCTGTCTGGATGCTGGCCGGAGTGGGTTTACATTGGCCCCGTACCCCATTGCTATCGTAACCCGTATATCGGTCATAAAGGACACAAAGGCACTTTGTCCAGAGCAGGCCCGACCCGTGCAGTATATGCCCATTCAACCGCGATCTCCAGTGACTTAAGTCCTATATGGGGCCGCCGGGAGCGGCTATCGTAGACACTGGATGGATGCCATGTTGACCACGCCCGCGCCTCCCGCCGTATCGATCGGCCCCAAAGACGGGCCAGCGAAGCTGAAGAAGCCCCTGGCGCGCCGCGCCCTTCCGGACCGCTCGCAGCAGGTTCGCCGCGTTGTGCAGTTTGCGTTCCTGGCGCTGAATGTGTGGATCGCAATTGAGTTCTCGATGTGGGTGCGATACTTCGACAGCCAGGGACAGACCCGTTACATCGAGCGGCCGGCCGGAGTGGATGGCTGGCTGCCCATCGCGGGCCTGATGAACCTGAAGTACTTTCTGACGACCCATCGCTTTCCCCTGGTGCATCCGGCGGCGATGGTGCTTGCCGTCGTCTTCCTGCTCTCCAGCCTGCTGCTGAAGAAGAGCTTCTGCTCCTGGCTCTGCCCGGTGGGAACTGTCTCCGAGTATCTGTGGAAGCTCGGTCGCAGGCTCTTTCGCCGCAACCTCGCCGTGCCAGA
>JAJZDL010000169.1 GCA_021851465.1 Acidobacteriota bacterium
GGTGCCCGCCACGGGCCGTCCCTCGACCTATGTTGAACGCTCTCGAAATCGCGCGACTGCACGACAATGCCACGGTCCGCTGGCACCATGAATCGTCAGCTCCAGTCCAGCCTTCGTTCAACCCTCCCGACACGCGCCCAACCGCGCCAAACCCACCCTCCGCCAGCCTCCTCGACCTCGCGCTCGCACATCACCGCGCCAACTTCGACCTCTGGCACGAGGAAGACAAGGCCCGCGAGCCGGGGGCCTCCGACGCCCGCATCGCTGCCGTCAAGCGCGCCATCGACGCGCTCAACCAGACGCGCAACGACCTCGTCGAGGCCATGGATCGCGCGCTCCTCGCCGCCGCAGGAACCCAGGACCCCGACGCGCCGCTCCACTCCGAGTCCCCCGGCCTCATCCTCGACCGCCTCTCCATCCTCGCCCTCAAGCTCTACCACACCGCCGAGGAGGCACACCGCGCCTCCGCATCCGATGCCCACCGCGAGCGCAATCTGGCCCGCCTCGATCTGCTCCGCGAGCAACGCTCAGACCTCGCCGAATGCCTCGACCAGCTCTGGTGCCAGACCCTCGCAGGCAAACGCCGCTTCAAGCTCTACCGCCAGCTCAAAATGTACAACGACCCCGACCTCAACCCCGCCATATACACCCATAAATCCAACCCATAAACCCTCCCCGGAAAGGCCGAGTTGACCTTCTCGCCAAGGATGCGTATAAAACCGGAACATACTGGGCCGATAAACTATCGTGTGCTGTCAAACAGCCTCCGGCGGCAAGACGAGTGCAACATCGGAGCATTTTGCACAGGCCGATGACCATCGCCCGCAACCCGTCCGTCGTTTGACACTCGATGCAACAAACCAACTCATCCGGCAATCGTGCCCTACAGACAGGAACCGCAGCGACCCATGAAGACCGCCTCCACATCCACCGCTAAACGACCGCGCACCCTCGCCGGTGTCGTGTCGGCATCCGACAACGGCTCCCGCGCCCACGCACTCTCCACCTACGAGGCAGCGCTCCACCTCATGCAGCAGGGAAAGTACGAGAAGGCCTGCGCCAGCTTCAGCCAATTGCTCCTCACAGGCCCCGCCGACCTCTTCGAGCGTGTCCGCATGTACATCAACGCTTGCAAGCAGCAGGCCGCCAAAGGCGAGGCCCGCTTCCTCTCCGGCGAGGAGCGATACGACTACGCCATCTCCCTGATCAACGACGGCAACTACGAGGACGCGCGCGCGCAGTTGAAGAAAATCCTCGCCGAAGATGCCCGCGCCGACTACGCCTTCTACGGCCTCGCCCTCCTCGCCGGAATCACCGGCGACGCCCCCACCTGTATCGAGCAGCTCGCCGAGGCCATCCGCCTCAACCCCCGCAATCGCATCCAGGCACGCGCAGACTCCGACTTCCAGGACGTGGCAGACGACCCTCGCTTCACGGAACTCCTCTATCCCGAAGTCTGACCGTCGGGCCGCAAACTCCCTGCGCCCACTCCCATTTACACTGACAACGGCAGTGTCTTCTTCCTCTCAAAACCGCGAACCCGCCCTGCGCGTCGTCGCCATCGGCGGCGGCACAGGCCTGTCCTCGCTGCTGCGCGGCCTCAAGCGCTACGTCGCCGCGCCAGACGCCACCCGCCCCGCCGCCGAGCCGCGCACCACTCCAACTCCCAGCCCGCAGCCAGCCCTTCTTCCCTGCCTCATCCGCGACCTCGCTGCCATCGTCACCGTCACCGACGACGGCGGCTCCTCCGGCCGCCTCCGCGAAGAACTCAACATGCTCCCCCCCGGAGACGTGCGCAACTGCATGGTCGCGCTCTCCGAAGACGAGCACCTCCTCGCCAACCTCTTCCAGTACCGCTTCCAACACGGCGACCTCGACGGCCACAGCTTCGGCAACCTCTTCCTCGCCGCCCTCTCCGCCATCACCGGAGACTTCGCCCAGGCCGTCCAGATGTCCTCGCACATCCTCGCCACGCGCGGGCGCATCTACCCAGCCACCAACACAGACGTCACACTCTCCGCGCGCATGGACGATGGCTCTCTCGTCCACGGAGAGACCAGCATCACCGCCAGCCCGCACCGCATCCTCGAACTCATCCTCGAACCCGCCGACGCCGAACCCCTCCCGGCAACCCTCGACGCCATCGCCAACGCAGACCTCATCACCCTCGGCCCAGGCTCCCTCTACACCTCGCTCATCACCAACCTGCTCGTCCGAGGCATTCCACAAGCCATCGCCGCATCGCGCGCCACCCGCGTCTACATCGGAAACCTGATGACCCAGGCCAACGAGTCCATCGGCCTCACCGCCGCCCAGCACATCGAGAAAATCCTCGACCACTGCAATGGCGCAACCGCGAATTGCCCTTCTAAGCGGAGTCGTTCGCAAGATTGTCATCCTGAGCGCAGCGAAGGATCCCCGCATTGTGCCCACGGTGCGCATGACTCCGCCCTTCGCCAAGATGCTCCGCCCCCGGAAGCCGGCAAGGAATCGCGCCAATCCATCTCCTGCCCCCGCATCTTCGACTACGCGCTCGTCAATACCGCGCCCATCTCCCCCACCCTGCTGGAAAAATACGCCCTCGGTGGCCAGGCGCCCATCGAACCCGACCTCGACCGCATCCGCGCCCTCGGCATAGAACCCGTCCCCGGAGACTTCGCCCAGCAGGGCAGCCTCCTCCGCCACGACCCCGACCGCATCACCCACGCCCTCCTCAACCTCGCCCGCATCCGCCCCGCGCCCAGTCGCTGAGTTCTTCTCTCACGGCCCGCCGCGCCCTTGCTTGCCATTCAGCCGCTCAGCGGCATCCGCAACACAGAGTTATCCGCGGCGCAGCGGAGAGACCTGCTTCTGCCGCTGCTCCTGCTTCTAGGTACGCCAAGGCTTCAGCCTTGGCCCTCTCAGGCACGCCAAAAGAACGGGGCTTTAGCCCCTGGGGTATGCCGCCCTAGCCGGCCGTCACAATCTCCGAAAAGTCCGCAATCTGAGTGAACGTCGTTGCCAGGTATCGCAACATCCCAAGACGATTCGTCCGAACATTCAAATCATCGGCCATAACCATAGTGTTGGCGAAGTAGGTGTCAATGGGAGTACGAAGTCTCGCAAGTTTGAACAAGGCTTTCTCGTACTGCCTGGATTCGCAATCACCACGAAAACCTGCGCCCGCCAATTTAACTTCCTGCCAAAACTCTTGCTCGTATTGCGTATCGAATACTGGCTCAAAGCTAACGATGTGATCGCCCTTCTCCTCCGCCTGCGCCAGAATGTTCTTCATCCGCTTGAACGCCGCAGACACCGCCGCAAAGTCCTCGCTCCCGCGCACCGCCGTCACCGCCTCCGCCCGCGCCACCGCATCGCGCACATCGTTCGCGCCCGCCGCTAGCACGGCCTTCACCACGTCGTACGCCTGCCCCTTCGCCTCGCGCAGGTAGAACTCCAGCCGCTCCGCGAAGAACACCTCCACCTTCACGCGCACAGCCTCGCTCGCTGAGGCCGCGTCCACAACATCGCCCAGCGTCAACGGCAACGCAGGCTCCGCCTCCGCCAGAATCTTCACAATCCCATTCGCCGCACGGCGCAGCGCAAACGGATCCTTCGATCCCGTCGGCTCCAATCCCAGCCCGAACATTCCCACAATCGTGTCCACCTTGTCGGCGAGCGCCAGCACCGCGCCCTCTACGCCGCGCGGCACCGAGTCCGCCATCGACTTCGGCAGGTACTGGTCGTAGATCGCATCGGCCACCGCGGCCGTGAATCCCTGCGCCCGCGCATACAACCCACCCACCTGCCCCTGCAACTCCGTAAACTCCTTCACCAGCTCCGTTGTCAGATCGGCCTTCGCCAACCGCGCCGCCTGCACCAGTGCCGCTCCATCCAGCACGCACCCGCGCTCCGCAAGCCGAGTCGCCAGTCGCTCCGCCACCGCCAGCACACGCTCCGTCTTCGCCGCGTAGCTCCCCAGATCCTTCTGAAACGTCACCTTCTCCAACAAGGCAACGCGCTCCGCCAGCGGCACGCGCTGGTCGAACTCCCAGAAAAACCGCGCATCGTTGAACCGCGCCCGCAGCACCCGCTCGTTGCCATGCCGGATCACCGCCTCGCCCGCTGCATCCGTCTCCGTATTCAGCACCGCCAGAAAATGCGCCGCCAGTTTTCCCGTTGCGTCCTCCACCGCAAAGTACTTCTGATGGTCGCGCATCACCGTCACCAGCACCTCTTCCGGCAACGCCAGATACTCCGGCTCAAAGCTCCCCAGCACCACCGACGGCCACTCCGTCAGGTGCGTCACCGTGTCCACCAGCGCCTCGTCCTCGCGCCAGCGCAGCCCCGCGCCGGCCGTCCGCGTCGCGCGATCCAGCGCCTTGCGGATCGCCTGCCGCCGCGCCTCCACATCCGCCACCACATGCACATCCAGCAGAACGCGCTCATACTCGTCGGGAAAGCCGATGGGAATCGCCTCGTCTCCCGCCAGCACGCGGTGCCCGCGCGTCGTCTTCCCCGCCGTCTTGCCGCCAAACTCCACCGGCGCCACCACCTCGCCCAGCAGGCACACCATCCAGCGCAGCGGGCGCACAAATCGCTCCGGCCGCCCCGCGCGCCACACCATGTTCTTCGCCCAGTAGATGCCCACCAGTTCCTTCGGCAGTTCCTCCGCAATCACCTCCGCTGCCGCGCGTCCCGCCTTCACCGTGGTCGCCGCCAGATACTCGCCCTTCGCCGTCGTCACCGTCTTCAGCGCCGCGACCTCCACCCCCGCCTTCTTCGCGAACGCCACCGCCGCAGCCGCCGGCACGCCGTCCTTATACGCGATCTTCACCGCCGGCCCAACCAACTCCTCGGCCACATCCGCCTGCCGCGCAGCCACATCCCCCACCCAAACCGCCAGCCGCCGCGGCGTCGAGAAGCCCTTGCTCGCAACCCCAATTCCAACCAGCCGCTCGCGCTCCAACATCGCCACCACGCGCCGCTGCAACTCCGCCTGCGCCCCCGCGATCATCCGCGCCGGCACCTCTTCCAACCCAATCTCGAACAAAAACTCCGCCATGCTAATCCCCTATCTCCGTCATCCTGAGCGAAGGTTGGCGCATCGCGCCAACCGCAGTCGAAGGACCCCGATAGTCCTGACTCACCTCACCGGCACTGACCATTTCAGCCACCAACTCCCGCCAGCGCTTCTCCCTGCGCCGCATAAGCCTTCGCCACGCCAATCACCAGCGTCCGAATCCGCGCCATCACGCCCACGCGCTCTGTCACGCTGATCGCCCCCCTTGCATCCAGCAGGTTGAAGACATGCGAGCACTTCAGCGCCAGCTCATACGCGCCCAGCACCGGAAACCGCTTCATCTCCAACGCATCCGCCTTGCTCTCCGCCGCAAACAATCCCTTCGCCCGCTCCAGCAGCGCCAGGCACTCCGCCTCGTAGAGCCGCAGGTGCTCCCACAACTTATCCACATCCGCATAGTCGAAGCTGTACGCTGAAAACTGCTCCTCCTCGGCCAGCCGCATCTCGCCGTACGTCACGCGCCTTCCGCCCGTCTCTCCGGGGCCAGCCGGCTCCACGGCCCACACAATGTCGTAGATCGAGTCCACATCCTGCAAGAACCCCGCGATCCGCTCCAGCCCGTAGGTGATCTCCCCACAGATCGGGTCCAGGTCCATCCCGCCGCACTGCTGAAAGTAGGTGAACTGGGTGATCTCCAGCCCGTCGAGCATCACCTGCCAGCCCACGCCCCACGCGCCGCCCACCGGCCACTCCCAGTTGTCCTCTTCGAACTTGATGTCGTGCTCAGCAAGGTCGATCCCGATCGCCTCCAGCGACTCCAGATACATCTCCTGAATATTCTCCGGCGGCGGCTTCAAAATGACTTGTAGCTGCGTATGGCGAAACAGCCGGTTCGGGTTCTCGCCATAGCGACCGTCCGCCGGCCGCCGCGACGGCTGCGCATACGCAATCCGCACCGGCTTCGGCCCCAGCACCCGCAGAAACGTGTCCGGCGACATCGTCCCCGCGCCCACCTCCACGTCGTACGGCTGCTGCAACACGCACCCCCGCTCCGCCCAGAACCGCTGTAAGCGAAACAACAGATCCTGAAACGTCAACGCCTTCGCCTCTTCCCCAATCGCCCGCATCGTCCCTCTGTTTTCGTGGTCTATCCCAGTCTAAATGCCGTTGCCCATTCGCAGCCTATGCGCACTTGTCTTCGCCCCATCCACCGCAAACGGATACCGCAGCGCGCACCCGAACAGCGCCACCAGCAGCGCCGCCTGCACCAGCCCATCGAATACAAATGCTCTTGGAAACAGAAACAGCGGAAACGGCGCGAACAGAGGCACAAACAGCAGCACCGTCCCCTGCAAC
>JAJZDL010000170.1 GCA_021851465.1 Acidobacteriota bacterium
CCGCGCCGGAATCCGCCCCCGCCATACCCGACATCGCACTCAGCAACAAAAAGCCGGCCAAGGTGCGCGCGCAGAAGGCGGACAAGCTCGTCCAGTCCAAGGACACCAAGGCAGCGGACAAGAACGCAAAGAAGGTCACGCCCATCGCAGCGCAGGACGCGAAGCTGCCCGACGAGCAACTCTACGAGAAGGCACAGGCCGCCGCCAAGAAAGGCCACTACGACGTCGCCCGCCTCGAGTATCAGGACCTGCTCAACACCTACCAGGAGTCGCAGTACCTGATGCGCGCCAAGCTCGGCATCGCCGATAGCTGGTTCCAGGAAGGCGGAACCGCCGCGCTCACCCAGGCCGAGCAGGAGTACACCGACTTCATCACCTTCTTCCCCAACGCGCCCGAGGCCGCAGAGGCCCAGATGCGCATCGGCGACATCTACTACCGCCAGATGGACAAGCCCGACCGCGACTACACCAATACCCTCAAGGCAGAGGCCGCATACCGCCAGATGCTGCAGCAATTTCCCGATTCCGTCCTGGTGCCGGAGGCCAAACAGCGCCTGCGCGATGTGCAGGAGTCGCTGGCCATGCGAGAGGCAAGCATCGCAGACTTCTACGCCACCCACTTGAACTGGTCCGCGACCATCGCCCGCTACCAGACCGTGGTCGATACCTACCCGCTCTACAGCCACCTCGATGACGTTCTTCTCGGCCTCGGCGATGCATACGAGGCAGAGGCGCGCGGCGTCCGTGCCTCTACCCTGCCCGAGGCGGCGAAGGGCCAACTCTTGAAGATCGACGAGGACCAGGCCGCCGACGCCTACAACAAGATCGTGCTCGAGCACTCCGCCGCGCCCCGCGTGGAAGAGGCCAAGGACCGCCTCGTCTCCATCGGGCGTCCCGTGCCCACGCCGACGCCGGAGCAGGTCGCTGCCAGCGAGGCTCTGGAGAACAGCCGCGGCCAGTACACCCTGAGCAAACGCATGCAACTCATCGTTCTCAGCAAGGCCGACACGGTTCCAGCCGCCACCATCGGCGACCCGCCACTGGAAGACGCCAAGCCCACCCTCGCGCCCACCGTCTACAACAAGGCCATGCAGGACTTCAGAGACGCCATGAACCCGGCAACGTACGCATCGCGGGCAGCCAAGCCGCCCCTGCAGGCCACAGCCTCCGCCGCCGATGCAGCCGCACCCGCCGCAGCGCCCAGCAGTTCGGCGCCGCTCGCCTTTCAGGACGTCTCTACCGCCGATGCAGGCAGCGGCTCCTCCCCGGTCGTGACCAACGTGCCGGACGCCTCCCCGGCGGCCTCCTCCAGCGGTGGCGCGATGGGCATCGAGATCGTGCAGCCATCCGCGGATTCGCCCGCACCCGCACCCGCTTCGGCCTCGCCGCCGCCCTTCCCCGGCTCCGCTGCCGCAGACTCTACCGCAGCCCCAGCGACAACTCCGCCGGCCGCCGCCGACACCTCTGCACAGCCGACGGACAACGCTTGGCTCAAGCCCGCCGCCCCGGCCAACACGACCCCTCTGCCTCCCATCGAGAAGGCCGCCGAAGCTCCCGACCCCGTCAACCAGGTCGCTCCAGGATCGCAGCCGCCCGCCCAGCTTGCCCCGGTCGATGGCAAAAAGCCGAAATCAACCTTCGACAAGTCCAACGAGTCCTCCAGCAAACACAAGAAGAAAGGCCTCGCCAAGCTCAATCCTTTCTAGCGTCCTGTCGCAGGCAGTCCCGTCCACAAAGCCTTTCCGCGCTGCGAGTCGAAGCGTCTCGACGAAGCCTGTACCGCGACAACATCGCAAGCATTTCCCGATGAACGCCGGATTCGAATCTCGCAGTTGTTATAGAGAAATAAAATTTGTCATTCTGAGCGCAGCGAAGAATCCCCGCATTCTGTTCGTATCGCGCAGCGATACATCATTGGTAAAAATGCTCGAGTGTCGCTCCGGCGCGGCCCCCGTAGAACGGTCGAGACGCAATTTCAAATCGCGCCTTTAAAATGAATCGCCTTCGGGTTTAGTATTTCAGCACTCGGTTTCATCGGAGGATTCGGGTCTGAAGAATGGGACGAAGCCAGCCAATCCGTGGAAAGACCCACACCGCCGACCCGCGCCCCCCGGCGTCCGGCATCCCCGACAAGCTCTACTTCCGCATCGGCGAAGTGGCACGCCTCTGCGCGGTTCCCGCCTACGTCCTACGCTTCTGGGAGGGCGAGTTCCCCCAGCTCAAACCCAACAAGGGAGGCACAGGACAGCGCCTCTACCGCCGCCGAGACGTCGAGATGGCACTGCGCGTCAAGTCGCTGCTCAAGGAAGAGGGATACACCATCCCCGGCGCGCGCGCCGTCCTCAAAGCCGAGTTCAAGCTCAAGGAGCCGCAACTCGCTCTGCCCGGTGCAGTCGTGCCCACCGACAGCGCAAAGCAACTGCGCAGCCTGCGCCGCGAACTCGAGTCCCTTGCAGCAATGCTCGCCCAGCCCATCGGCCAGCCCACGCCTGCGCGCAAGTCCGCTCAAAAAGCCCAGCCCAGCCCAGCCAACGACGGCCAGGCCGTCGTCCCTAGGCGCGCGCGTCACTCCCTCGCAGGCCGCGGCGCTCCAACATCGGAACCGCACGCGCGCGGCGAACACAGCCCCAACCCCGGCAAACTCCTCTTCGACGCCCCCACCATCGCACCGTCGAACGCCGAAGGCGATGGGCGATAGCTTGATCGCTCAGCCGCAGCCGCAATCTCCCCTGTCCCCGCGCCACGCCCGTCGCCACACCGCAGGCTCCGCCGCCATGCTTCTCATGGCCAGCGCGTTGCTCTCCGGCCTGCTCGGCCTCATCCGCATCAAGATCATCAACTCCCTCTTCGGCGCGGGCATGGAGCAGGACGCCTATCAGGCCGCCTTCACCCTCCCCGATCTCATCAACTACTTTCTCATCGGCGGCGCCGCCTCCATCTCCGTCATCACCATCCTCAACCGCTACCGCGAGGCAGGCGACGAAGAGGGCGCAGACCGCGCGCTCTCCGTAATCCTCAACACGATGCTCTGCGTCCTCGCCGTCGGCCTCCTCTTCGGCGAACTGCTCGCACCGCAATACGTCCGGCTCTTCTTCACCGGCTACCGTCACGGCCACGATCCCCTCGGTGCTGCGATGTGCGCCTCGCTCACCCGTCTGATCCTGCCCGCCCAGCTTTTCTTCTTCATCGGAAGCGTCATGAGCTCGCGCCTCCAGGTGCGCAAGATATTCCTCTATCAGGCCTGCACACCTGTGATCTACAACGCCGGGATCATCCTCGGCGCACTGCTGCTTCATAAGCGGCTTGGCATCTATTCGCTCGCCTGGGGAGTGCTCGGCGGCGTCATCGTCGGTTCGGCGTTCCTCAACTCGCTGGGCGCGTTCCGCACCGGTCTGCGCTACCACCCCATCGTCGGCTTCCGCGATCCGGCCTTCCGCGAGTGGCTCAAGCTCTCGCTCCCCCTGATGATCGGCGTCTCCCTGGTCATGTTCGACGGCATCTTCCTCAAGTTCTTCGCCTCCGCCCAGGTCGGCGGCATCACCCTCATCAGCAACGCCAAGGGCCTCTTCAACGCGCCCTTCAACGTCATCGGCCCCGCCGCCGGCGCCGCTTCGCTGCCCTTCTTCGCCTCCATGTACCAGCAGGGCCGCGCCCACGACTTCTCCGCTTCGGTCGGACGTTCCGTCTCCCGCCTCTTCTGCGTCGGCATGATCGTCTCCGCCTGGATGATCGCCCTCGCGCCCTGGCTGATGGACCTCTTCCGCGGCGGCAAGTTCAACCGCGCCGATGCCACCGCAATCACGCAGCTCTTCAGCATCCTCGCCGCGACGCTTGCTCTCTGGGCGGTGCAGGGAATCTACGCCCGCGCCTTCTACGCCGCAAGCAATACCAAGACCCCGGCCATCGCCGGCACTCTCATCGTCGTGCTCTCCGTTCCGATGTACTACGCGCTCTTCCACGCCTGCGGCCTCGCCGGCCTGGCCATCGCATCCGACGCTGGAATCTTCGTGCAGACCGCCACGCTCGCCATCCTGCTGCACCGCAAGCGGCTGGTCTCGCTGGCGCACCTGGAGTTCGGCGAACTCGCCCGCGCCCTCCTCGCCGCGCTCGTCGCATTCGCTGCAACTGCCTGCGCCACGCGCTTGCTGCCGCACGTCTCCACCCACGCAAAGGACCTCGCAACCATCGCCGCCGCATCCCTCGTCTGGGCCGCCGCCGCCGCCCTCACCCTCTTCGCCACCGGCTCCAGGCTCCCCCAGCAGATCCTCCGCCGCAAATAGCCCGCATCTGCAACACCGCTTGAGTCGTCATCCTGAACGCAGTCGAGGAACCCCGTATTTCGCCGAGTCTCCCGCGTCGCGGTTCTGAGACATCGGATGGCCACTGGCCCCTGTTTACGCGTCCTTCGCGTCCTCGTACTCCTCGTGCCACGCCGTCTGGATCGCCTCCAGTATCCCCTCGTTCGACTTTGCCGGGTCGCCTACAAAGTTCGGCAACTGCACCACCCACTTGTGCAGATCGGTGAACCGCACCGAGTATGGGTCCGTCTCCGGGAACATCTCTTGCAGTTGAATGCCGATCTCTTCCGTATCCGTCCAGTCCAGCTCGCGTGCCATCTCCGTCGCTCCTCGCTCCTGCGGCATCTTCTCCCCATTAGAGCAAAATTCCGCATCGCCCGCGCTCAGTTCTCCGTGGGCGTCTTCTCCGCGCTGTCCACCACCACCTGCTGCACCATCGCCTTGCGCGGCTCCAGCTTCAACCCCAGCTTCTCCACCGATTCGTACACCGTCGCCCCGCCCCCGCCCGGATCGGACGCATCCGGCAGCGTCGCGCCACTCGCCGCCGCGCCGCCCGCGCCCATCGGGGAATTCATCCCCTGCGCCTGCGCGGCAGCCATCATCGCAGCCAGTGAAATGTCCACCGCCACCTGGTAGTTCCCCTTCAGCCCCGTCATGTCCACCACCTGCTTGCCGCCGCCACCGCCCATCTGCATCACGCTCGTCAACATGTCGGCGAACCCTGCCATCGTCATCGTGTCGGCGTCCAGGTGCATCGTCTGCCCGTCCATCTTGATGCGATAGGTTCCCTTTGCCCCCATGTTGATCGTGGACGACCCGTCGGAGTGTTGCGTCATCCGCGCAGGGCCTTGTGGCGTGTTCACCGTCATCTCGCCCGGCTTCAGCGGAGCGTCCGGGTCGACCGGCGCAGCCGCGGCCGGAGACGCCTTCAGCTTCGGCCCGTCCTTCCCCACCACCAGCGCCAGCACCGGATGCTCCTGGCTCTCGCTGTGCGCCTCCATCTTGAACCGCTCCGCCAGCAGCGCCTGCAGCATCTGCGGCGCGTCGTCCGTCGAGGCCCCCTCCGGCATCTTCGCCACAATGTCGAACCGCTCGCTGCCCAGCCAATCCGGCCCAGCGACCTGGTACTCCTTCACGCCGTACGCATTGGCGACCAAAGCCTTCAGCGTCATGTAGGAGTACGTCGCCCGCGACGCATTCACGTGCGCGCCAAAGTTCGGCATCTGCCCAGACTGCATCGCCGCACGCATCTTCACCGGGTCCAGCGGCGCCGAGGGCCGCACCGACGCCACCTCGAACTCCAGCTTCGCCGCCGCGCCCGCAGCCTGCCTGCTCGCCAGCCCGCCCCCCGGTTGCGGTGCTGCCGCAGTTGCACTGGGCGGATCCGCCGCATTCGTTGCCGCAGGCACACTGCCCGTCTGCCCCAATGCTGCCGTCGAGGCAACCGCCATCCATGCCATCGCGGCCAGCAACGCACAACCACTCAGCCTTCGTGCCATCGATCCAACCATCCGGTGCCCATCCTACTACCGATCGACACCTCCTGATAGATAGATCGTTCCCCTTGCCGTCACCCCCCGCCGTCATCCCGAACTCCCGCGCACTCTCCTACAACCCGCCGTCATCCCACCTCCCCCCCGCGCCATCCCAAGCGAGCGCAGCCCCCTTTATGAATTGTCATTCTGAGCGCAGCGAAGAATCCCCGCATTTCGCCTTTGCCTCTGCCTTTGCCTCTGCCTCTGCCGTTGCCCAGGCTGCCCCACCCCCACCGGCCTGTCATCCTGAGCGCAGCCTCCCGCAGCCTCATCGCGGGAGGCGGAGTCGAAGGACCCCGACGCTCTCCGCCAAACCCCAACCCTCCGCCCCGTTCTCCCAATAATCTCCAGCCTCTGCTCCTGCTTTGCACAATGCGCACGTCACTCGCAAGCTCACAGCTCAGGAATCGGCTCTCTTGCCCTGAACGATCTTCAAATGCGCTCGCCCCCGCAAATCCCTGTCAACCCCCCACCCCGCCCCAAGAATATC
>JAJZDL010000171.1 GCA_021851465.1 Acidobacteriota bacterium
GCAGGTTGCTCAGGATGCAGGACGCCGTTCGACATCGCGTGGGTAAAAGCAAGGGCCGAGGTTTGTTTCCCTCAGCCCTTGCAAACTAGACGCGTCCATTCTATTGCCTAACGGCGCCCACCGCCTCCACCACCGCCACGGAACCCACCGCCTCCACCACCGCCACGGAACCCACCGCCTCCACCACCAAAGCTGCGTGCACCGCCGCCGTAGCTGCCGCCACCGAAGCTGCGTGTACCGCCGCTGTAGCTGCCGCCACCGAAGCTGCGTGTACCGCCGCTGTAGCTGCGCGCACCGCTACTGTAGTTGCTGGCGCCAAAACTGCCGCGAGAAGTGGCTCCGCTGTAGCTGTTGCCTCGTGAGGCAAAGGCGTTGCCGTTGCGGGAGGCGAAGGAGTTGCCGCGCGCTGCGCTGCTGTAAGCGGATGCGCCACGGCTGCCGATGGTGCGGCCGTTGATGCCCGCGCCACGGTTGTCCGCGACATTGCTCATACCGCCCCGGTTGGCGACCCCGCCGCGGGAGAAGCTCTGGCCGCCGCCGGCACGTCCATTGAAGCCGGCGTAGCTGCGGTTATAGGAGTGCTCGTAGTTTCCGCCCAAGCGGTTATAGGCACCGTTGCAGAAGAAGCGATCGCCGCCCCAGTATCCGCCGTAGAAGCCGGTACCGAAGTAGCCGAAGCCGTAGTTGATGCCACCGTAGAAGCCGATGCCCATGCCCCAGTATCCGGGGTTCCACATGTAACCGCCGAAGCCGTCGCCCCAGTAGCCAGGAGTCCACAGTGCGCCGACGTAGGGAGGCATGACCCAGGCACCGTTCATCCAGGAGTACCCGCCAGGCCCCCAGGCCCAGTAGCCGGGGGTCCACAGGTAGCCATCGCCGGGCGCCTCCGGCTGGTCGTAGTCCGGGATCGGCGGAGGAGCGTCCGGTGCTGTAACTGCGGCGGCAATGCCAACGCCAACCTGCGCGTGAACCGCAGCAGGCGCGGTCAGAAGCGCTCCTGCGATCGCAGCTACCAATACCGAGCCTTGCATGATTTGCGCGATCTTCATACTCTGCCTTGTCCTGTTCATCCTTCGCTTGCCCGGTCGAGCTATCAAACGGCGGGTTGCGCGGATTGCAGCGACCTGAGTCCATCCGGTTCGGCTTCGTCTGCCTCTTCGAGACCTACCGCATCGACTGCTATTGAATTAGACACAAGATACGCCAATTGGTTGCGAGATGCGAGCGCCGTTTGTGCAAGAAACCATGGGCCCTGCTGCGCCCTCTACTCTTTTGCGATCGCTATGGCCCGGCCCTCTGGCTTGGTAGAGTAATGGAATGAGCGACAATAAGCAGTTGACGGCGGCGATGCTGCCAAGTGGCTTTCGGTGGGGCGCGGTTCGCGCCGGGATCAAGTCGAGCGGAAACCTGGATCTGGCCGTTGCGTTGGCAACGGACGCAGGCTCGGCGGTTGGCGCGGCCCTGTTTACCAGCAACCGCGTGGTTGCCGCGCCAGTTACGGTGGGGCGACGGCACATGACGGCCACCGGCGGGCGCGTGGCGGCGGTACTGGTCAACGCGGGCAACGCCAACTGCGCCACGGGAGCGGCGGGCATCGCGGGCTGTGTGGCCACCTGCGTGGCCGTTGCGGAGAGCATCGGCTGCATCTTCGACGAGGTCTTTCCCTCCTCGACCGGGATCATCGGCGTGCCGTTTCCGGCGGACAAAGTAGTGGCTGCGCTGCCCGCGCTAAAGGCGTCCGTGGGCAGCTCGGTGGAACACGCGGAGAGCTTTGCGCGCGCCATTATGACCACCGATACGAAGCTGAAGACGGCCCATGCGGAGCTCGCAGTGAATGCGTCTGGGGCGGCGCAGGGCGACGGCGCGGGCAGGAGGGTACGCATCTGGGGCGCGGCAAAGGGCGCGGGGATGATCTGTCCTCGGCTGGGCGCGCCGGTGGGGCCGCCGCATGCGACGATGCTTGTGTACCTGTTTACCGATGTGAAGGCGGAGGCGTCGGCGCTGGGCATGGCGCTGGCTACGGCAGCCGAGCCGAGCTTCAACTCGATCTCCATCGACGGCGACACCTCAACCAACGACACGGTGCTGCTTGTGGCCAGCGGGGCGAGCGGAGTACGGCTGAACAAGGAACTGACTTCGGCCTTCAATGCGGCGCTGGGCGAGGTCTGCCAATCGCTGGCGCGGCAGATCGTCGCCGATGGCGAGGGAGTGGGCCATGTGGTGACGCTGGAGGTGCGCGGCGCGGCCAGCGAAGACGATGCCAGGCGCGTGGCCAGGGCCATCGCGCACAGCCCGCTGTGCAAGACGGCGTGGTCCAGCGCGGACCCCAACTGGGGCCGGTTGCTGGCGGCCGCGGGGTACAGCGGCGCGAGCTTCGAGGCGGAGCGGGTGCGCATCTGGATCGGCGAGCAGCCGGTCTTCGAGTACGGAGTGCGCGCGGCGAGCTTCGACGAAGCGAAGGCCCACGCGGCGATGATGGAGGGCGAGTATACAATCCGCATCGACCTCGGCGCGGGCAACGGCGAGTGCAACTTCCTAACCTGCGACCTGACCGCCGAGTACGTGCGCATCAACGCCGACTACTCGACGTAGCTGCCCGGTCTACATTGCTACGCGCTCGGTGTTGAAGCGCGGCACGGTGCGCGCGCCGGCAAAGAGCAGCGCGGCGGCGACGAGCATTGTGAGCAGCGTGAGACCGAGGCCGGTGGCCAGCGTCGAGCGGTCGCTGACGATGCCGATGAGCCAGGGCGAGGGCGTGTCGCCCAGCGCGTGGATGAGGAAGATCTCGACCGCGATTGCCGTGGCGCGAACGGCGGCAGGAACGGCGTTCACGATTGCAGCGTTCAACGGGCCGGTGCCGAGGAAGATGCAGAACATGGCGATGGTGAGCGCGGGCAGCATCGTCGCACGCGGGCCGAAGAAGCACAGCACGCCGAAGGGGACGGTGAGCAGCGTGGACCACGCGGAGACCAGGAAGAGAGCGCGATGGTTGGAGCGCAGCCAGCGCTGCGCGATCCATCCGCCCGCCGCTGTGCCGCCCAGCCCAGCGCCCGCCGTAATGCCGCCCAGCGTCAGGCCGACGATGTCCTGCGAAAAACCGGTGCGCTGCAGGAAGCTGGGCATCCATGCGGAGATGCCGCCCAGCGAGAAGGTGGTCATCGCCATGCCCAGCGTTGCGTAGAGATAGGGCGCATTGCGTGCGAGATCGAGGACGCGCGCGGTTGACTTGTGCGCGACGAACCTGCGCCCCGGCGGTGGCGCATCCGAGGCGCCGCGACACGGCTCGCGCAGCAAGAGGAGAACCAGAGCAGCGATCAGGAAGCCTGGAACGGCAGAGACGTAGAACGGCATCCGCCAACCCCAGCGCGCGCCGACGACCTCGCCGACGAGGTAGCCGAGCGCAGCGCCCACTGGAATCGCCGTGTAGAAGATGGTGAGAATGCGGTTGCGGTCGGCCTCGGGGTAGAAGTCGGCCAGGAGCGCGGGCGCGTAGATGCCGAGCGACGCCTCGCCGATTCCCAGCAGGGCGTGGCGCAACAGCAGCGAATCGAAGCTGTGGACCAGGCCAGTGAGCACGTTGATCGCGCTGATGAGCAGAGCGCAGATCACAATCAGCGGTTTGCGCGGCAGACGGTCGCCGAGCCATCCGGTGAGCGGCGCGGCGCACATATAGGCCAGGAAGAACCAGAAAGTGAGCGAGCCGAGCGCCGCGTCCGAAGCGTGAAACTCCGCCTTCACCTGCTGCTGCACGCCGGGCAGGATGTAGCGGTCCATGTAGTTGACGAAGTTCAGCGCGGTCAGCAGCGCCAGCGCGGTGGCCGCGCCGGCGACAGAAGGCGCGCGGCGCGCGGTGTGCGTCAGGTTGGACGGCGGCGCTGGCATCTCAGCCGAGGATAGCAGGCGGCGCAGTTGCCGATCCAGAATTGCACGCCGTCGTAGGAACCGGTACCCCACGTTATGGCCCGCCTGGCGGGAGGGATATTTTGAGCGCAAACGATCCGCTTGACTGTGGGCCTATTTGTACCGGGGTTTGCCTGTGAAGCGGTACGCGACGCCGAAGGTGAACATCTGCGGGACGAGGCCCCCATTGGAGAAGCCGGACCATCGCTGCAGCTCGTACTCTCCGCGCAGGCGAAGGTGAATGCCAATCTTGTAGTCCGCTCCGATGCCGCCGGCGAACAAGGGGTAGAGGAGGTCGGTCTGGCTATACGGATAGTTGAAGTTGCCAAGCCCGACCATCGCTTTGACGTAGGGCGCCAGCGGCTCATAGTTGAAGAAGTAGCGCCCGCCAATCTCATAGGTTCGCTGGTAGGCCTGGTCGCCGTTCTGGCTGCCGACCTGGTGAAACTCCGCTTCGATGCCGAGATGTGAACGCAGATCGAAGTCCGCGTAGGCGGCGATCCCGCGGTAGGTCTGCGGGCCATAGTCGGGCTTGGCAATGGTGTAACCGACGCCGACTTGAAGGTCTCCAGAGCGTGTGGCTGTCGCTGTGGCCTGGGCATGCAGGATGGATGCTCCACCGAGCATAAGCAACGCAAGCGCCAGTCGTCCGGTCAAGAGAACACTCCGATCGTGGAGCAGATGGCGGTGCAGCAATTAGCGGGTTTATAGAAGAGTGGCAGCGCAACCCCGCGATTGAGATGCCAGTATTTCTCACTCCGCTCAAAATAACAATTCATAAGCCATTGCAAGAGCGGGCGTGAAAAAGCTTCAGTGAAAGCGATAGGCGAAGCCAGCGGTAAAAACAACAGGATTGATGCCGTTGGTGCTGTAAGTGGGCCACTTCTGGACTTCAACATCCATAATGCGTATCTCCCACCGTTCCGAATAGTGGTAATCGAGCCCAACACCGGCAGCATATGCGGCACCCATTCCTCTTGGAATCCCGATGTTGTCCTGTTGCTCCTGAATGAAAAGATCTCTGAATCCCACCATGGCCTTCATGTACGGCGTGAATCTGCGATGGGGAAATACGATTCTGGGACCGACGAGATAGGTCAGCTCTGCGCGGTCGAGGGAGGTGATCAGACAGATGCAGTGAAATTCGCCTTCCGCCCCGAGGTGAGTACTCAGTGGATAGTCGCCGTAACCCGAGACGCCCAGAATGTATTGCCGGGAATACGCCGGATCGCCGATGGGCGCGACCCAGAAGTCCGGGCGAGCGTAGGTGACCCCAAATCCTAGCTGCCAGGTGCTCTCCGTGGTGACGGGCAGGGCCTGTGCCTTCGCGATGGTGGCGAGGCAGAGGAGACATGCCAACGAGCCGATCGTCGTCAACGCCTTGCTCATTGTCAGTGTCTTGCGCATTCCACTCCTGGATAAAGTGTTGCAGGTCACTGCGCTGTAGAACAGTCATTTGGTGCGTGCAAGCCTCCTATGGGAGGCTTCGTCTCGATTGCAGATCGAGCAAAGGCCCATTATGGCGTTGTCGTTGCCGCGGGTGTCGCTGCTGCCGCCGGTGCTGCCTGTTGTGCCGGTGGGTTTGTCGTCGTACCGGCGGCTGGGGCCGTTGCCGGAGCAGCGGGAGCCAAGTAGCTCAGCCTCAGGTAGACCGGCGTGACCTCGAAGGGCATCTTGTCTCGGTCGCTGAGCAGTGGCTCGTAGCTGACGTGCATCTGGTCGAGTTGATCGGTCCAGGGGTCGAAGCGTAGAAAGCTGGCCAACGGCATGGCCGCCTGTTGCTTCAGGTCCTTCATGTCGAGCTTGATGCCCTTGGGAACCATGGCCGCCATCCAGAAGCTGTCGTCGATGTCGCTTTTGACAAGAGCATCGCCGAGCACCGGCTGGTTGAGCGCGGGCAGCGCCTTGACTCTCTGCTGGAGTTGTTGCAGATACAGGCCGAAGTACTTTTGTCCGTCGGTCAGTTCTTTGACGCTGAGAAGCTTCATCGCTTCGGTGGCGGCTTCAGTGTTCTCCTCGGCGGTATGGTGCATGGGGATGCGCTCGAAGACGGAGGTGGAGGGAAAGAGCATCCGGTCGTTGAATGCATACTTGGTGTCCAGACGATGGCCGAGGATGATGTGGGACAACTGGAAGGCCAGAAGGGCATTGAGGTTTCCCATCTGCTGCGCGCCGTCGGCGGAGATGACGGCTGTGGTGTCGATGAGCCCCTTGGAGAGGATGATGGTGTTGCCGACGGCCAGCGACTCCAGGGGTTCCGTCATCAGGGTGCGCACACGGATCGGACGGCTGACCTGGATATTGTTGTAGGCGAGGATATTGTTGGCGAGGTCGGCGAGGATTTTATCGAAGTCGCTGGGTGCGTCGAGAAGGCCGGCTTGGAAGAGCCGCTC
>JAJZDL010000172.1 GCA_021851465.1 Acidobacteriota bacterium
CAGGCCACGCGCCATCACAAGCCCACCAAAGGCAGCGTTCGCGGCAAGCCCCTGCAAGCTGCCTGCGACGACGCCTTCCCCTGGCAACTCATGGCTGAGGGAAAATCATCTTGCGTTGGCACGGAGGGGGAGGGCTCCGGCACCGCACCGCAGCCCATCCCGATGCCTCCGCCTATCTCTCTCCAGGCCCAAACCCCTACCGCCCCGCGCTATCCTCTGCGGATTGTCTGAATCAGCAGGGCCAGTCCAACCGCCAACAGTCCGCCATGAACGTACTTCAGAAAAATCTCGCCCCGCAGTCTGCGGTTGATCGCTCTGCCCAGCAGAACCGCCGGAAGCGCTGCTGGAAGCGAGATCAGATAAAGGTGCGTCACGCTCGGCGTCCACAGACCCGCCAGCCAGTATCCGCCCATTGCGATAACGCTTGCGGGCAGGAAATATCCCTGTAGCGTCGCACGAAAATGACCCGGAGACCAGCGCCGCATCGCTCCATACAGAATCAACGGAGGCCCATTCATTCCGAACGCACCGCCCAGGACGCCGGCCAGAAGACCGCAACCGAGCAGCCATCCGCGGCTGTCGCTATGCAATTTGAGCGGTCGCACGCCCAACAGAAAGTACACTGAATATACGACGATGATGATCGCGAGCGCGCCCTTTACAAGGCTCGGATGCGCGCTCCGCAACAGCGCTATCCCCAATGGAACCCCAACCACAGTCGCCCCCAGCAGCCAGCCTGCGCTGCGCAGGTGAATCTTGCGCCAGTCCTGGACCACCACCACGGCGGCGACCGTGATCGAGAGCAGCACCGCAACCGGCACCGCAATCCCAATTGGGACCATCAGCGCGAGCAACGGCACGGCAACCAGCGCCTCGCCAAAGCCGAAGGTCGATCGCACCAATGCTGCAATAAAAATCACCGACAGGATCGCAAGGGTCGTCGTGTTCATTGCTCCGCCAACTGTTGTCCATGCACAACGACTGGCCTCGCCCCGCCGTCATCTCCAGTGTAGCCTTCTGCACTCCTGGACCGCTCCCATCCCGATGCAACCCGTCCTGTCTCGCCTTCCCCATGTGCAATCGGCCCAGCAAAATCCATCCTTGCATAGCTCCCGCATCGCCGACGAGGGCCGACCGCGAGCGCCGATCTTTGCCAAAGCGATCTCCTTGTGATGAACATCACATCATTCCTCCCCGCTTTGCCTGACTCTGGTTTCAGCCGTCGTTCTGCGGGTTTAGTCGTCTCGCACCTCGGCCCGCGCACCTCGTATACTGCAAACTGGCCCTATGACTCTCCTCTGGCTCCGATTCGCGGTCCTTCTGTACGGCATTGCGGCCCTCGCAGTTCTGCCCGCGGCCCTCTACGAGCGTCCCCGCTGGCGCCACATCGCCGTCCCCGCCACCATCGCTGCCATCTTCTTCCACTTCGTATCGTTGGCCGAGACGCTCAATGCGGCCCACCATCGCCTGCCGGTCGAAACCCACGAGCTTCAGTCCTTCCTCGCACTCCTCCTTGCCCTTGCCTTCCTCACCGTCTACGCGCGGTACCGAAGCGTCTCCCTGGGAATCTTCGTCCTCCCCATCGTCTTTCTGCTGGCCACGCTCGCCGCCTTCCGTCCCGGCGAGGAGACCTTCTCCACGCCCATCCGCAACGGCTGGATCTTCCTGCACATCGTGCTTCTGCTCGCCGCCTACGCCGCGCTTGTGGTCTCGCTGATGGCCTCCTTGCTC
Organism: Acidobacteriota bacterium; assembly: GCA_021851465.1. Taxonomy (GTDB): domain Bacteria; phylum Acidobacteriota; class Terriglobia; order Terriglobales; family Acidobacteriaceae; genus Edaphobacter. Next base: position 1,732 of record JAJZDL010000172.1, read on the forward strand.
TATCTCATCCAGGAGCGCCGCCTCAAGCGCAAGCCCTCCAACCGGCGTTGGCTTGCTACGCTGGACACCCCGCTGGAGACCATCGACCAGATTGCGCTCAAGTCTCTGCTCTTCGGCCTTCCCTGTATGACCGCCGGCCTGCTCATCGGCTCCGTCATAGCGCAGGCCGATTACGGCGCAAAGTACTTCAGCGACCCCAAGATACTGCTCACCTTTGGCCTCTGGATCGCCTACGTCGCCATGATCTTCATCCGTCGTCTCTCCGGCCTGCGAGGGCGCCGCGCCGTCTATCTCTCCAGCTTCGTCATCCTGGTCGTCCTCTTCGTCTGGGCGGCAAACCAGTTCTCGGCCGTGCATAGGTTCTCCACGCCATGAGCGCAACTCAAACTCGACGCCAACCGATACAGCGCCTCACCATTGTGGCTCCCGCTACACAAGCTGCCGCTGCGCAACCGCACGAGGGCGCGCTCGTCCTGGTCGGCATCAACCACACCACAGCGCCCATCGAGGTCCGCGAGCGCCTCGCCATCCCCGCCGCCCGCCTCCCTGACGCCGTCCGCGCGCTCACCCAGCAGCCTGGCATCCGTGAGGCCCTCATCCTCTCCACCTGCAACCGCGTCGAGTTCCTCACTCTCCAAGACCAGCCCGGCGAAGAGACAACCCGCAGCCTCCTCCGCTTCCTGCACGAGTACTTCGCCGTCCCCGCCGCTATCGTCGAGCCGCACCTCTACGAGTTCCGAGAGCGCGAGGCCGTCCGCCATCTCTTCCGCGTCGCCAGCTCGCTCGATTCCATGGTCGTCGGCGAGCCGCAGATCCTCGGCCAGGTCAAGGAGGCCTACTCCGTCGCGCGCCAGGCCGGCACCGTCTCTGCCGCGCTCGATCCGCTCCTCCAGCGCGCCTTCTCCGTCGCCAAGCGCGTGCGCACAGAGACCCAGATCGGCAGCTCCTCGGTCTCCGTCGCCTCGGTTGCCGTCGATCTCGCCCGCAAGATCTTCGGCAGCCTCCACGGCAAAACCGTCCTTATTGTCGGCGCGGGCAAGATGTCCGAACTGGCCGCGCGCCATCTCATCCAGCAGGGCGCAACCTCCATCCTCGTCGCCAACCGAACCCAGGAGCGCGCAGCCCAGCTCGCCGGACAGGTCGCCGACCTCATCTCGATGCAGCTCGCCAACGGCCCGATTGCTATCCACGGCGCAGGCCTCGCCTGCACCACGGAGGTCGTCCCCTTCGACCAGCTCCACGCCCAGGCCGCCCGCGCAGACATCGTTCTCACCTCCACCGGCTCCGAGCACCCCCTCTTCGATCCCACCCACGGCAGACAATTCCTCGAACGCCGCCGCAACCGCCCGATGTTCTTCATCGACATCGCCGTGCCACGCGACGTAGACCCGCAGATGAATCAGGTCGAGGGCTGCTTCGTCTACGACATCGACGACCTTCAGCAGGTCGCCGCAGCCCACCTCGCCGACCGAGGTCGCGAGTCCGCCGCCGCCGAAAAGATCGTCGGCAGCGAGGTCGATCTCTACCTCCAGCGCCTGCAAGTGCGCGAGGCCGTCCCCGCCATCGTCGCCCTGCAACAGAACGCCGAGTCCCTCCGCCAGGCCGAGATCGCACGCACCGCCGCCAAGCTCGCCGCCTCCGCCGAGCCGCTCACGCCCGCCCAGCAGGCCGCCATCGACGCCCTCACCCGCTCCCTCACCGCCAAACTCCTCCACCCCCAGCTCGCCGCCCTCCGCAAGAAATCGGAATAGCAGTTGCCTTGTGGTGCTAAGGCCCAGCGCAATCCAACTTGAATTCAAACTGCACTTCTACCGTTTTCCCAGATGCTTCCTTACCAAACCTCCATAACTTCAGGGCTCCTTCGATGCTGCCGCGCAGCATCGGATAACCGTCAGTGATTTTCAACTCCGATACCGTACCTTCCGGAGAAACCGTAAATACAGCCTTCACCATTCCCCCAACCCCTGCTGCTCGAGCGACGCTGGGATAGTACGGCAAGGTCATATTGGACGGAGCAGGCGCGAGATTCCCTACAATGCTGACGGGCGGAATCGGACTGGTCTTAGCTCTCAGGGCGATTGCAGAGACCTTTCTTTCACCACGCAGAAACAAGGAGTCAAAATCCCCGGCCTCAATGCCTTCCAGCAACTCGGCGGTGCGTATCGGGGTCACCGTGGCTGGTGGCGGGTTAGTTTGCAAGATAGGTTTGTCAATGATGTCGTGGCCCGCGAGTGCGCGATCCAGCCTGTTCATAAAATCCCTAGTCCAGAACGTGCTCTCGTGACTTTCCCTATGCGGATCTAACACATACTTATCCAGAGTGTCCTGCATACGGATGAGCCGGGTTTGGCCCCCGCATGACGCCCGCATAAGCACCGTCTTTCCACTGAAGTCCTTACAGTCTTTACATTGCACCTGGTCTCTGATTTCCCCCTCGGGGATGGAACATGGATTCATACCTGCAAGGAGTTGTGCCATCGACTCCTTCACGTCTGCCGATGATGACGAGACAGAGCTGGAAGTGTAGCAGGCATCGCTTGGAGGGGTAAGTTTGATCCGTTCGATCTGTACGCCCTCTGCCACTGAACGCAGTGAAATGACTTCGTAGAAACTGAACGGAGGCCCAACAGCAACCCACGAGTAGCGCCCAAGATATAGTTCCGTGGGCATCGGCCCCTGCGTTTCATCTTGGGCGGTCGCTACACCAAAGCCAATCGTAATAAGAACCCAGAGAATCCAGAACGACTGTACTCGCATATGCCCTCATCCCACTACAACCATGGAGTATACCCCCCATCTCCGGCACGATAAACTTCACCACGCTATCCGCCTCCGCAAACTCCAGCTTCACCGGCTCGTCCCTCTCCGGCGTAAAGAGCGTCACGCTATTCACCGAAGCAGGGAACAGCTTCTTCACCACTACCGCAAAAGCCGTCACGCGCTTCCTCGTCTCGAAGTTGATGAAGTGAACAATCACCTCCTGCGTCTCCGCCCGCAACTTCCGCTCCCTGCGTGCCCGCGGCGTGACGGTGCGCAAGGCAATCGACTGTACCATCGCAACCCACTGCATCCGTCAGGGCCACACTCTGCTGCACCGGGACCGCGACTTCGATCCCTTCGAGCGGCACCTCGGCCTCCGCGTCCTCCATCCGCAGACTCACTGACATGCAAACCGGTCGGCAGGGTAGGATATTGCAAACGGATAGTCTCCTGTGCTCCGCGTTGCAGAACCTCGGCCCTCCATGAATCCCTCCCCCAAGCCCGTCTACTCCTTCGGCCCATTTCGTTACGACTGCGCGCAGCGTCTCCTCTTTCGCAACGGGGAGACCGTGCCGCTCGCGCCCAAAGTCTCCGATACCCTGCGCGTCCTGCTGGAGCGCCACGGCGCCGTCGTCGAAAAATCCGAGCTGATGCGCGAGATCTGGCCCGATACCACGGTCGAAGAGATCGGCCTGGCGCGCAACATCTCGCAGTTGCGCAAGGCCCTCGGCGACGAGAGCGACGCCGACCGGTACATCGAAACCCTGCCCAAGCGCGGCTACCGCTTGGTGGGCGAAGTAACTCAGGACGGCCCGGAATCCGCCAGCCTCGCCCCCGCGCAGCCAATCGCCCCGCCCATCTCGCGTCTCCGCACTGCCCTGCTGGCCGCGGCTGCGCTCTGCGCCATCATCGCCATCGTCTACTGGCAGTTCTACCGTCCATCGCGCTATCTCTCTTCGGGCGACGGCATCGCCAACGTCGCGGTCATCCCCTTCGAGTGCCTCAGTCCGGAGCTGGACTGCTCCGCCTTCCCGCACGGCTTGAACGATCTTCTTGTGGCAAACCTCTCCGCGCTCGACCGCGTCCACGTCCTCTCGCCCTCCACGGTCCACACCTATCAGCGCGCGCGCCTCGCCATGCCCTTCATGGCCCGCCTGCTCGGCATGGATGTCATGCTCGATGGCACGGTCCAGCGAGCGGATGACCGCGTTCGCGTCACGGCGCGTCTGGTAGATGTGCACAACGCCGGGATCGTCTGGTCCGGCAGCTACGAATACCCAATCCAGCCTTTGAGCGACGATCAAAAGCTGGCCGCGCGCGACATCGCCGCCCAGGTCGGCGCGCGCCTCGCCATCCAACAGCAATTCATTCCCGCAAGCCGCTGATTCCTCTCCTGTTCAACATTCACGAAGGCTTCCTTCAACGAATCCTCATCCTTTCCGAAGCTCTCTTCCCATCTCGCCTGCGCAATAGTGGAACTCGCGGACAAGCCTCCGCTCGAAAGGAACTCCGAATGAAGCGATCTTTCAAATTGGCAATCGTTCTTCTCCTCCCCGTCATCGCCGCACAGTATTTGCCTGCGCAACCACGTCCCGCGACGCAGCGATCCACGCTACAGAAGGATACTGAGATTCAGGGATACCCCTGCGCAGGGGGCTACGCCTGGTTCTGACGTGCCCCCGTTTTCTCATCCGTTCATAACTGGAGTTTCCCAGTTTTGGTTTTGCTTTGAGATTTTATTCTCATCGCCGTCGTCGAGGCTGTGCGGACGTGGGAAGCGTACTTTGCTTTCCACA
>JAJZDL010000173.1 GCA_021851465.1 Acidobacteriota bacterium
GCGTGTGGGCGGGGCGGTTCGGCGGCATCCTGCGCGACGTTCAACACCCCGCTCTGCTGTACCTGGCGGCGCTGCTGCACGATACGGGGAAGGGCCGGAGCACGGGCGAACATGCAGCGGAGAGCGCCCGGATGGCGGAGAATGTGGCGGAGCGGCTGGGGCTGGATGCGTACGAGAGCGAGCTGATGCTGGGGCTGATCCGCAACCATCTGGAGATGTCGGCTGCGCTGCGGCGGGACATCTTCGACCTGGAGACGGTGCGGGCGTTCGCGGGGAAGGTGCAGACCCCGGAGGCGTTGCGCATGTTGACGTTGTTCACCTATGCGGACATCCAGGCGGTGCATCCGGACGCGCTGACGCCGTGGAAGGCGGAGAACCTGTGGCGGCTGTACCTGGCGACGGCGAGCTATCTGGATCGCAGCGTGGACGACGAGCGGGTGGGCGCGCGCATCGGGCGTGAGCTGGTGAATCGCGTGGCTGCGCTGTTGCCGGGCCTGCGCGCCGAGGTAGAGGGTTTTCTGGAGGGCTTCCCAGAGCGGTATCTGCGGACGCGGACGCCGGAGCAGGTGCGGATGCACTTCGAGATGGCAGAGCGGTTGGCCGAGGATGCGGTGCAGCTCGATTTTCGCCACTCTGCGGGGGCGAGCGAGATCACGCTGCTGGCGCGCGACCGTCCGTTGCTCTTTGCCGACATGGCCGGCTCACTTGCGGCGTGGGGGATGAACATCGTGACGGCGGACGCCTTCTCCAACCTTCAGGGCGTGGTGGTGGACAACTTCCGCTTTACCGATCCCTTCCGCACGTTGGAGATGAACCAATCGGAGCACGCCGTCTTTGTGGCCAGCGTGCATGACGCGATGGCGGGGAAGCTGGCGGTGGAGAAGCTGCTGAGCGGGCGACGCCGGGGACGCAGGAAGACCCCGAAGGTAGTGGTGGAGGCGCGGGTGGACTTCGACGACGAGGTGTCGTCGCACAGCACTCTGCTGCAGGTGGTGGCGCAGGACATACCGGGGCTGCTGCGGGCGATCAGCCTGGCGCTGGCCGAGCGCGGGTGCAATATCGAAGTGGCTCTGGTGGACACGGAGGGCGAGACGGCGATCGACGTCTTCTACATCACGCGGGAGGGGGCGAAGCTGGACGCGGCCGAGCAGGCGGCGCTGAAGCGCTCGCTGCTGGCGGCCATGAACGCCAATGCGGGATAGGGCGCGTCGAACCGGGTTGGCTGGATTGGGGCGTTATTGCGCCATCAGGGGGCGCAAAAAAGCAGTGGAGCAGCCAACGCGGGAAGACGTGGATGCATCGCAGTAGAGGATGGGTTCCCTAGAAGTTATGAGCAATGGCAGCGAACTATGCGGCATTCCTGAAAGATTTCCGGCAAACGATTTATATTTATAGTTGAACGATGACGACATCAATCTCAGATCGAAATTTCGGCAAGGGAAGTCTGGAGGCGGCGCGCCAGAAGAACGACCGATACATCTTCGGGTCGCTGGAGAGTTCGGCGCGGAACCGTGCGAAGCTGGACGAGGTGAACTGGGGGCATGACCAGTCGGAGGGGGTTGTGCTGGCGTCGTTGGATGGGGCGATCAACTGGGTGCGCAAGAACTCGGTGTGGCCGATGACGTTTGGGCTGGCGTGTTGCGCGATCGAGATGATGTCGATGGGCGGCGCGCGGTACGACATAGCACGGTTTGGGGCGGAGGTCTTCCGCCCGTCGCCGCGGCAGAGCGACCTGATGATTGTGGCGGGTCGGGTCTCGCAGAAGATGGCCCCGGTGATCCGTCGGCTGTACGAGCAGATGCCGGAGCCGAAGTGGGTGATCTCGATGGGGGCATGCGCCACGTCGGGGGGTGTCTTCAACAACTACGCGGTTGTGCAGGGGGTGAACCAGTTTGTTCCTGTAGATGTATATGTTCCGGGCTGTCCGCCACGGCCCGAGCAACTGCTGTATGCGATCACGCTTCTACAGGAGAAGATCCAGGCGGAGCGGGGTTCGCTGCGCAAGGTACTGAACCTGGCGGAATAACGGGCCGGGCAGGATCAATCTGGCACAGGGAGGGATGCACATCGAGGAGATATGGGGCAATGGTTAGAGTTTTGAAGATGCTGTGTGGATGGGGCAAAGTAGTTATCGTTGTCGGGCAGTAATTTGTTTCAGTACCTAAGTAGTGGCATTTTTGTAAATTGGCAGGCAATTGCGGTAGACTTGCATTGATCTGAATTTGGCAGTATCAAGATGTCCTGAGTGTAAGGGCATCAGTGCGACGAAAATATTCGTTCACACAACAACATAAGAGAGTAAGTGGAGGAAGTCGAATGATAAATCATCCGTTTCGCAGTCTTGGCCGGTTTGTGCTGGCTGCATGCGCAGTCAGTATTGGCGCAGCAAGCCTGGGTGCACAGGCACCCGCTACAACCGCCCCCAAATCGGGACCGAGTCCGTCCAGGTTCGATATATTCACGGGCTATTCGTACTTCAACGCACATGGGACCGTTCAACCGGCGGGGATTCCTTACTCCTCGATCAATTTGGGGGCGATCGGCAGTGGTGCTTACTACTTCAACAACCACTTCGGCCTTGAGGCCGTCTACGCCAACCACCCAAGCGGTTCGGGCGATGGCGATTCCGGAATCGGCGGCGGCGTCATTTACCGCTGGCCGATGGAGAAGTTCACTCCGTTCGTTCATGCGTTGTTCGGCACCGATAGACTGGGCGGCCCCAACTGTGACAGTTCGACCAGCGTGTCCGGCTGCAGTGCAGCCACAGTCGAGCACGAGCCTTACACATGGGGTCCTGCGGTGCGGGTGGGAGGCGGGCTGGACTACAACATCAACCATCGCTTCAGCATTCGCCTCGTCCAGGCAGACTATCGCTATATCCATGAAAATTTTGGTCCCTATGTGGGTGTCCCCACGGGCGGGGTGCTGGGTGGGACGACGGGCCTGAATGCGATTGAGCTCAGCGCAGGCATTGTGACCCACTTGGGATCGATTACGCCGCCTGCGCCGGTCACTTATGCCTGCTCGGTCTCTCCGGAGAGCGGCTACCCAGGCGACCCAATGACGGTGACGGGCACGGCGATGAACCTGAACCCGAACCCGAAGAAGGTTGTCTCATACACCTGGACGACAAATGGCGGTACGGTCTCTGGGACATCGAGCACGGACAACATCGACACCAAGGCAACGGCACCGGGGACCTACACGGTGAACGGGCACGTCTCGCAGGGAGCGAAGCCGAAGCCGGGCCAGATGGCGGACTGCACGGCGAGCTACACGGTGAAGGCATTCGACCCGCCGACGATCAGTTGCGCGGCGAGCCCGTCTTCGGTGAACCCAGGCGACAGCGCGACGATCACTGCGAGCGCAGCCAGCCCGCAGAACCGTCCTCTGACGTATGGCTACAACGCGACCGCGGGTTCGATCAGCAGCACGACATCGACTGCGACCCTATCGACGACCGGCGCAGCGCCGGGGCCGATCACGGTGACGTGCAACGTCTCCGACGACAAGGGACACAGCGAGTCGGCGACGACCAGCGTGAACGTGATTGCTCCTCCTCCTCCTCCTCCTCCTCCGGCACCACAAGCGAGCAGCCTCTGCGCGGTGAGCTTCGAGCGGGATGAGAAGCGCCCGACGCGCGTGGATAACGAAGCCAAGGCCTGCCTGGACGATGTCGCCCTCAGCATGCAACGCTCCTCCGACGCGAAGCTGGCGCTGGTGGGCAACGAGGACAGCAAAGAACAGGCTGTCGAGGCCAAGGAAGCGGCCCGGCAGGCGAAGCGGAAGCACCCTGAGGTGAAGCCGAGCGATGCCGCTCTGCGCGCCGTCAACACCAAAGAGTATCTGGTGACCGACAAGGGCATCGATCCGTCGCGCATCATGGTCTACACCGGGACGGACGACGGCAAGACCGTGACGACGACGCTGATCCCAAGCGGAGCAGCCAACCCGGATGCAAGCGACACAGCAGTGGATGAGAGCGCAGTGAAGGCTGTGCCTCGGACACCTCTGCCGGAGCGCCATGCGGCCAAGAAGAAGGCTGCGGACGCAGCAACCACAACGAACTAGCTTGACGCAGTACAGAAGCAACCGAAGCAAGCACACAAGGCTGACTGGGTTGGTTCCCAGCCAGCCTTTGTGCTGCTATGGGCTGGGAGTCTCACTGAAGAACTCTGTATTCTATACAGAGACGACAGGTGGATCCACGAGATCGCAGCGGGGTTGCGGGGCCGCAGTTCCTGCACGGAGCACAGCGCACGGGGCACCGGCAATCCACATGTTACAGAAGGACTTGAGGGCAGGCTTAAGTTGGGACAGCTACAGAGACGGGATGGAAATACGCCATTGAATTGCAAGCTACGCCGGACCTACACACTTTGCACCGTACTGCTCCTCGCTCTGGCTTGCCCTCTCATGCATGCCGTCTCTTGGTTTCCCTTTGGACCGGAGGGTGGGGATGCGCGCACCTTTGCGGCCGATCCCACGGACCATCTGCATCTTTATCTGGGGACGACGGACGGCTGGATCTATCAATCGCGCGACGGCGGCAGGAAGTGGACTCGGCTGGCCAGCATCGGCAAGCGAGACGACCTGGTGGTGGACCATATTCTGGTTGACCCGGCGGACGCGAGGCACCTGGTGGCGGGTGCGTGGGTGGCGGACGACCTTCAGCATCCCGACGGCGGGGTCTTCAACAGCTACGACGGAGGCGTCACATGGACCGAGCAGCCCCAGATGCACGGCCAATCCGTGCGTGCGCTGGCGATTGCGCCCTCCGATCCGAAGGTGCTGGTGGCGGGGACGCTGGAGGGGGTCTTCCGTTCGGCCGACAGCGGAGCGCACTGGGCGCAGATCAGCCCGCAGGGGAGCACGGAGATCCATGAGGTCGAGTCGCTGGCGATCGACCCCGTGGATGCCAACACGATCTACGCAGGCACCTGGCACCTGCCGTGGAAGACCGTGGACGGTGGAGCGAACTGGACGAGCATCAAGAAGGGGATCATCGAGGACTCGGACGTCTTCTCGATCCTGATCGACCCGAAGCAACCGGATGAGGTGTACCTGAGCGCGTGTTCGGGGATCTACAAGAGCATGGATGCGGGGGCGCAGTTTACGGGCGGTGTCGGCATCAATAAGACGCAGGGGATTCCATCCACGGCACGCAGGACGCGTGTCCTGACGCAGGACCCGAACCACCTGGACACAGTCTTTGCGGGGACCACGCAGGGCCTCTATCGCACCGACGATGGCGGCAAGGTGTGGGTGCAGACGACCGGCCCGGACGTGATTGTGAACGATGTGTATATCGATTCGGCGGACCCACGCACCGTGTTGTTGGCGACGGACCGCCAGGGCGTGCTGGCCAGCGACGATGGCGGCGCAAGCTTTCTGCCGTCGAACAATGGCTTCTCGGCGCAACAGGTGATGGCGTACAGCGGGGATGCGCAGCACCCGGCGACGGTGTATGTCGGCGTAGTGAACGACAAGGAGTCGGGCGGCGTGTTTGTGAGCCATACGGGCGGGCTGAGCTGGTCGCAGTTGAGTGGCGGGCTGGATGGACACGATGTGTTCAGCCTGGTGCAGGCGCCGGACGGTTCGATGCTGGCGGGCACGGAGCGGGGGATCTACCGGCTGGAGGACGCTGTGTGGCAGCGCGTGGGAGACGGCGTAGAGTTTGACCGGGCACCCGATACGGCCGGCAAGGGGGAAAGCGCGCGCAGGGCGTCGCGAACGGCGACGGCCCGCCGACCGGTGGTGAAGGGGCGGCCGCGGGCCGCTGCGAAAGAGAACTTCGACGCGAGCGTCTATGGCTTTGCGGTCTCCGGCGAGACGCTGTTTGCGGCCACCTCGGAGGGCGTACTGCGCAGCGCGTCGAGCGGGGTGACGTGGAGCGCGGTGTCCTCGATTCCGGCCGATGAATGGCGTTTTGTGGCGGCGTCGAAGGCGGTGGTTGTGGCGGGCAGCCTCCATGCATTGGAGATGTCGGTCGATGGCGGCAAGACGTGGCTTGCGGTGGCGCCGCCGTCGCTGGCGCGACAGGTTACGGCGCTTGCGGTCGATGGCCAGGGGAGAGTGTGGGTCGGCGACCGGGACGGGGTCTACTTCTCGACCGACCAGGGAGCGAGCTGGCAGACGCTGAAGGACCTGTATGTTCGCAACGTGAACAGCATCTTCTACGACGAGGCGTCCAGCCGTGTGCTGATCAC
>JAJZDL010000174.1 GCA_021851465.1 Acidobacteriota bacterium
TGCCTGACAGCGAAGTGCGCCTGAACGGCAACAACGTGGGTCTCTCGACGGGGCCGGCCTCGGATCCCTCCCCCGAGGCATAGGCGAAGACCGAAGGCCGGCCTTCGCGAGCGGATCCTTGTCCGCTTGCCGCTTGGCGCTCGGTCCGGCGCTCCGACGTTCCTGCTTTACCGGGCACTGCACAATCGAAACCGCCGCGTGGTAGACTCTCGATTCGCTCCCGTTGCACTGGGCGCGACGTAGGATCGCTCTGACAATGCAAGGGCACACTTCGCTTTCGAGGTAAAGGACGATGAGAGACACACTCGGTGTGCTGCTGGCAGGTGGCGCCGGCGAACGGCTCTTTCCCCTCACGCGCGATCGCGCCAAGCCGGCTGTTCCCTTTGCCGGCCAGTACCGCATCATCGACATCACACTCTCCAACTGCATCAACTCCGACCTGCGCCACGTCTACATCCTGACCCAGTACAAGGCGCTCTCGCTGAACCGGCACATCCGCGAGGGCTGGGGCACTGTGGTGGCCAGCGAGCTGGGCGAGTTTATCGAGATCCTGCCGCCCATGCAGCGCGTCTCCAAGTCCTGGTACCAGGGCACGGCGGACGCGGTCTACCAGAACATCTACTCGATCGGCGCGGAGGAGCCGCGCCATGTTCTTATCCTCTCCGGCGACCACATCTATAAGATGAACTACGGGCTGATGCTCCAACAGCACAAGGACTCCGGCGCCGACGTTACACTCGCCACGCTGCCCATCTCGCCAGACGATGTATCGCGCTTCGGGATCGTTGAGGTGTCGCGCTCCGGCGAGGTCACCGGCTTCGTCGAGAAGCCCAAGACCACCGAGATCCGCTCGCCCTTCGATCCCAATGTGGTCGATGCCTCCATGGGCATCTATCTCTTCAACACCGACATTCTGCTGCCCGAACTCATCCAGGACGCGGAGGATCCAAACTCGAGCCACGACTTCGGACACGACATTCTGCCCAAGCTGCTGGGGCGGGTGAAGATGCACGCCTTCAACTTTGTGGACGAGAACAAGCAGCGCGCCCTCTACTGGCGCGATGTGGGCACGTTGGAGGCGTACTTCGAGGCCAACATGGACGTGGCCGGCATCTCGCCGGTCTTCAACCTCTACGACAAGAGCTGGCCGATGCGCACGCGCCCCTACCAGTATCCGCCGGCCAAGTTCGTCTTCGGCGAGCCGGGGCGCACCGGCATGGCCATCAACTCCATCGTGTGCTCCGGGTCGATTGTCTCCGGCTCGGTAGTGCGCAACTCGGTCGTCTCGCAGGACGTGCGCGTGAACTCCTATGCGGACGTTGACTCGTCGATCATCTTCTCCCATGTCAACATCGGCCGCCACTGCCGCATTCGCCACGCCATCATCGACCGTGACGTACATATTCCCGACGGCACCGTCATCGGCTACGACCCCAACGAGGACAAGAAGAATTACTTTGTCTCGGAGAGCGGCCTCACCATCGTCACCCGCGACTACTCCGTCTACGAGAACCCGGTCAGCCCCGAGTTCCTGCAGCAAGGCAACAACGGGTAGATTCTCCTCCCACCGATGGAGCAGTGCAGATGCATTGCAGCGGTACGTCCCCCATCGCGACCGTGACCGGCCGCGGATCTGATCGAGGCGGGACTCGCGAACGATGGAGACCACGATGTCTGGGCCTTTCTGTACGCAGACCGAGGCCGCCAGGATTGTTCCGCTCAACACAACAGTGCCGAGTGCCGCAGGCCGCCCAACGGAAGATGTCGGAGTACGGGCGATCTTCCCAGCAAAGCGTGACCTAAATCACAGCTTCCGGCCTTGAGAGATCCTAGAATTTGGGTTCTAGGATGTGGCACATGGATCACTACTGCGTCAGTGCCGTCTGCTGTGCGGGCGTTGGGACTTCTCATCGGCGGTGGCCTGTACGCTCCGGAACGGCGCGCGGCGCGCGGCAGGCGCGCCTTGTCCCAATGCAAATCTCCGTTGCATAGAAAGATAAGATGCCTTCGACGCAATCATTCGCGACCGATTCGATGCCGTCCTTCGACAGGCTGCTGGTCGCAACCGATTTCTCGGCTGCCTCGCAGGCGGCCTGTCGCACGGCCATCGAGACGTGCATTGCGCTGCGGGCGGGCCTTGTCATCCTGCATGTCCTCAACCCAGACACTGCCACCCTGCCCGCATCCGTAGGCCTAGTTGGCGACGGACAGGAGAACGACGAGCGGGCTTGCGATAAAGAGATGCCGGAGACGGTGGGCCATAACGACAGGCGCCGCGCATCGCTCGAAGAGATGCGGCAACAGGCGCTGCGGGCCGGCGTGGACTGCGAAGCCATGCTGGGCAGCGGCAACGCCGCCGCGACAATTCTGGAGGCAATTTCCGCAAAGAAGATTGACCTTGTCGTTATGGGGACGGACGCTTTGCACGGCCTGGACCGCATCGTCTTCGATTCGACCACGGAGGCTGTTCTGCGCAAGGCGCCCTGCCCGGTGCTGACCGTGGGGCCGCGCGCGATGAACAGCGAGGCGGCGCAGATGCCCGCCGGGCCGATCATCTTCGCCACCGACTTTCATTTCGTCACAATCCACGCGATCCGCTTTGCCGCCGGCTTCTCGCGGTCGACCGGATCGCCGCTACACTGTCTCCATGTGATGCCGCGGACTCTCGAGGCCTGTACCCGGTGCCAGGATGTTCCGGCGATCATGTCCGAAGCGCTGCAGCAGCTTGCCGACGAGAGTGGCGTGGTGGTCGGTGCGCCGATCTGCGCAACCACCTACGGCAGCGAGGTCTCCACCGCGGTGGTGGACTATGCGCGGCAAGAGAAGGCGAGGCTGGTCGTCCTTGGTGTGCGAAAGGCCTCGTTGTTGGCTGCGCAGCATCTGCATATCGCCTATCGCATCATCACGGAGGCGCCGTGCCCGGTGCTGACCATGGCATTCGCCTCACAGCCGGTCGCGGCTGCGGAGGTCCCACAATCAGCCTCCGCCGCACTATGAGCCGGTCGCGGAGCCAGTCTCGATGGTTGACCGCGAGCATAGACCGGGTATGCGGCTGGAACCGGAATCCATGTGGGAGGGAACCAGGCAATCCGCGACTGGAGTGCAATCCTGCGTTGCAACCTGCCCTGCCTGCGCCGCAGCCTGCTCCGGCTACGGAACGCAGAAGATCTGCCCGCCGCCGATCGTTCTCGCAGTACTATCGTCGCATCCGCCAGCCACCGCTGCGGCAGGCTGACAGAGCTTGAGCATCCGGCGGCCTTCCACGGAACGGGCCATGCCTGTCTTCCGCGAGACAGACGCCGGTTGCCTTATGCGAAACAGACGTCGTCGCAGCGGCCCACACTCTGTTCCGCGCCGCACCCACTCAGGAGAAGCGAGACGACTTCAGCGGCGCTGTACTCGGTGCGGTTCGGCTCCAGGAAGCGCGCGACGGCGACGAGGTCGTCGCCCGCCGTAATCAGGCCGTACTCCTCGCGTCTGCCGTTGCGCACCTGCGGATAGCCGATGTTGGCCAGCAGCCCATTGCAGACGCACTTTCTTCCGACCGTCTCTTCCACCTTGCCGCCCTTGGAGATATAGGAGCTGACCGGTTCGGAGGCGCACCGATAGCCGATGCCGCCCTCTGCGGTGCGATACGCCTCCCGCAGGAAGCCAAGGTCGCAGATACGCGCCCTATCGGCGACCACCGCGGCCTCCGAACAGGTGTCTTCCAACTGCGCAACCTTAAACGGAAATCCTGTCGGTGAAGCCAGCGGGTCGGTGAAGACGCGCGCCTCGCCGGCGATGACCTTGGCCATGAGCGCGGCCTTGTAGCCTGTGCGCAGGCCGCTCTCGTTGGCAAACTCGAAGGCGGTGCCAACCTGGACTCCTGCCGCTCCAAGCGACAGCGCCTCGCGCAATCGCTCCGGGCTGCCGTAACCGCCCGCCAGCCAGAATGGCACGCCCAGCTCGCACAGCTTGGGAATGTCGATGGCGTCGCGTTCCCCATAGACCGGCTCGCCGATCTCGGAGAGGACCTGCTTGCCGCGCGGCGGAGCGTTGTGTCCACCGGCAGTCCGCGTCTCGATCACCAACCCATCGACACGCCCGTTTGCCTTCTTCAGCATAGTGACGGCCAGCGTGTTGGAGGAGACGATGGGCAGAAACTTCGGCCGCGTCAGAGGGCCAAGCTCGCACTCCATGTACTCGCGCGGGTCGAAACGCATGGTGACGTCGTCGCCCTCCTGCGCGCCCTGCACATGGAGCGTGTACTCGGCGGGCTGGTGGTTGACATAATTGTCCAGCACGCCGGGGATCTTCAGCGGGATGCCCGCGCCCATGACGACATACCCCACGCCGGCCAGCATCGCACCGTAGATGCAGGGCAGGTGCGCCGTCTGTATCTTCTCCAGATAGTTGATGCCCACGGGATTGGCATGGCCCTGGCGCGCCAGATACACCTCGACGAAGTTGGCCACGATGCACAACTCAACCAGATCGCGCGGGTTGTCTTTCACCAGTAGCGGAACCTGTAGATATGAAGTCCTCTCGGCCTTGCCACCGGCGATGTAGTACCTCTTCCAGATGCGCTCGGCCATCGCGGGAAACGGAAATGCATCCAACCCTCGACGCATGTGCCCGCCGGGGTCGCCATCCTGCAAGCGCCGCGCCAGAATCGGATCCAGCGCCGTGCCCGAGACCAGCCCCAACTGGCCGGTACGCGAGACCGCCTGCGCCAGCCTCCAATTGGAGACGCCCGCGCCCATTCCACCTTGGATAACGACTGGGTTGCCAGTCGCCGGATAACCGATGGCCCGATTGCTCATTGCCGCTTCGCTCATGCATCGATTGTTTCATCCACCGCCACCCTGCGATCGTATTAGTTTTGTAACTCTCGCTGCCGTGGCGCCAGGCGACTGGAGCAAGGCTTGTGTGGAACCGATCCAGAGGCCCTGAAGCGGAATGTGACATGCGTCACAGAGGAGCGTCAAGCAGTCAATTAGTCTGATAATGAACTGTGGATCGCAACTGCCTTCCTGCCGGATGTGGTGCGGGCGGCGCAACGATCGAGAACCGGAACCTTGATTCGGTTCGGGATGGCCCAATGGCGAAGACGGTGATCGTGGGCGGCGGCATCGCAGGTCTGGCGACTGCGTTCATGCTGCGGGAGAGCGGTTCAGTCGATTGCACGGTGATTGAGAGCGCTCCCCGGTGGGGGGGCAAGATCGTCTCTGCCCACCAGGACGGCTTTACGGTCGAAGGCGGGCCGGACTCCTTCATCACGCAGAAGGCGGCGGCGCTGGATCTGTGCAAGCGACTCGGGCTGGGCGATCAACTGGTCGGCTCGAATGGTGGCAGGTCTGCCACGACCTACATCTGGAGCGGCGGACGGCTGCACCCGATGCCCGAGGGCATGATGCTGATGGCCCCGACCATGGTGCTGCCGTTCCTGCGCTCGCGGCTGATCTCCTGGCCGGGCAAGATGCGCATGGGGATGGAAATTTTTGTTCCGCGCGCACGCGGCGACGAGGACGAGAGCCTGGCAGGATTTGTGCGTCGGCGGCTGGGCAACGAGTTGCTGCACAAGATTGCCGGACCACTGATGGGAGGCATCCATGCGGCTGACCCGGAGCGGCTCAGTCTGAAGAGCACGTTTCCGATGTTTCTGGAGATGGAGCGGAGGCACGGCAGCCTTCTGCGCGGGATGATGAAGCGGCCCAGGCCGAGCGCTGTGCATGGGGCGAAGAGGCCGCCGATGTTCATGTCCCTGCGCGGCGGCCTGCAACAGCTCTCCGATGCGCTGGTGTCGCAGTTGCCGCAGAGCGCACTGCGCCCCGGTTGCCGCGCGCTTGCAGTCCGCCGCTCTACGGAGGGGTACAGGATTGACTTAAGCGATGGGACCTTCATTCCGGCGGACGATGTGGTCTTTGCGACCCCTTCGTATGTAACGGCGGATCTGGTCGAGGAGATCGATCCTGCGCTGGCGGGGCGGCTGCGTGCGATTCGCTATGTCTCCACGGCGACGGTCTCGCTGGGATTTCGGCGCAGCGACGTGGCGCATCCGATGCACGGCGCGGGCTTCATCGTGCCGCACAGCGAGGGACGAAGGATCACGGCGTGCTCGTGGTCGTCGGCCAAGTTCAACCAT
>JAJZDL010000175.1 GCA_021851465.1 Acidobacteriota bacterium
CCTTGGGCTTGCGTTTGCCGCGGTGCTGGTGCTGATCTACGTTCTGGTGGTCGGCTGGTTCCGGTCGTTCATCGTGCCGTTGATTATCATGGCGCCGATTCCGTTGACGCTGGTCGGCATCCTGCCCGCGCACGCGATTCTGGGCGCGTTCTTCACCGCGACCTCGATGATCGGCTTCATCGCAGGGGCGGGGATCATCGTGCGCAATTCGATTATTCTGGTGGACTTCATCGAGCTGCGCCGCCGCGAGGGAATGCCGCTGGCGGAGGCGGTGATCGATGCCGGAGCGGTGCGCTTCCGGCCCATGCTGCTGACTGCGGCGGCGGTCGTCGTCGGCGCCAGCGTGATCCTCTCCGACCCCATCTTTCAGGGGCTTGCAATCTCGCTGATCGCGGGGGCCGTTGCCTCGACCTTCCTCTCGTGGCCGACCATTCCAGTGCTGTACTACATGGTCCACCTGCGGGGCGAATCTGAAATTACCTGTGAACCCAATACAAATCAAGGGGAGCTTTTATGACAGTAGAACGTGGAATCCGCCTGGCAGCAGGCGCAATCGTGCTGGCATCGGTTGTGCTGGCGCACTATGTTTCGCTCAACTGGCTGTGGCTGACGGCATTCGTCGGGGTCAACCTGATGCAATCGGCCTTCACCAACTGGTGTCCAGCGATGGCGATCTTCCGCGCCCTCGGAATGAAAGATGCCGGTTGCGGCGCGGGCGGTTCCGGTTGTTGCTGCGACAAGTGAGGCACGAATGAACGAACGACGATTCAACGCATCTCTGGCGCATCGGCTGGACGATCCGGCACGCAAGGCGTCGCTTCCGAGTGCGCAGGTGCTCGAGGCCCTGGCCCTTCGCTCCGGCGAAAGCATCGCCGACGTGGGCGCGGGCACGGGATACTTCTCGCTTCCGCTGGCGCAGGCGGTTGGCCCGCACGGCAAGGTCTACGCAGTGGATGCGCAGGAGGAGATGCTCGATCTGTTGCGGAAGAAGCTGGACGAGTCCGCACCGGCCAACGTCGAGCCGGTCCACGCGGAGGCCGACGACACGCGCCTCCCCGCATCCAGTTGCGACCACTTCTTCATTGCGAACGTCTGGCACGAGTTCGACGACCGGGCCGCCGTTCTGCGCGAGGCGGCGCGGGTTTTGAGGCCGGGCGGGCGAATTGCAATTCTCGATTGGCGGCCCGATGTCGAGCCTGTTGCAGGGCCTCCTCTGGCGCACCGAATTGCATGCTCCCATGCCGCCGATGAGCTGCGCGCCGCCGGATTCCAGAAGGTTGCGACTGCCAACGTCGGGCTCTACTCGTGGCTGGTGCAAGGAGAGAGGCCGCGATGACGGAGCGGAAGGCTGCGATCCGGTCGGGGAGTTCTCGCCAGAATCATGGCGAACGACTGAAGGATGAGGTCTATCGCCAGATGTTTCGTCTGGAGGCAAGCCGTCCGGGCGCCGACGTGGATCTCGCTCTTGCGTTGCTGCGCGGGTGGATGGCTTTGGAGTCCGAGCCTGAGGTCACTGCGCTGCACGGGTGGCTCAAGAAGATATGCCCCATCTGCCTGTCGATGATCGAAGCCGGATTGCAGAAGGGAGAAGCCACGCAGCACGCGAGCGCGAGGAGGCAGCAGGCGATCCAGCAATCGTTCGGGAGATTATACTGAGCTTGATTGTGAGATCTTTCCTCGATGCGACCTGAGCTAATTCAAGCGACCGAGCTCCTGCGCCGCAACACTCCCGAATCCGTCGACGAGGCCATCGGCCTGTTGCAGAGCACGGTCTACTCGTTCAGCATGAAGCTCTGCGGGCATCGGCAGGATGCGGAAGACACGATGCAGGAGGTCCTCTACCGTTCGCTGGGGAGCCTGGCGAAGATCGAGGAGCCGCAGGCGCTTGCGGTGTGGCTGTATACGGTGACGCGAAACCGCTGCTGGCGGATGCGGCGCAAGGGGGCGTCCGCTCCGCAGCACATTCTCTCTCTGGATGAGCTGATGCCGGACGAGGCAGAGCTGGGGCGATTGCTGCAGGATGCAGCGGCGGGGCCGGAAGAAGATCTGTTGCACGCCGAGCAGCACCATCTGCTGCATGAAGCGGTCCTACGGATTCCCGCTCAACTGCGCATCGTTCTGGTTCTGCACGACATGGAGGAGCTGGGCACGGAACAGGTTGCGCAGATCCTCGGGCTGCAAGCCGGGACGGTGCGAGTGCGCCTGCATCGCGCACGGCTTGCCGTGCGCAAGGAGATGAGCAGAACGTTGGAGAGCGTGGCCGAGCAGCCGGACAGAAGTAAGCAGACCGGAGTGCGACCGGCATCCAAGAGATCCAAGAAGGGCCGTGACCAGGGCGTGCAGCGCCGCGCCGAGTGCCGTGAGCTGTTTGTGGGACTCTCGGAGTATTTAGACGGACGGGTCGAGCCGCTCGCGTGCGAGGCGATGCGCAGCCACATCGAGGCCTGCCCTGCGTGCGTTGCGTTCCTGCGCGACCTGCGCGGCGCGATCGACCGATGCCGCTTGCTGGAGGTCCCGTGCGACCCCGCGGTTGCGCTTCGTCTGCGTTCCCTGCTCACGCAGGAGTACCTGCGCCTGCTGGGCGTGCCGGGCACGGAAAAACCCGCCGCGCGGCTGTAACGAACCGTTACGGGCGTGTCTCTATTCCAGTGAAAGAGGAGAGCGATTATGGAAGTGACGGTGAAGCACCTCGACCGGGTAAAGTTTTCCATTCAGGCGCGGGGGCATACGATTCTCTGCGACCAGCCAGCCGAGAGTGGCGGCGAGGACAGCGGCATGACGCCTCCGGAGTTGCTACTGGCGTCGCTGGGTTCGTGCGTGGCGTTCTATGCTGTGCAGTACCTGAAGGCGCGCAAGCTGGCGGAGAGCGGCGTGGAGGTATCGGTGACGGCCGACAAGCTGACGCAGCCTGCGCGGGTCGGGAACTTCCGCGTCCATGTGGCCTGTCCGGTGGCTCTGAGCGAAGACCATACTGCGGGCCTGCTGCGCGCCGTGCATCTCTGCCTGGTACACAACACGCTGCTGACGCAGCCGGAGATCGAATTCGAACTGACAACCGGCGATGCGACGGCACAACCTGCATGACCGCAGAGACGATCCGCGCGCCTTCCGGAGGTTCACCGAGAGAGGCGGACGGGCCGTGGGGAGATTGAATCTTTGAACTGGACAAATGCATTAATCATTCTGGCGTTCGTCGCACTGGCGTATATCGTCCGGCGCAGCGGACAGATTTCGTCCACGGCCGCTCTGAAGCATCTGAAGAGCGGGGCCCTGGTGATCGACGTGCGCAGCCGTGACGAGTTCAGCTCCGGGCACCTGCCCAACGCCATCAATCTACCGCTGGACGAGATTGAAATAGCGCTGCCGCGGCGCGTGCAGGACAAGGGCCATGTGCTGTTGCTGCACTGCCAGAGCGGGATGCGCAGCGGGGTGGCGAAGAGGAGATTGAAGAGCATGGGGTACAGCAGGGCGTTCAACCTTGGCTCCTATGCGCGCGCGGCCCGGATCGCAGGCGCCGGACGGGCCCCTTCCGATGGGGTTTGAAGGCACGGTCGGGGGCTTTTGGGCGGAGGGTACATTGTGCCCTCCTTGATCGTTTGGCACAGGGCACAGGGCAGGGGGCGCAGCGATGCAATCTCCGGTCGCGGTGCGGCCAGGCATTGCAAACCACAGACGGTATTTGGGATTAGACTTGGTGCGGAGAGGGTTTTATGAAACGCAATTGCATCGCACAATCGTCGAGGGCCATCGGATTGGCGGCAATCATGGCGCTGTTTTTTGTTTTTGGATTTGCGCAGAGCCAGGCGCAGTACACGCCATTGACTGGGCCGGGGAGTGCGTACTCGGTTCCCCAGGCGCAGTTGATCCAGCCCGATGCGTTGAACCGCCTGCTACAGGCCAAGGGAACGGGCAAGCCTCTGCTGCTGCAGGTTGGCTCGCGTCTTCTCTTCGACGAGGGCCACATTGCCGGTTCCGTGTATGTTGGCGCGGCCGCGCAAGCGGACGGCCTGCAGCAACTGCAGAACATGGCGGCCAAGCTGCCCAAGACAAAGTTCATCGTCCTCTACTGCGGCTGCTGTCCGTGGAACCATTGCCCCAACGTCGGCCCCGCATACAATCAACTGCACAGCATGGGCTTCACCGACGTGAAGGTCCTGTATCTGCCAAACAATCTGGGCGACGATTGGGCCGCCAAAGGCTATGCGCTTGAACGCGGCCACTGATCGAGGCACCGAGCGAGGGATCTCCGCTGCGCCGCGGACAGGGCCTGTACGGCGCTCTGTGCTTGGCCGGTACACGCTGGCCCTACTGCTTGCAGTTGCGGTCCTTGCAGATGGCGGTACGCTCTCGGCCAGCGGGGCGAACTTGCCGGTCCACAAGCAAGCGCCGGAGTTCGTCCGAGTGGGCCTCGACCACAAGAAGATCGACCTCAATGCTTACCGGGGCAAGGTGGTGCTGCTCGACTTCTGGGCGACATGGTGCGCCCCCTGCCAGGTGGAGATGCCGAGCTTTGTGGCGTGGCAGAAGAAGTATGGCCCGCAGGGCCTACAGGTGATCGGCATCTCACTGGACGACGACGCGGCGCTTGCACGCGGGGCCTACGGCAAGTTGAAGTTGAACTATCCCGTGGCCATGGGAGATGCAAAGCTGGGCGACCTCTACGGAGGCGTGTACGGCCTGCCGACGACGTTTCTGATCGACCGCCACGGGGAGATCCAGGCGGAGTATCGGGGAGAGGCGAACCTGGACGAGATCGAGAGGAAGATGCAATCGCTCTTGCGCAGCCGCTGAACGCAGGCGGGGCCGGATTCGACGCGGGGAAGTAGCGCGCAGCCGGGAGTGTCGCCCGTCGGCGGATGCGAGTTGCGAAGAGCGCGGCCGTTGCGCGCATCGGACTGGCAGCGAGACGGCCTTGTACCGCGGCGGGTAGAATCAATGCGTATGAAAACCCCGGTCGGCAGAGTGGCTTTTAGAGCGGCTTAAATCGCGGGTAGAAGAGGGTTCGATTGACCTGGCAACATTTGGGAGCTGTACTGACAGGGGTAGCGATCGGGTTTCTGGGTGGCCTCTTCGGCAAGGGAGGGAGCGCGATCGCGACGCCGTTGCTCAGCCTGCTGGGCTATCCCGGTTTCGTTGCAGTAGCGTCGCCGCTGCCCGCGGCCATTCCCAGCACCCTGGTTGCGTCCACGGAGTACTGGCGCTCGCACCTGCTGGACTGGGAGATTGTCTGGTGGAGCATCGCCATCGGCACCCCCGCGATCATGGCCGGATCCTTGTTGTCTCCCTATGTCGGAGCCAGGATGCTGCTCGTTGCCACGGGACTCCTGGTGCTCTCCTTCGGAGTCTCTTTCCTGTTCTTTCCGAAGGACCGCTCTGTCGGCAAAGAGGCAGCGGAGAACCTGGAGGGACTGCGCCCCGCCTACTGGCGGCTTCGCCTAGTCGCGGTCGCCATCGGCGTCGGACTGATCTCGGGGCTGCTGGCGAATGCCGGAGGGTTTCTTCTTGTGCCCTGCTACACCATATTTCTGAAACAGCCGATAAAGAAGGCCTTTGCGTGCTCGCTTGCGGTCTCGGCGGCGCTGGCTGTTCCGGGCACTGTGGTTCATGCGTATCTTGGCCATATCTCCTGGCTGGTGACGTGTCTGGTGGCGCTGGGGTCGATCCCGTTCTCTTTGCTGGGGGCGCGTCTGGCGATCAAGACGCGCGCGGCGCGGCTGGAGCGATGGTATGGACTTGCGCTGACCGGTCTGGGGATCTTCTTTCTCTTTCACATCTGATCGCGCAGGAGCACGCCGCAGGCCCCGCTTTGGGAGGCGAGAATCGTGCCGATGGATTTAAGGCGTTTTCACCGATGGTGTAGAGTGTTGCGGGTCGAACAAGATGCGGGGATTCTTCGCTGCGCTCAGAATGACAATTCATTTACCTCTACACCAATTGGTGAAAATGCGTTAGGCTTGGCGATTCAGTGAGCAAAGAAACCGCCGGGACCGATACTCCGGTTCCGGCGGTTTGGCAGAAGGCGCCACGCTGGACGGTTGCTGGGTTGCAACCGCCGGCG
>JAJZDL010000176.1 GCA_021851465.1 Acidobacteriota bacterium
ACAGGCCGCAAACTCAAACACCTCGACCAGGAGATACACAGTGGGAAGAGTGAACTGTCCGGTGAAATTCTTTCGCGGTTCGGCGAACAAGAGGAGGAACAGTAGCCATGCTGAGCGAGGAGCAATATATGGAGCGAACGCCCGGCCTAATTGCCGAAATCCGCAAACTGCGCGAGGCGGCAGAAAAAGAGATGAACAAATTCACCCGCGTGGCCGACTACGACGTACGTCGCGTCGTCGGCCAGAAGCCGAAGACATCGCAGGTTTCTGAAGAAACGCCCCAGTCTCCTCCTGCCAATGAGCGCACGAAGAAGCCTGCCGCAAAGTCCGCGACTGCCCAGGCATCTATCGAGTTTTCGCCCGCTCCCTCAGTGCGAAGCGATCACGGGGAGGATGCGTGAGGCTCGATATCCCCCAGGAGCTACCCCAACGTCGCGAGGGGAACGACGCGGCCCCCGGATCTCAGGACGAGCGCACGGTCACGCGCAAGCTGCCCGACAATCCTGTCCGCCATCACCTGAAATCTCTGGAAGAGAGTGCGGCGGACTCTCGGTGGAACCGTCCCCAGGCTACGCGGAAGCGCGCGGAGCCGCCGCGAGAAGTCCTGCGCCCGCGCCGCCACCACCACCCTGTGCCCTTTCCCGACCCACGGCGTCCGGCGCGCATGGCCACGAACATCGTTGGGCTGGATTTGCGTCCAGAAGAAAAGCAGCTTCTCCGCGAGGCCGGGCGCTTTCGCGTCGTCCGCACCGCGGACCTCCGCGAAACGCTGTACCACGGCAAAGCTCGTCCGCTGGAAAATGACCTCCGCTATCTCCGCGACAAGGGACTGGTCGCGACCGCGCACATCAATCTGCGCCGCGATGGACGGCGGCGGACCATCGAGCGCGTCGAGGTCGTCACGCTGACCAAAGAAGGCCGCAGCCTGCTGGTCCATCAGGGCGACTTGCCAGGTGACCAGAAAATCTATGCGGGTCTGGTGAAGCCGCGCGAGGTGGAACACGATTCGCAGATTTACCGCGCCTACCGAAAGGAAGCGGAAAAGATCGCAGAAAGGGGCGGCACGAACCTTCGCGTGCGGCTTGATTTTGAAATCAAAGCCGACGTGCAAAAGGCCATTTACGCCGAGCGCAAGGCCGTTCCCGCACGCGACATGGCGGAAATCAAGGAACAGGTTGCCAGGCAGTTCGATCTGCCATTCGTGGATGGGGGCATTCAGATCCCCGACGCGCGGATTGAATACGATCTGCCCCGCGAGGCCGGTCACGACATCGATCAAGGTCCGCGCACCGGCCACGAGGACATCGAAGTGCTCACCGCCGCGTATCACGCCGGTCACCTGCGTGCCAAGGCGCAGGCAGGCTTCCGCAACTATGCCTCGGCCTCCGACCGGGCCACTCTTACCGCGAAGATCGAGGGCGATCATCGCCTGATGGAAAACATCCTGGAGCTATAAACGATGGATTACGACCCAGTTGCATCGCTCGAATCGCTTGGCTATGTCGAACGCGAGGCCTCCTTTCTGTATCTCGTGGCCGTGCATTCCGGTTACTTTCTCCGCCGCCAGTATCACCGCTTCACCCGGCGGGAAGGCGGCAGGATGATGGCCCGCTTCCTGAAAAAGGCATATCGCCACCGGCACATCCAGGTCATCGAGTGCGGGCAGAGGCGGCACATCTATCACCTAACGGCGAAACCGCTGTATGCAGCTCTCGGACTGTCCGGCTCGCAGCACCGCCGCATCAAGGGAGACGCGTACATCAAGTCCCGGCTTATGGTGCTCGACTTCATTCTCGATCATCTCAATGCCAGCGTGCTCGCGGACGAAGCGGCCAAGGTCGATTTCTTCACCACCCAGTGCGGCGTTCAGATGGAACTGCTGCCCCACAGTTATGCGGGAAGGCCGCTGTATTTCCCGGACGGCTTTCCGATTCTGGTCTCGAACATCGGCATCCCGCGCTTCACGTTTTTCGATGAAGGCCAGGTGAGCGCGTCCCGCTTCGAGCATTTTCTTGAGCAGTACCAGCCTCTGTTTACGGCGCTCGGCACGTTCGAGCTGATCCATCTCGCCGACACGGAAAGCCATTCCACGCGGGCAAAGTCCACCTTCCAGCGCTTCTTTCCCGCAGACCGGCTGCGCGGCGTCACGCCGCTCACGCCCCTGGGCGTCGATCACTTTCTGAATTTCCTCCGGGTCAAGCAATTCTTTGAAGCGGAAGGCGGCGGCATTCTGGCCTCCGAGCTTGAGGTGCTGCGCGAGGGCGGGTCCCTCTACACCACGCTCGAACACCAGGCGTTGTATGCCGCGTGGAAGACTGGGGCCACCAATGCCGCGAAAATCCGCGAGCGTTTTCTTCAAGTCCCCCTGCGCGTGAACTTCACGGCAACGCTGCTTCCGTACAGCTATCCGATATATACCCTGCGACAGGATGGCCAATCCGAGGAAGGAAACGCGACCCACCAGCAGACCCCACAGGAGACCCCTGGAATGGAGGCTTCGTGATGAAGATAGAACCATTTGGACAGAGGGCTGGGGTCACGGAGAAGTATGTGCCAGGGGCGGGAGCGACGCATGATAAAAGGACGCCCTCGGCAGCAGGCTGCGGCGTCATCAGCGTCGCTCCCGCCCCCGAAGGTAGTGCCGGTGCGATCAGCAGTGGATACGCGCTGGCACGCGTACCCTCCGCTGCGGTGGCCGTCAAGGATCTTCGACCGCTGCGCGGCGCGCGCAGAACGCGCGTCCTTGACCGCCATCCTCGCTGCGGGTGTTGGCCGATTATGAGAAGCATATCTGCTTCTCTGTTCTCGAACGAGAACCGAGAGCGAAGAAGGAGCGCTCAAATGGATAACATCAGATACATCGGACTCGATCTCCACCGGGACACGATCTCGGCCGCCGTGCTGGACAGCGACGGTACGGTGATGATGCAGTCGGTTCTCGCCACGCGCGCAGGTGCGATCATCGATTTTCTCAACGGGATCAGAGGCACACTGCACGTCACCTTCGAGGAGTGCAATCACTCATCCTGGCTCTATGACCTGCTGGCCCGAAGAGTGGCCGAAGTCGTGGTTTGCGATCCGCGCAGGAACAAACTGCTGAAGTCCGGCAACAAGAGCGACCGGATCGATGCACGCAAGCTGGCGGAGCTGCTGCGTCTCCGCTCATTGTCTCCGGTGTATCACGGAGAGACCAGCGCGCTTGAGGTCCAGCACAGGGTGCGTAACTATACCGGGCTGACCGAGGACACGACCCGGGTCATGTGTCGGCTCAAGGCTGTATTCCGCAGTCAGGCGATCGCGTGCCCAGGAAAGAAGGCATTCCGCAAAGAAAACCGCGAGTCCTATCTGGTCCAACTCGGCAGCGCGGCCCTGCGGGAACGCGCCGAAAGTCTCTACCGGGAACTGGATGCCTTGCATCCACTGCGGCTGCGCGCCAAGCGCGAGATGCTCGCCGAATGCCGCAAGCATCCTGCCACGAAGTGGCTGCAGTCGATTCCGTATCTGGGTAAGGTACGCAGCGCGGTGCTGATCGGGCGGGTGCAGACGCCACACCGCTTCCGGACCAAGCGCCAGTTCTGGGCTTACTGCGGGTTCGCACTGGATACACGCAGCAGCGCCGAATACACCGTCGTGAACGGACAGATCCAGCGCAAGCTCAAACCGCTGCCTATCCGCGGCCTGAACTGGAACCACAACCATGAACTGAAAGGGCTGTTCAAGAGCACAGCCACCATGGCCGCCGCACGCAAGGGAGTGTTCCAGGAGTTTTACCTTGGCCTGCTGGCCAAGGGGATGCGACCGGAGATGGCGCGGTTGACTCTGGCCCGCAAGATCTCCGCCATCACACTCAAGATCTGGAAGGAAGGAGGAACGTTCGACGCCAAATACCTGAAGCTGCAAGCAGCTTGAGCGCCCTGTATCTGCGGACCGCAATCATCATGGTGTGTCGTCCATCGGTCACAGGAGTGCTCGGGTTCGAGGGTGAGTATCTAGGCGCTGGTATAGGCTTTGAGTCTCACGAGCGACCGTATGCCCCCTCGGACAACCCAATCAAGCAATAGGCCTCGAGTCTCAGATAGAACCATGGTTGGCCCATAGCCAACATGCTGCTTACAGGCACCCGGATATCGGCGGGAAGCGACCAGCAACGATGAGAGTAAACATCCGGCAGAGACACCGTGTTCGTGCGTACATCATCGGCTCTACCGGCAGAGGGCTGGATGTCAGAAAAACGCGTCCACTCCTGCGGAGGGGGAGGTGTTTTTTCTTGACATCCCCTTTTATAGAACCGCATTGCTCCGCAATTCCCGCGTCGGCTGCGCCGCGCTGGTCGCTCCCGCCCCGTCACACGAGACATCCAGAAAATATCTGTCGCGGATACCAGACCGATCCGCGCCGGATACCAGCCAGATCGGTTCAGCATCCGTCGCCGATCCTGAACGGATCGGGGACAGATGCACGATAGATCGCAACCTCCTCGACAGGAGAATCCCATGAGCAGGCTGAAACTGATCCACGGAGTGAGCCGGGTACGCCGCGCAAAGCTCCAATCCTCTATCGACCAAGCGGTCGCCGACGATATCGAGATGTTGGCGCAATGGTCGAACAACGAAGCCAACTATGTGGTCAACGAACTGTTGCGTTTCGCATTGATGCAGGAGGAAGACTTCCAAAAATACAAAGCTGGGCGGCCTGCGAATCCTCTCCTAATGTCCCAGGGCGCAAGGTCTGCGACAGCTCCGAGCAGTCCTGTTTCTGGCGCACTGTCGAAATCGGATTCATCTTCCATCACGCACGCATAACAGGAGGTATGGATAGTATGCGTCTTACCCAGCATCTTCAGAACCTGATTCGTCCGCTGGTCGAGTACCGCCTGGCGCTCGCTCTGGGGTTGAGCGCGGTCTGCGGCATCGTGCTCCAAAGCCTGTATCCGGTCCACGAAATGAACCCTTTGCTGCATCTCATCCTGCTCGAACGTCCACGAATATTTTACGGCGTGATCGAAAGCTACAACCTGTTCCTGTACAGCACGCCATTCCTGGTCTTCTCCATGCTTTTCTCGCTGGCTTACGTCCATCTATATAAATCAGGTTTGGAGCAGATCGCCGGGCCGCTGCCGCCGTGTCCCGATCCGTTCACGCGTCAGAACCTGTCGCTGGTCGTGGGTGAGCTGCACCGACAGCTTGTCCCCAGGCCCAGCCCGGCCCCGCAGTGGCTCACGATTCCCGAGCGAGGCCTCTACACCGGGACCTTCATTGTCGGGGCCACCGGCTCCGGCAAAACTCTTGGCTTGATCCTGCCGGCGATGCGACAGTTATTTGCCTACCGGGCGAATGACCCTGAGCGGAAACTCTCCGGCATCGTGCTCGAGGTGAAAGGCGATCTCTGCGATCAACTCAGGGAGATTCTGACGTGGTGCGGACGCGGAACGGACTATGTCGAAGTCTCGCTCGATGGCGACCTCCGCTATAATCCGTTGAACAATTCGCTCGATCCCTATGCCCAGGCGTTCAATATCGCATCGATCATCACCAGCATCTGGGGCAAGGGCAGGGAGCCGTTTTGGCAGCAGTCCTACACCGACCTTGTACGGTACGTGATTCTGTTGCACCGCATCCGCGACGGATACCTCACGATGGTCGATCTCTTCCGTACGGTCATCAGCGCTGGATCTCTGGAGGAAATGCTGATCGAAATTGGGTCACGCTTCAGCCAGACAAAATATATCGGCATCGGAAAAGATGCCTACCGTGAACACGAATCGCTGCTCTCTTCGCTGGGATTCGAGTGGCGGAAGGATGCGGATCAGTACCTCGCCGTGTGGACGAAAGAGCTGGAACAGTTGCTGCTCCAACAGGCGCATGCCGAATTCTCCCTCTATACGCGCAAGATATTCGCTCCCGAACAGCAGGACTCTTTCGGCTGGGTCCAATATTGGTATTGGGAGCATTGGAAGTTCTTTCGCTCCGAGGTCAAGACCTCGATCGTGCAGGGCATCGTCGTCTTCCTCTCTCTGTTTGCAACAGACCCAC
>JAJZDL010000177.1 GCA_021851465.1 Acidobacteriota bacterium
TCTCGGCGAGGCAAGGTGTTGTGGCGTCGATGCCGGAGGCGATCAGCTCATCGGCGAGCGCACGGAAGTGACGACCGGGCATGTAGACGATGAGCGTGGCGTCTTTGGGAAACGCTCCCTCCCACTTCGGCGTGAGCTGTAGCATGGTTAGCGAGTCGGGCCGCGGCGCTGCGTGGTGCGCAGTGGCGAAGATGAGCTTCGAGGCCGAGCTGCGGTCGGTGAGCGGCGTCTTAAGTGCGGCCGCCACGGCAAAGGCTGCCGAGATTCCGGGCACGATCTCGAAGGGAATTGCGGCCTCGACGAGGGCGGCGATCTCCTCGCCGGCGCGGCCGAAGACCAGCGGGTCACCCGATTTGAGCCGGACTACACTGCGTCCGGCGCGCGCGTGGCGCAACATCAACTCGTGGATGCCGGCCTGCGTGATGCTCTGTTGTCCGCAGCGCTTGCCGACGGGAACGATAAGCGCGGAGGGGCTGGCGAGCGCGAGGACTTCGTCGGAGACGAGGTCGTCGGGAAGGACGACGTCGGCGGACTGCAGGAGGCGGAGGGCGCGCAGCGTGAGCAGATCCGCATCGCCTGGCCCCGCGCCGACGAGGTAGACAACGCCGGGCTGCGCCGGGACCCTCACTATTTTTCCTCTGCGGAGTCGCGCGGCGCGGGAGGTGGATTGTCGGCCAACGCCGCAGTTGTTTTGTGCGCAGGCAGCGGGGCAGGCAAGGAATTGGACAGGGCGTGGCGGCGCGCGAGCGCACGGGTGGGGCATCCATCGAAGCCGCAGACTTCGCGGCTGGCAAGCTGATGCAGCAACTCGCGGCGGGCGTCGTTGGCAGGCTCGCGTTGCAGAACCTCACGGCGCAGATTGCCGAGTTCGGCGAGCCAGTCCCCTGCGTCGAGCGGAAGGAGCGAGTCGATCTGCTTGCGCAGCCGCTGGGCGAGGGCTGGGCTTGCGCCTGCGGTTGAGATGGCGATCTGCAGGTCTCCGCGGCGGACGACGGAAGGGAAGTAGAAGTCGCAGAAGGGTGGGTCGTCTACGGCATTGACGAGGATTCCCGCAGCTTCGGCTTCTGCAAAGACGGCGCGATTGACTGCTGGATTGTCGGTTGCGGCGACGGCAAGGAAGTGGCCTGCGAGATCGCCGGGCGCGTACTCACGCCGATGCAGCGTCACTTCGCCCACATCCGCCATTGCAGCGATGCGCGCGTTGACTGTGGGCGCGATGACGGTGACGCGGGCCTCCGCCACGCGCAGCGAATCGATCTTGGACTCGGCAAGATTGCCCGCGCCTATGATGATGCAGGGGCGGCCTGTAAGTTTGAGGAAGATGGGGAAGAGGCTCATCGCGGGCTACTCTCCGGGTGTGTGGCGGCCCGCGCCGACGGGTGGAGGGTCGCGTTCGACAGGCGCGGCGATGGTGCCAGCGAGGTGGGCGCGGAGGCTCTCGTCGTCGGTGCGGGCGAAGTAGGCGCGGAGGTCTTCTCCGGGTGCACGCGCGGCGAGATAGGCGCGCAGGAGGCGCTCGATGGCCGCGGGGCAGTCTTCTGCGGCGGCGCGGAAGCCGATCTGGCGTGCGATGCCGGCGTACTTGCCGACCGCTCCTCCGACGCAGAAGTAGAAGGCATCGACCATTGCGCCGTCCTTCTTGATTTTTTTGCCTTCAAGTCCGATGTCTGCGATCCAGCTTTGGCCGCAGGAGTTGGTGCAGCCGGTGACATGTAGCCTGATCTGTTGGTCGAATCCGGGGAGGCGGTCCTCCATCTCGCTGACGAGCCACTTGGAGAATGCCTTGGTTTCGGCGATGGCGAGCTTGCAGAACTCGGTGCCGGTGCAGGCGATGGCTCCGCGCCAGAAGGGGGAGACCTCGACCTGCAGGCCGATCCGGTTGAGTTGGTGAATTGCATCGCGGGTGCGCGCGTTGGGGACGTTTGCGAGCACGATGTTTTGCATGATGGTGGCGCGCAGGTGGCCGTCGCCAAACTCGTCGGCGTGGTCGGCGAGCTGGATGAGCTGTTCGCCGGTGAGCCTGCCGCGGAGCACGCTTGCACCGATGGCAGAGAGGCCGGGCTGGCGCTGCGGGGTTACGCCAATGTGGTCGCGATAGACATCGTCGGGGACGAGGTCCTCGCCGATCGGGGAGGGATCGAGCTTGTAACCGAGCTTCTGCTCGATGGCCTGCAGCATCGTCTCTGCCGTCCAGCCATGGCGCATGAAGAGGTACTTGAGGCGGGCGCGGGTGCGGTTCTCGCGCAGCTCGGTCTGTTCCTTGAAGATGCGCAGGACGGCCTCGACCACGGCGAAGGCCTTGTCCTGCGGGACGAAGGCTGGAATGCGCACGGCGATGTGCGGCTCGGTAGAGAGGCCGCCGCCGACGCGCAACGAGTAGCCGATCTCCTCGATGCCATCGACCTTGCGGCGGATGGCTGTGAGCGCGATGTCGTTGATCTCCGGGTAGGAGCACCAGACGGGGCATCCGGAGACCGTGACCTTGAACTTGCGCGGCAGGTTGTAGAACTCGGGGTTCGCGGTGAGCTTCTGCGCGATCTCAACCGCAAGCGGGCTGGCGTCGAGGAGTTGGTGCGCGTCGAGCCCTGCGAGCGGGCATCCGGTGACGTTGCGCATGACGTCTCCGCAGGCCCCCTTGGGGCTGAGGCCGATGGCGGTAAGCGCCTCGACAATCTCCGGCAGCGACTCGATGGTGAGCCAGTGCAGTTGAATGTTCTGGCGGGTGGTGATGTCGGCGAGATTGCGCGCGTGCTTCTTGGTCAGTTCGCCGATGGTGCGCAGTTGGTGCGCTGTGAGCATTCCGTTGGGCAGACCGATGCGCATCATGAAGTACTCGGTGGCCTTGCCCTGGCCGTCCTTGCCGCCGGTGACGCCCGCACCGTCTCCCTGGGTGTAGACGCCCCACCACTTGAAGTAGAACTCGGCCCACTCGGGCAGCACGGAGGCGCGGCCTTCGCGGGCGAACTGACGCACCTCGTCCCATGCCTCCCACGGGTTTTTGGCGAGCTTCAGGCGCTCCGACCTCTGGGCCTTGGTCTCTTTGGCGGCTGGGGTTGCGGCGGGTGGCGTCTGCGGGGCGATGTCGGTCATATCGTTTCCTTAAAATCTCAGCCGATTATGGATGGAAGGATGCGGCTGGCAGTTGGCAGAAGGCATGTCTCAAAAAAAATCGCCCACCGGATTTGTGGGCGCGTGTGCGGCTGATCCGCGGCTTCGCAAGAATACGAACTCTACGAGGCGGGACAGATGCTGCGGCACGCAAGGCCGCAACAACAGATGGAACGGTATACAAGCGGGTCGCGGTCGCACATCCTCATAGCACCCAGCTTAATTGAGTGGCCAGTGTGCGTCAACCCAGGCGCGACGGATGCGCGCATTTGTCGAAGAGCGGGCCGCCGTCACTCTGCCTCGGCCAGCGAGAACTTGTGGCGCACATCCGAACCGCGCAGCCAGAAGATGACGTCTTCCGCGATGTTGGTAGCGTGGTCGGCGGCGCGCTCCAGGTTGCGTCCGATGAGGATTGCGGTGAGCGCCTGCACGCTCAGATCGGGCTGACTCTGCATCGTCTCCATGAGCGCGGCCTGCACGGTTTTGTTGGCCTCGTCGACGGCGTCGTCCATGGAGAGGACGCTTTCGGCCATTCTGGGGTCTGCCTCCAGCAGCGCTTGGATGGCCGTACGGATCATCACCCCCGCGCTCTCCCCCATCTGCTCGATCTCGACCGGAAGCGCGATTGCGGGTTCGTTCTTCATCGCCTGCGCACTGGATGCGATGTTCGCCGCCTGGTCGCCGATGCGCTCCAGGTCGCCGTTGATCTTGATGACGGAGAGGATGAAGCGCAGGTCGATGGCCATGGGCTGTTCTTTAGCGAGCAACTCGTAGGCCATCTCGTGGACCATCTTTTCGGCCGCGTTGATGGCCTCTTCGATTTCGAGCACATGGTCGCAGAGCGCCATGTCTCGCTCCAGATATGCCTCGACGGAGAACTCCAGGGCTTGCTGCGAGAGCGCGGCCATGGCTAGCAGCTTGTCCTTAAGTTCAGCCAGTTGCAGATGAAAGTTGATGCGCGGCATTGCTTCGCCTCCCCCGCCTACGGAAATCCCGTGTTCTCTATTGTGACTCAGATATGAAACAGGCGTATGAATTTGCCGCGACAGGGTGGCGCAAACGATACCATTGCCCGGCGGCACGGTCGGAATTTGCTAGCGGCGGGCGCGGAAGAAGGCGGTGAGCAATGCGCCGCACTCCTCGGCGAGGAGGCCGGAGACGATTTCGACTCTGTGGTTGAGCTGTGGGTGGTTCAGCACGCAGAGGACCGATCCGCAGGCCCCGGCCTTGGGGTCGGGCGCGGCGTAGACCAGGCGAGCGATGCGGGCGTGGAGAATAGCACCGGCGCACATGGCGCAGGGTTCGAGCGTGGTGTAGAGGGTGCAGCCGGTGTCTTTCGAGTCCTTATCGCTTGTGCTCTTATCGACGAGACGATAGTTCTCCAGCGCGCGGCCGGCGTGGCGCAGGGCGACGATCTCGGCGTGGGCGGTTGGGTCGTGGTCGCGCAGGACGCGGTTCTGGCCGCGAGCGACGATCTCGCCTTTGCGTACGATGACCGCGCCGACGGGGACCTCGCCGTCGCGCTCGGCGGCGCGGGCTTCGGCGATGGCGGCGTGGAGGAAGTCGAGGTCGTCCAACTCGCGGAGGCTGGCGTTGGCGTCGCTCATGCGGGCTCCTGCTGGGTGAGGCAGTGGAGGGTGCCGAGGCCCCAGACGAGATCGACGGCGTGGATGCCGACGACCTCGCGGGTGGGAAAGCAGGCGGCGAGGATGTTGAGCGCGCGTCGGTCGTTGGCGTCGTTGAAGGTGGGGACGAGGACGAGCGAGTTGGCGATGTAGAAGTTGGCGTAGCTGGCGGGCAGACGCTGGGCCTCGAAGACGACCGGCGCGGGCATGGGGAGTTCGACGATCTTGAAGGGCTGGCCCTTGTTGGGGCCGTGCGCGCGGCGGAAGGCGTGGAGGCGGTCGAGGTTCTCGGCCAGCGGGAGGTGGTTCTCGTCGGCGGTGTTCGGCTCCACGGTGGCCACGATGGTGTCTTCGGCCACGAAGCGGGCGATGTCGTCGATGTGGCCGTGCGTGTCGTCGCCCGCGCAGCCGCGGTTGAGCCAGAGGGCCTGGTCGATGCCGAGGTGGTCGTGGAAGACGCGTTCGAGCTGAGTGCGGGTGACGCCGGGGTTGCGTTGCTGAATCTCGGAGAGGAGGCACTCTTCGGTGGTGAGGAGGACGCCCGCGCCGTTGGTGTCGATGGAGCCGCCTTCAAGGACGATGCGATAAGGCTTGCCATCGGCGAGTTCAATCTTCGGCGTGATCTCCGGCAGGCTGTAGAGGCGCGCAACGCGGTGCGGCACCTGGTCGTCGCGCCGCCAGTTGTCGTACTTGGCCCAGGCGTTGAACCTCCAGTTGGTGACGGCGATCTTGTTCTCCGCATCCTTCACGAAGATGGGGCCGGAGTCGCGCAGCCAGACGCGGTCGGTGGGCCAGCGGTGGAAGCGGATGCGGGCGAGGTCCGCGCCGCCGCGTTTGAGAATGCCGGTGGCGCGGCGCTCGGCGGCCTCGTCGTTGACCAGGATGTGGACGGCTTCGACGCGCGAGAGGTGGCGGACGATCTCGGCGTAGACCCACGGGATGGGCTGAAACTTGCCGGGCCAGTCCTCGGGATTGTGCGGCCAGGCGATCCATGTGGCGGCATGGGGCGCCCACTCGGCGGTCATGCGGGTTGTGTGGGCTGTCATTGGGTGCGGCGTTCCTGCGTCATAGTGTGACTACAGGGTATCGCGTTGCGCGTCGGATTATCGAATGAGGGTGCTGAGCGCAGGTCTGGCGACTCAAGGAGTGCGGTCGGCCCCCACCCATTCCGCAGAGGATGCGGAATGGGCGGGGCACCTGTGATCTTTCAAGAGGTTGTCCATTCGAACTGAACCGGAGAAGCTGGTTGTGACGAGCAATCAGAACCTTCGGAGGGAACGAATGGACAT
>JAJZDL010000178.1 GCA_021851465.1 Acidobacteriota bacterium
TACATTGCACCCCAAACCAGAGGGCTGAAGGCCCGACCTATACGAACTTCAGACTCAGAACACTAGCATCAATTTGCACCGAAGCGACGCTGGAGAACCAAAGAGAACCGGATCATGCCTCATAAGTACAATAGAGTCTAATATTTAGCCGTAAGTCCAATGGAATCTAATTTTTACGGACACATACCACCCACAATCGCATGAATCCAATGAACTTACGCCCAAATACCTCCCCAGGGGGGTGGGGAGGTACCACCAGGAGTAACCAACCAGTTAACCCACAAACGCCAAGCTGCAAGCCGATGAATCAATCGTCAGCTCGATGAATCAATCGCCACTCCAAAGAATGCAAGGATGGCCATCCCCCCGCTCGAAGATAAGGACGCATCAAGCATCGCCCGAATCATGCGATTGCGCTGCCCAATCGCGAGACAGTCGTTCGGCTTGGGCGGGAGGCGCAGCACCCGCAGGTGCGGCCGAGCATTGGCGCTGGGCCGCACCTGCGGTGCATCTCGAACGGCATAGTTGGCGCCGGCCCTACTGCTGAAGCGTCAGATCGTCGGCCAGCCGGAAGTGGACGATCGACTCAGATGGAATCACGAGGTCGCTGTTGCCCGTCAGTCCAGCCGCCGCCGTTCCCGCGCCGCCGCCCGCCAGCCCACCGATCAGCAGCCCAGTGCCGCCGGAAGCGATCCCGCCGATCAGCATTCCCAGCCCCGCGCCACCGCCGATCATCGCCGCCGACCGCCGGCCCTTTCCTCGTTTTGATTCGGTAAGATCATGCGTCTGTAGTGGGTACTGCGTGCCATTCAATGTCAGCGATGTCAGCCGCAGCTCCAGCAACGAGGCCCCTTTGAAGTGTCCCCGCTTGTGCGACGCGTCCACAATCCCGCCGACCGGCGTTCCCTTTGGCAGAACCACGCGCCCATTCGCATCCGTCCACGGTTCCACCACCTCGCCATCGAAGCGAGATCCCGCGGGCGTCGTCTTCACGCTGATGGTCTGATTGATCTCGATCGCAAGCTCTGTGCCCGCCGGTATGTGAACATCCGCGGGCTGCACAGGCGGAGCGCTCGCCTGCTGCGGGGCGCCCGTACCGCTCTGCACAGTTCCGACCGGTTGGTAGTACGTCCCGGGAGCGGTCGGCAGCGGGCCGCCCGCGATCTGCGGCGGCGCGGGTGCCGTCGTCGTCGTAACCGTCTCCGTCGTCTGCCCCGGCACTGGCGGCTGGATCGTCGTTGTTGTCGTTGTCCCAGCCTTGTCCACCGTCACCACCTGCTGCGGCAGGCCCGTCGCCGCCGCCTGCTTCTTCGCCGCCTCGATCGCCTTCTCCTGCTTCGACGCGCAGCCAACCAGCAACGCCAACCCTAGGGCCACCACACCCCCAAATTTCAGGAACCTCGCCTTGTCCAATCCAGTCCCTCCCACTCCAGACCGCAGCTCATCCGAGCTAACCTCTTCAAGCCGATCAATCACATGCGTATTCTTCATCTTCATCTCCTTCTCTCGTTCTTTGTGTATCGTTCAAGCAGCAGAGCGACCGATCAGGGTATATGTTCATCGCACGAGCATCTCTGCTGGTTGCGATGGAACGGGAATCCATCTGCGTCTTTGCTCTCTGGCCGTTGCCTGCCATACCAGCCAGCATCCCACTCCCACTCCGATTCATCGCACTTCTGCCAATCTGGCCCGGGGTCAAGTCCTGTTATCCATAGATAGATAGTAAGATGCATGAGTTGCGCGCACTTCAATATTTTTTTGGGCTTAGGCGTCTGTGGTGCCCGTTCTCTGGGCCGACCCGCCGTCGCAACCACTTCACACGGGCAGTACCGATGTTCGAGGGAAGCAGTGCGCAGACGGCACCATTCGACGCGATCAACCAGGTTGATTTCGATAAACAAGGCGAGCGGTACGCTGCATGACGCGGTTCTCGGTAACGATACGGTAGGCAGGAATCGAGCCCTTGGAATTCTTCTCCATCGACTTCGCGCAGGGCAGATGAAGGAGCAAGTATCGCAGGTGCGGTACTCTGGCAGATAGATGTTTGCGACCTTCAAGATGGTGATGGTGTACCTGACGCTGGGCGGGTTGGCGGGAGTCATCGGGATTCCCTACTCGCTGGTGGTGGGCAACGTTCGGCTGCTGTACCGGGTGGTGGTGCGTGGGATTGTGCCTCTGGGGCTGCGGGCTGCGGGGGTTCGGGTGGATGTGAGCGGGCTGGAGCGCGTTCCGGCAGGTGCGAGCTGCATCTTCCTCGCGAACCATGTGTCGAATCTGGATCCGCCGGTTTTGCTGCCGGTGCTTCCGGGGCAGTGCTCGGTGCTGCTGAAGAAGGAGTTGATGTGGATTCCGCTGCTGGGAACGGCGATGCGGATGGCGCGATTCGTTCCGGTGGCGCGGGGGAGACGGCGCGAGACGGCGCGGGAGAGCGTTGCGGCGGCGGCGGCGGCGCTGCGCTCCGGGCTGCACGTCGTTTTTTTTGCCGAAGGGACACGCTCGGAGGACGGGCGGCTGGCGGAGTTCAAGCGTGGGCCGTTCTACCTGGCGATGGAGACGGGCGCGCCTGTCGTTCCGGTGGCCATCAGCGGGACGCAGATCTTGATGCGCAAACACAGCGCGGCCGTGCGGCCTGGGGTGGCGAAGGTTGAGATTCTGGCGGCGATCGATCCGGCGGGGTATGCGACGCGCGACGAGTTGATGCGCGCGGCGCGGGCGGCGATGGTGGCTGCGCTGCCGGAGGAGATGCGTCCGATGCAGGGTGTGGGCAAGGCGTAGGGATGTGTGGTTGCGCTCAGAGCTTGCGGCGGTGCAGGTGGGTGGCGATGTCCGGCCAGAACTCGCGGAAGACGTTGGTGGCGGCATCGCGCAGGACGGCGTAGCCGTATTTGGTGGCAAGGTCGGCTGCGTTGCGGTCCGTGCTTGGGTAATAGGCGAGCGAGATCCCCTGCGCGATGCCGCGGCCCACCACCTCAGAGACATTGAATGTGTCGCGCCCCTGGTAATTGGGCGTGATGAGCACACGGCTCGACGCATAGAGGGCGCGGCCCAGGATGCTGCCGTGTCCGCGCGTGTAGTAGCGCTCATCCTCGTGGAGCATGGTTGGCAGTATGAAGATGACCCAGTAGTTGCCATCCGTCTTGTCCACAAACCCGCGCCATGTGTAAGCCCAGAGTCCCGGCGCGCCCTTGCCCAACTGGGGGTGCGCATCCACACCCTTGGCGAGTAGGGAGGTCAACCCAACAAAGATAAAGGAGGAGTAGTCGAAGCTGTTTTCGGCCGCCATATTCAAGGATTCCTTTGCCGTGGGAGGCGGTGGAATCGCACCGGCACTGACCGCTCGATAGTTGGGCATAATGCCAAGAATCCGCTTGGGCTGCTGCTTGGAGGGCGGGATCGGCTGCGTCACCGGCGGCAGAGTGCTCAATTGTCCGGTGTCCCCATTGTTCTGTGGAAGAGGTTGCTGGGCCTGCGCCGGTTGCGGATCCGCCGCGACCATTGCGTCTGGAGCATCCGGCAAGTCCCTGAGCGAGGCCACCGGCTGCGCAGAGGCAAACCCCAGTGCAACCCATAAAAATCCCAGCAGACAGAAAAAACGCAAGACGATTCAGTCCTCCCAAGAGTCTTGAGGCGATTGCGACAGCATACAGATGAGTTCAACAGCCCCTGCGATGATTATAAATGAGGATTTTGCCCAGAATTATTTGACGATGGCGTTGAACCCGTCGGCGAGGACATGCTGCTGCATTGTTTCAGCCTCTTGTCGGGTGGCAAAGGGGCCGATCTGGACATGTAGGAGATTGTCCTGCTGCTCGTGGCGGACAACTACGGCGTAGCCTTTTTTCTGCAACGAGGCGAGCAGAATATTGGCGACGTCCTGGCTGGAGACGGCTGCGACCTGCACCATGAAAGTTCCGGTGGGAGAGATGGCCGGTTGCTGGTTGCCGGTCGGCGGTTGTGTGGATGGTGGCGCGGGCTTGTCGGCGGCGGTGGTCGTTGGGCCGGGCGGTGTAGGGGCGTAGGTGGATGCGGAGGGCGATGCGATGGGGACGGTCGCAGTCTGGAGGGGCGCAGGCGGTGTGGAGTCTACGCTGGAGGGTTGCGCGGCTGGCTGGCTCGCCGGGCTGCCGGCGGCTGGCTTGTCTGCACTCAGGCTGCTGGGCATAGACGTGTCGGAGGAGGCGCCGATGGGTTGGACGGTTGCCTGCCCCGATTTGCGGCCCATGGTGTAGCCGAAGCCGAAGAAGCCCGCACAGAGCAGCGCAAGTGCGAAGAAGAGGCCAAGGATGGCCGGGGCGCCGAGCGAGATCTCGCGGTCGGCAGTGCGGCCGGACGCGGAACGGTCTGGGTCTCTGGTGTAGCCGCGTCCGGGCGGATCGCTATCGTCGTCGTAAAGACGATTCACGGTCACTCCTTCGTCGCCGCATCGGGCGCGGCAGCGGTCGGGGCGATAAATGTCTTGTTGAACAGGTTCATGAACTCCATCGGCAGCGGAAAGACGACGGTGGTGTTCTTCTCCACGCCGATGTCGGAGAGGGTCTGCAGGTAGCGGAGTTGCAGGGTCATGGGCTGCGTGGCCATGAGCGCGGCGGCCTCGACGAGTTTGGCTGCGGCGTTGAACTCGCCCTCGGCGTGGATGATCTTGGCGCGGCGCTCGCGCTCGGCCTCGGCCTGCTTGGCCATGGCGCGCAGCATGTTTTCCGGCATGTCCACCTGCTTCACCTCAACCGCGACGACCTTGACGCCGAAGGGCGAGGTGTGGCCGTCGATGATGGTCTGGATGCGCTGGTTGAGGCGG
This sequence comes from Acidobacteriota bacterium, assembly GCA_021851465.1. Taxonomy (GTDB): domain Bacteria; phylum Acidobacteriota; class Terriglobia; order Terriglobales; family Acidobacteriaceae; genus Edaphobacter. The sequence goes on from JAJZDL010000178.1 coordinate 4,796, forward strand.
TCGCGGTGGGCGAGGAGCTCATCGAGATCGACCTCGCCGAGGACAGAGCGGAGGGTGGTCTGGGCGAACTGCGAGGTCTGGTAGACGTAGTTCGAGACCTCGATGACGGACTTGACCGGATCGACCACGCGCAGCGTAATGACGGCGTTCACCTTCAGGGTGACGTTGTCGCGGGTGATGATGTCCTGCGGCGGCACTTCCATCGCCTCCTGGCGCAGGCTGACGCGGACGATGGTGTCGACCGGACGGAAGACCAGGATGATGCCGGGGCCGGAGGCGTCGTGGCGCACGCGGCCCAGCCGGAAGACCACTGCGCGCTCGTACTCCTTGAGGATCTTGATGGAGTTGAGAATGTACAGCAGGACGATGGCAACGACGATCAGAAGCGGTGTGGAGTCGGGCATGACAGGCGCAGCTTTCCGGCTGGGCGGAGTTCAGCAGCCGCTGTGATTGTAAATCCAGCGAGGGTGGCGTGACACAACGGGCATCTGATGACAGGGCAATCGCATGAACCAAGCGCTGCTTCATGCGTCCATGTCTTCGGCTTGCGGGATGTGGGCATCCTTACATTCTTTGGAGTGGCGTTTGATTCATCAAGATGGCGCTTGGCGTTTGTGGGTTAACTGGTTCGTTACCCATGGTGGTACCCCCCCCTGGGGGTATTTGGGCGTAAGTTGATTCGATTCATGCGATTGCGGGTGGTATGTGTCCGCAAAAATTAGATTCCATTGGACTTACGGCTAAATATTAGACTCTATTGAGCTTATGAAGCAACTGCCGAGTGCGCGGCCTGCCTACTCTTCGCCGCCGGCCCCGCTGAGGACTCTGCCCGCAGCCGATCCGATGACTTCGATCTATGGTTCTATTTTACGAAGCTGAGGGAAACTACTATGCCAAGTATTTATCTGGCGGAAGTGGTTGATGGGGTGCCGGTTAGAGGATTTCTGGGGCGAGCGAGGGCTTGACAGGCGAGTTTGCTGGATTTTTGGGGGAAGGCAAAGGCAAAGGCAAGGGCAAAGGCAAAGGCAAAAGCAAAAGCAACGGCAACGGCAACGGCAAAGGCAAAGGCAACGGCAACGGCAACGGCAAAAGCAAAGGCGAAATGCGGGGATTCTTCGCTGCGCTCAGGAGGACAATTCATAAAGAAGGCTGCGGTCGGAATGACAAGGTATAGGGTGTGGGAGCATGGGATGACGGCAGTGG
>JAJZDL010000179.1 GCA_021851465.1 Acidobacteriota bacterium
AGATGCGGCGCCCATCGGGTCGAGCAGCGACATGCGCGCGAGCGCCGCGCGATCGACCGGCGCCGCGCGCCACACGCCGAGCGCCTCGTAAGCCAGCAACGCCGCCGCCGGAGCGCCGAACGCCCAGCGCCACAGCACCTCCAGCGCAGTCAGAGAAGGCCGCTTCCAACACACCGTCAACGTATGTACAAACGACTGCGTCCCGCGCACCGGCGTATTGCCGTCGAGTGTCATCTACCGCACCACGATGTTCACGAGCTTGCCCGGCACGACAATTGTCTTCACTACGTTCTTGCCTTCCATGCGTGCCGCAACCTTCGCGTCCGCCAGCGCTGCGGCCTGGATCGTCGCAGCATCGCTTCCAACGGGTACCTTGATTACAGTTACAAGCTTGCCGTTGCACTGAACGGGAATCTCCATCTCTTCTTCGCGTGCAAGCTCCGCATCGGCCACCGGCCACGCGACGCGAAAGACCGCGCCCTCGCCGCCAAGTGCCTGCCACAACTCCGCCGCAAGAAACGGCGCGAACGGCGCAAGCATCAGCGTGAGATTGCGGAAGACTTCGGCAATAACGGGGCCGGAGATGTTGCCTGCGTCCATCGGCGGCTCTGCCGCCGCCACTTCGTTGACCAGGATCATGATCGCCGCAATGCAGGTGTTGAAGTGCCATCGTCCGCTGAAGTCCGCTGTAATCTTGGCAATGGTCTGGTGCAGCGTGCGCAACAGCTTCGCCTCCGCCGCTGCATCTGCGCCAACGCCCTCCTTCGCAGTCGCGGCGTACTTCATCGTCAGGCGATGCACTCTTGCAAGGAATCGGCTGATGCCCGCGACGCCCTCCTCCTGCCACTCCAGGTCGCGGTCCGGCGGCGCGGCAAAGAGCGCGTACATGCGCGTGGCGTCCGCTCCGTAGCGCTCGATCATCAGGTCGGGCGAGACGACGTTTCCCTTCGACTTCGACATCTTCGCCCCGTCTTTAATCACCATCCCCTGCGTAAACAGCCGCGCCGCAGGCTCGTCGTTCGCAATCAACCCGAGGTCGAGCATCGCCTTCGTCCAGAAGCGCGAGTAGATCAGGTGCAGGATCGCGTGCTCCACGCCGCCGATGTACTGGTCGATGGGAAACCAGTAGTTCGCCTTCGCCGAATCGAAGGGGGCGGCAGAGTTTTTCGCATCCGTGTAGCGATAGAAGTACCAGCTCGAATCGACGAAGGTGTCCATGGTGTCGGTCTCGCGGCGGGCAGGGCCTCCGCAAACCGGGCAGGCAGTGTTCACAAAATCCGCCACGCGTCCCAGCGGCGAGCCACCCTGCTGCGTGATCTTCACCTGCGCGGGCAGCAGCACGGGCAGCGCGCTCTCCGGCAACGCAACCACGCCGCCCGGTTCGGTTCCCGCGTGGCCATTCGTGCAATAGACCATCGGGATCGGCGTGCCCCAGTAGCGCTGCCGGCTCACGCCCCAGTCCTTCAGGCGATATGTAACCGTCGCACTGCCAAATCCATTCGCCTTGGCGAACGCAGCCATCTTCTTCTGCGCCTCGATGCACGACTCCCCCGTCCACTGGCCGGAGTCGATAAGAACCGCATCGTCTTTGGCGGTATACGGAAGCTGCTCCACAGGGTTCTCTACAGAGACATTGTCATTCTGAGCGGAGCGAAGAACCCCCGCATTTCGCTCTTGATCTTGCTGTTGTCTGTTCTTGTCCCTCGGAACAATTACGCGGCGCACCGGCAGCCCATATTTATTGGCGAACTCGAAATCGCGCTCATCGTGCGCGGGAACGCTCATGATGGCGCCGGTGCCGTAGTCGGCCAGAATATAATTTGCAACCCAGATCGGCACAAGCTCGCCATTGAACGGGTTGATGGCGAACTTCCCTGTGTCCACGCCGTGCTTCTCGATCGCGCCCAGATCGCCCGACTCGCGCGCGGCCTTCTGCTGCGCCAGCATCTCTTCGATCTGCCCTGCCAACGCCGCATCGCTCGCGGCAAAGCCCTTCGCCACCATGTGCTCCGGAGCAAGCTGTACGCTGGTCGCGCCGAAGATCGTGTCCACGCGCGTGGTGAACACCGCAATCTTCTCGCTCGACTCGCTGACGGCAAAGTCCACCAGCGCGCCTTCGCTGCGCCCGATCCAGTTGCGCTGCATGGTGCGCACCTTCTCCGGCCAGCCATCCATCTTGTCCAAACCGTCTAGCAGCTCGTCCGCATACTTTGTGATGCGCAAAAACCACTGCGTCAGGTCGCGCTGCTCCACCAGCGTGTCGTCGTGCCGCCAGCATCGGCCGTCTACCACCTGCTCGTTGGCCAGCACAGTCGCACACTGCGGACACCAGTTCACCTTGCTCTTCTTGCGGTACGCCAGGCCGCGCTCGTACATCTTCAGGAAGAACCACTGGTTCCAGCGGTAGTACTCCGGCAGGCAGGTCGTGACTTCGGTCGCCCAGTCGTAGCTCAGGCCCATGCGCCGCATCTGCTGGCGCATCGCCGCAATGTTGGCCAGCGTCCACTCGGCGGGCGGCGTGTCGTTCTTCAGCGCGGCATTCTCCGCCGGCAGGCCGAAGGCGTCCCAGCCCATCGGGTGCAGCACGTTGTAGCCGCGCATCCACATGAAGCGCGCCAGTGCGTCGCCGATGGCGTAGTTGCGCACATGGCCCATGTGCAACTGCCCGCTGGGATAGGGTAGCATCTCCAGGCAATAGAACTTCGGCTTGGCCCGCGCCTCTCCGTCTCCGCTATGCCCCTCCGCCGCATACAGCGACGCATCCGCGTCCCACCGCGCCTGCCACTTCGGTTCAATCTCCGCCGGGTTGTACCGCCCCTGCGCTTCACTCGTGCTCTGTACCGACTCTGCCATATCTACCGATTGTAAAGAAATCGGCTTCGTGCGGTTATACGGCAGCAATCTTTACCGCGCTCTTGCCGGCATAGCGGCCAAATACGTGGACAGGATGGTGGTCTCGAATGCCGACGGCTGTCCATTGTCGAGCCATGGCTGATAGACCGTCTTCCGGGCGGACTCCAGCGCCGCCGCCGCCACCTGCGCGTCGTCCGCGTCCTCCACCTCGGCGCGCGTCACGATGCCCTGCGTGTCCACCCATACATGCGTTTGCGCGTAACCGTGAATTCGCGCGGCTTGCGCCGACACTCCCCGCGCCAAAATCCTATGTTGCTGCGGATTGGGGGTTGGAGAAGAGTTTCTGTCCTTTGAGTTCGTCTGCATCTCGCGGAGTCCGTCGATCTGCTGAAATATGTCCGGCGAAAACTCCATCCCTGCGGCGGTGAGCCTGGCTTCAACGAGCAAGTTCTTGTCCTGATAGATACGCAGAGTGCTCACACGATATTTCCAGGTGTCCACCTTCTTCCAACCCTCGTATTCGACGCGCTCCGATTCCAGTGAACCCGAGACAATAAATCCAGTGAGAGGGTCGAAACACATCTGCGCCGTCGCGCCGATGCCGGCACACGTCAGTTGCTCATCCGCCACCGTCACCGTCTTCAGCCCTGGAATCGTACCCCCGCCATGCAGAACGCGCTGCACCGCATCCCGGGGCAGGACCCTGTCCCAGACAAACTCCACCACCCGCAACGGCAGGATTCCATCTCTCATTCCCCACATCTGCCCGGTCGCATAATTCGATACACGCACTTCGTTGTATGTATCTGTGTGCAGCTCGAAGCGGAAGCCAGCCGGGCTAATCCACGTCTCGATACTGCCCTGATGCTTCTCCCCCTTGTAGTCGGTCATGGTCAGCTCGTAGCGCTCGTGGTAGGGGGCAAAGAGGTTGTCGGAGTGCGCTGTGGCGGCGGCAATCACCCGGTCTGCGGCATCCGCCAGATTGTCGTCGACGATGGGCCGAGGCAGGGGAGATGGCTTGGGCAGCACAACGCTAAAATGGCCTTCTATCTCCCAGTTGTCCTTGGTATATCCACCTGGCGGACTGAAGAGCGCCTCGTCCGGCTCTTCGCGTGTCAGTTCCGTCACCTGGGCCTGGCTGCGTCCCGTCCTTGGATCATCGTGGATATGGAGCAACTCCATGCGCCACAGCGGCGACTCCCACACATCGTCGACCACCCTCACCGCAGGGCCTCCATCTTTTTCCGAGGGGATGGTCGTTGTGGTGCGGACTCCTTCGGCCTGAAGGCCGGCAATCTCACGCGGAGGCAGAGGTTCCCGGGTCACGCTCGCGTCTGCTCGGCTCTCCGATTGCTGAAGATCGGCCTGCCCCTTCACGGGGCCTGTTGTATTGCTGGACGATGGAACCCGCGACGGCAGCGCCGAGGTCGCTCCCATGGTAGAGATCTTCGCCACGCCTGTAGCCGAATCCAGGTTCGCGAACAGGTGGGTCACGGGATTGTAGAGCCTGATTGTGGGAGGCTCAGCGGCCTGCGGACCGGCTTCGTCCTGGCCGTCTTCGAATCGCTGCCGTCCTGCCGAGTCACGCATGATTCGGCTTACGCGACGATGATTGACCGTGGTCCCGTCTGCCTTCGTCTCTGTGCTGTTCCACTCTACCGTAGCCGTAAACGGCGCACCTACCACCGCATACAACGCGGGCGGAATCAGCATATCGCTCGGCGCACTCTGCCCTATCGCCGTTGGCACCGCCATCAGGCCAAAGCCTAGCCCAGCCAGGACCATATTCCGCAACCACATCGTCTCGCTCCAGAACTTCGGCAGCAAGGATACACCCATGCCGCCAAGTACAGGGAAACAAGTTTCTTATGCGATTATCGCGCAACCTTACCCCGCCGCCAGCGCCTTCAGCGCAGCGACGTTGCGCGCCTCGTCGCCGGGCGCGTCCACCGGCGTCTCGGCGATGAACGCGCAGTGGGCGAAGCGCGCGTCGTGCAGCAGGCGGCGGAAGGGCGCTGTGCCGATGGTCCCCTCGCCGATGTGCTGATGGCGGTCCAGCTTCGATCCGAAGGCCGCCTTCGCGTCGTTGCAGTGCCACACCTTCACCGTGTCGAAGCCCACCGTCGCGCCCACCTGTCGCATCGTCTCGGCGTAGCCCGCATCGGAGACGATGTCGTACCCGGCAACATGAATATGACAGGTGTCCAGGCACATGCCGACCGGCGCGTACGGCTTCAGCATCCCCACCAACTCCGCCACCTGCTCCAGCTTTCCGCCGAGGGAGAACTCCGCGCCGGCGGTGTTCTCGATCAGAATGCGAAAGTCCTTGCCCGCAAAGTCGATCCCCTCGACCGCCCGCTCGATGGACTCCGCCGCCAGCCGTAACCCCTCTTCACGTGTCAACCCCTTCCAGCTTCCGGGATGCAGCACCAACCCCTCCGCGCCCAGCGCCAGCGCGCGTTCCACCTCGCCGCGAAAGGCCGCGACCGAGTTCACCCTCACCGTCTCCGTCTGGCTGCACACATTGATCAGATAGCTGGCGTGGATCGCCACCGGCCCCACGCCGAACTGCGCGCGCAGTTCACGCAGCTTGACTGCGTCCGCCGGTTTCACCGCCGAGGCGCGCCACATGCGCGGGCTGGAAGAGAAGATCTGGAAGGTATTGGCCCCCACCTCCACCGCTCGCTCCACCGCCGTCCAGCATCCGCCCGTCGTGCTCAGGTGCACGCCGATCCGCCGCGCACCGACCGCTGCCGCGCTTGAACCGGAGGTCGTCTCGCCGTCGTCTTTCGTCTCTTTCGCCATGTCTTCGAGCCTACCGCAGAAGATTATTCAGCGCACGGTCAATCTTCCTGTGTATCATCACCGTGCCCGGAGTTTCCGCTATTTGCCGTCCGGCAAAACCCCGCGAATTCGCGGCACCCCACAGTCTGAAAGGACCCAACCGATGTCCGCTCCACAGAGCTACAAGAACCATGTACGCTGGGATCCCACATGGCACTTTTTCCTCATGCCGATGCTGATGCTCAATATCGTCTTTGCCGCCTACAAGCTGGTCCACGACTGGAACTTGCCGGCAAACCATCACTTCGTATTTGGCTGGTGGGTCATTCTGTCGA
>JAJZDL010000180.1 GCA_021851465.1 Acidobacteriota bacterium
TTCGTCGCGCATCGATTCGCCGCGCACCTCCAGCGCGAAGACATCGCGGTTGCCGATGATGTCGGCGAGCGAGATGCTCTCGGCCATCTGGACGGCCTCGATCGGCTGGCCCGCCGCGATGCGGCCCAGCAGCGGCAGGCGGTCGAAGCCCTTCTTGCTGGAGCGCGGAGGAAGCACGTCGATGGAGCGGCTACGGTTGTGCGCGCGTTGCAGCAGCCCTTTGTTCTGCAGGTTGGTGACGTGTTTGTGAACGGTCGCCAGCGATGAGAGGCCGAGGCCGCCGGCGATCTCCTCGTAGGAGGGCGAGTAACCGTTCTTCTGCGTGAAGTTGCTGAGGAAGTCGATGACCTCTTTTTGCCGCCGCGTAATAGCCATGTCCCGATTGTAGCGAATAAATAGCGAACCGCAACAGGTTTTGAGGATATTTTGGTTGCCGAAATGGGTTCCTCCCTCGTGGCCGATCTGCTTCCGCACCACCCATGCATCCCCTCAAGCGAACGGAGATGTGGGCGATTGCAACGACCTGACACCCGCTGTGCTGATGACATAGCATGTTGGATAACACGGTTGCCACCACGCCGTTGGGAGAAAAAATTGTCCGCTCTAACCCGCCGTCAGTTGCTCAAGTCCGGGCTTGCCGCATCCGCCGCTTCGCTCGTCTCTGCCGCACCTTCTGCCGTAGCAGGCGAACCAACGGTTGTCTCAGGCGAAGGCGCTTCGTCCGCCGCAAGCCAGTCTCCAGTTGTTCCCATTGCAACCGCTCGCGAGCGGCTGTTTCTCGATCCGGACTGGAAGTTTGCGTTGGGCAATGCGGATGACCCGAGCAAGGATTTTGGCTGGGGAAAGGCCGCGACCATGTCTACTTTTGCCAAGTCGGGCAACATCGAACAGGCTACCGCAAAGCTGGATGTAAGTTCCTGGAGCGCAGTCAATCTGCCTCACGACTGGGCTGTGGACCTTCCATTTGTAGGAATCGATCACATGGAAAACCACGGTGGCCACCCACTTGGCCGGGAATTCCCCGACAGCAGCATCGGGTGGTATCGGAAGAGCTTTCAACTGAACACCGCCGATAAGGGCAAGCGGATCCAGATTGAGTTCGAAGGCGTGTACGGCAACTGCATCGTATTTCTGAACGGGCACTACATCTTCAACAATTTTTCCGGCTACGCGCCGTTTGTACTGGACGTGACGGACTGGGTCAATCTGGAGCAACCCAACCTGCTCACCGTTCGCGTAGACGCCACATTCGGCTCTGGTTGGTTCTATGAGGGGGCAGGAATCTACAGGCATGTCTGGCTGATCAAGACCGATCCGGTACACCTGGTCGAGTGGGGGACCTATGTACGCTCCGAGTTTGACGGCAAGATGGCGAAGGTCAGTCTGGGATCGGAAGTGAGGAACGACTCAGGCGATCCCAGGCCAGTCTCAGTGATCTGGCATCTCTCCGACTCGACGGACGCAACGGTTGGAATTGCGCGCTCGCAGGCGGCCACAATTCCCGCATGGAGCGCGCACACTTTTGAAGGCCAGGCCAGCGTCCGCAACCCGAAGCTGTGGTCGCTCGAATCGCCGACGCTCTACCGGGCCAGTGCAACCGTACACTTCGGCGAGACCGCGTTCGACAGCGATCAGACAACCTTCGGAATTCGCAGTGCTCGCTTTGGCCCGGACAAGGGATTCTTTCTCAATGACAAGCCGGTAAAAATTTACGGCACCTGCTGTCACCAGGACCACGCGGGCCTGGGCGTTGCGTTGCCGGACCGCATGCAGTACTTTCGCGTGGAGCGGCTGAAGTCGATGAACTCGAACGGCATCCGCACCTCACACAATCCACCCACACCCGCTCTGATGGATGCGGCCGACACGCTGGGCATGCTGGTGATGTGCGAGACGCGCATGATGGACTCCAACGAAGAGGGACTGGGCCAGTTGGAGCGGATGATTCGAAAGCACCGCAACCATCCCTCCATCATCCTTTGGTCGCTCGGAAACGAAGAGCCGGAACAGGGTACGGAGCGTGGCGCGAAGATCATCGCTACGATGCTGCGACTTGCCCACCAGTTGGACCCGACCCGCGCCTGCACCGTGGCCATGAACTCCGGCTGGGGATCGAGGGTCTCGCAGGAGGTGGATGTTCAGGGATTCAACTATCACTACGAAAACATGGATAGCTTCCATCAGAGCTTTCCGAAGAAGCCATGCGTTGGCAGTGAGGTATCGGCGGTCCGCGGCACCCGTGGAGTCTACGAGAACGACAAGGTCAATGGCTATGTCATGGACTACGACTATCCGAAGTCCTTCTCGAACCGGCCTCCTACCACGGTCCACGCGTGGCTTGCCGAGTACGATAAGCGCCCGTGGCTTTCCGGCTTCTTTCTGTGGACGGGCTTCGACTACGGTGGCGAGCCGAAGCCGTACGTCTGGCCCAACATCATCTCGACCTCCGGGGCACTGGATTATTGCGGTTTTGCGAAAGACATCTCGTACTACTACAAGTCCTGCTGGAGTGTCGATCCGGTGCTGCATCTGTTTCCTCACTGGAACTGGCCGGAGAGCAGGCTGGGGCAGCCGATCGATGTGTGGTGCTATACCAACCTCGAGGCGGTAGAACTCTTCGTCAACGGAAAGAGCCAGGGCGAGCAGAAGGTCGCATTTCACACGCACGTCGAGTGGAAGGTCCCCTACGCTCCGGGTGCGATCGAAGTCCGTGGCAGCAAGGGCGGCAAGGTCGTGATGACCGAGAAGCGCGAGACCGTCGGCGCTCCGGCAAAGATTGTCCTGCGGCCCGACCGTGCGACGATCAACGCAGACGGCGAGGATGTCGCGGTCGTTACGGTCGAGGTGCAGGACGCGCAAGGGCGGTTCATGCCGATCGCCGACAACGAGATCGCCTTTCAGATCGCGGGGCCGGGCAAGCTGATCGCCGTGGGGAATGGGTGCCCGAGTAGCCACGAACCGAACAAAGGGCCCAGTCGCAAAGCCTTCATGGGGCTGGCGCAGGCAGTCGTGCAATCGCTGCCGCGGCAGGGCGCGATCACCGTGCAGGCGTCGTCTGCCGGCCTTGAGCCTGCAACCGTGACGATCCAGACAAACGCAGTCACGCCACGCCCTGCGGCCTGAATTGCTTCAGCGAAGCGGAACGTGGGCTGCGCTCGCATCTCTCATGCGAGTAGGCCGAAGTGCGCGGGTTGTTTGAACTCCCCCAACCTGCGCCTCTCGGTCAACATGAGGCAGGCCAAGGCGTTGGCGCGCAGTTTTTTTGGTGCGCCCGGAGAGATTCGAACTCCCGACCCTTTGGTTCGAAGCCAAATGCTCTATCCATCTGAGCTACGGGCGCATGGTATGGCGCGAAGAACTGACACGACGATCATACAGCCTCGGCGGAGCCATATCTGAATCAAGCCAGGCTTACGGCCTCTTGCGGCGGCGCGATGGCGGAAAGGCCCTCGACGATGTCGATGCCAGCGCGCAGTAGGAGTTGGTGAATAACGGTGCCCGTAAGACGGCTGGCGTCGTACTCCACGCAGACCGCCTTCTCGCCCTCGCGCAACTCCACGCGACGCACACCGTAGACATCGCGCATCTTGTCGAGAGCAAGCAGCGTGCGTTCGTTGGGGGCAACAGCGTAGTGGTAGATTGCATCCATTAAAGTCATGGGATGATTCTAGAACCTTTTCCCATGTTCTGCGATTCTGGATCAATTTGCGGGGAGTACAATTTGCCTATGAGTTCCGTTCAAGAGATGTTATCTGCTGCCGACCGGGCCCCTTCGGATGTGGATGGGACTTCAAAATATACCCGCAACAACCCCTACAGTTCCACAGTGGTTTCCAACTATCCACTGAACAGCGAGAACACCGTAAAGGAGACGCGGCACATTGCGTTTGCGCTGGAAGCGGGCATGACCTATTCGCCGGGGGACTCGCTTGGCGTGCTGCCGGAGTACCGCGCGGAGGCGGTGGCGGAGGTGCTTGCCGCGCTCGGGTTCACCGGTGAGGCGCGGGTACTGAACTATTACAAGCAGGAGGTCAGCCTTGACGTGGCCATGCGCAGTTGGCTGACGATCGGCAAGCTGACGCGTGGCACGGTGGGGCAGTACGCCAAACTGGCAGGCGCGCCGCGCGTGGGCGGGCGCGGATACGATGCGCTGAAGCAGATGTGCGGGCCGGAGAACAAGGAGCGCGCCGAGGAGTACTGCTGGGGCCGCGAGTTCATCGACCTGATTACGGACTTTCCCGGCGCAGTGACGGACCCGCAGGAGCTCTTCAATGTGCTTCCGCGGTTGGCGGCGCGGCTCTATTCGATCTCATCCAGCCAGCTTGCGCATCCCAGTGCCGCAGAGACGACGGTGCGCGTCGTGCGTTACAGCTCGCTTGGCCGCGAACGCCAGGGAGTGGCCAGCGGGGAGTTGGGCGAGCGCGCGGTTGTGGGCGCGGTGCTGCCCATCTTTCTGCACTCGAACCAGAACTTCCGGCTGCCGGAGGACGGCTCGGCCCCGGTGATCATGATTGGGCCGGGGACTGGAGTTGCGCCCTTCCGCGCGTTTCTGGAGGAGCGCCAGGCCAAGGGCGAGCGTGGGAAAAACTGGCTCTTCTTCGGCGACCAGCACGAGGCCACCGACTTCCTCTATCGCGAGCAGTGGGCAGCGATGCAGCAGCAGGGAACGCTAACGCGGATGGACACCGCCTTCTCTCGCGACCAGCCCCACAAGATTTATGTACAGGACCGCATCCGAGAGAATGCGGCCGAGATCTATGCGTGGCTGCAGGACGGGGCCTACTTCTACGTCTGCGGCGATGCGGTCCACATGGCGAAGGCGGTGGAGTCCGCGCTGCTGGATGCGATTGCGCAAGGACTGAACGGCACCCCCGAGCGTGCCGCGGAGTATCTTGCGGTTATGAAGCAGCAGAAGCGCTATCAGAGGGACGTCTACTAAGATATTTTCAATTCTGGCATACGCGCGAAAGACCAGGCTGTCGCGCAATTCGATGCGCCGCAGTTTGGGCGTTCATCGCTTCTTTCGGCATCCGCGACAGTTGCTATTCAGCGGACCCGCTGGCGGGTTTGAGCAGAGCTTCGTAGGCGGCGATCTGGGCGAGGGTGAAGGCGTGCATGTCGGCGCCGGAGTGCCATGCTCGGGCCCACTGGACGAGCCAGTCGAGCGCGGTTTCGAGGTGCAGGCGCGGCGTCCATCCGAGGTCGGCGCGGGCGCGGCTGGCGTCGAGCTTGAGGTAGCCCGCCTCGTGGACGCCGGGGTCGGGGTCGAGCACCCACTGCGCGCCACCGCCCCAGAATGCGGTCATCTTTTCGGCGATCCATGCGACAGGGCGCGCATCGTCCTCCGATGGGCCGAAGTTGTATGCCGTGGCGAAGGGTGCGGGGGTGGGTGAGAGGAGAGATTCGGCGAGGCGGATGTATCCGTGAAGGGGTTCGAGGACGTGCTGCCAGGGGCGGATGGCCTGCGGGCGACGGATGCGCACCGGTTCGCCGGCGAGGAAGCCGCGGAGCAGGTCCGGGATGAGGCGGTCGAGCGACCAGTCGCCTCCGCCGATGACGTTGCCGGCGCGCGCGGTGGCGAGGGCGACTTTGTGCTCGGCGAGTTTTGCGGTGGGGAAGTAGGACTGGCGGTATGCAGCCGAGACGATCTCGGCGCAGGCCTTGGAACTGGAGTAGGGATCGTATCCGCCGAGCGGGTCGGACTCGCGGTAGCCCCAGATCCACTCCTTGTTCTCGTAACACTTGTCTGTGGTGACGCAGACGATGGCGCGGACGGAGGGAGTGCGGCGGATGGCGTCGAGGACGCGCGCGGTGCCGATGACGTTGGTCTCGTATGTGCCGATGGGGTCGTCGTAGGAGGCGCGGACGAGCGGCTGCGCGGCGAGATGGAAGACAACCTCCGGCGCGAAGGAGCGCAAGATC
>JAJZDL010000181.1 GCA_021851465.1 Acidobacteriota bacterium
GATTCGACCGAGGCCTTGATCTTCGTCTCATCCTGCTTTTGCACGCAGGCCGCCAACGGGGCCGCATCCAACTTCAGCCGCGCGCCCTCGTCCAGGGCGATTTTATCCAGCGTCTGGTCGGCCTTGGCCACGGTCTTCTCCGCGCCGGCCATCTCCGCGGCATGGGCGTGGACGTAGTCGACGAACTCCCAGTACCCCGCCGTGCTCCCCGCCGCAAGACAGTTGGCATCCACCGCCGCGTGCATCGCCCAGGGATGCAGTTCCACGAGTGGCAGGTCGCGGTACACCACGCGCACCTGGTCCTTGTAGCGGTTCAGCACCGCGGGAAAGAGCAGCGCATTCATCTGCGCGCAGAACGGGCACTCCAGGTCGTCGAAGCCGACGATGAGGACCGGCGCATTGGGCGGCCCGCCGCGCGCTGGACGACCCTCCACGGACACCTTGTCCCGCGGATCCTGGCTCAGATCGAACTTGTTGAACTGCGCCAGCGTCTTGCCATCGGTCGAGATCAGGAACGGCAACGGCTTGGTCGAATTGTCATTCGATGTGAAGGTAACTAAGATCTCGTCGTAGCCTGGAATCTCGCCCTGCGTGGGCACACCGAACGAGATCGTATAGTCCAGCGAGATCTGCGACTTGCTGCGGATCATCACCTCGATCCGGCGCGCCATCTCCGGCGACAACTTAACCCCCGCCTGCACTGGCTGGGAAACTCCCGCCGGTGCGCCCGTGGAGCGCGCGGCAGACGGCACAGCGCCCTGGGCGTTGCCTTGGGCCGAAGTCTGAGTAGGGGTCTGCGCATGGCAACCCAGGGCCGCCAGCAATACGATCAACGCGAGAGAACGCAACGGCCTGACCCCTTTCAGCACAATCCCGATTATCTCACGCACGTCACTCCCCATGGGAGTTCGGCCGCGGGGACGCCGGTTGCCCAGCCGATCGTCTCCACTGCCCCCCAACCGGGCCGAAGAAGCTGCCCGGAAACAGTGCCTTTCACCGAAGATTTATGAATTGCCACTCTGACCGCAACATCCTTTGAGACTTGTCATTCTGAGCGCAGCGAAGAATCCCCGTATTTCGTCGTTGCATGTCTCCTCGTTGAACGCCAGCCCTGTCGTTTCTGGACAGCTTCTAAAAGACCTGCTGCGAGTGCCGCAGGTTGCCCGCGCTGCCGATATTGGCCAGTGTGAAGCTGAACTTATAGCCATTGTCGTTGCGCGCCGTTCCCAACTCGTACTTGCTGTACTCCATGCTGATGCCACAGCAGTTCCAGTTGTATGCGGTCTGGATGGCGCCATACTGCACGGTCCCCAGATCCAGGTCGATGCCGGCGCTGGTCGCCGCGCTGAGGCCCGCCTTGGTGGGATCGCGAAAGCCGAAGCGGACGCGCATCTGGGTGAAGTCGGCCACCGTCGACAAGACCCCCTCGACATACGAGCGCGCCGGAGCGTTCAACCGGGCAACGCTCACCCCGGCAAAGACGTCGCTCTGGTGTACATCCACATACAGGTTGTTTGCCGTGAACTTCCGGTAACATCCACTGGTGGCCGCGCTCTGGGTAACGGCGGAGGACGCGGCGCAGGTGTCGTAGTCGAAATCCCACTCGACATCGGTCTTCTCCGAGGTCCTCACCCGGAGCCGCGAGATCAGCGGCGAGATGTCGCGCGGCCGCGTCATGAATGCAATCCCGGAAAAATCCAGCGTGGTGTCCAGAATGCTGCGCGGGCCAGTCGTCACCGCGCCCCCGAAGCTCGGGTTGAAAAAATACTTCTGCGCCACGCGCCAACTGATCCACTCCCGGTTGCCGCAGACCGGCTCGCTCGCATTGGTTCTGTTCGCGGCCTCGCCGGGTTCCGTCGCGTCCTCACCGCCGGCCGCGCCGAGGATGTCCGTCGCGTCCGCCACGGAGTCCGGCGCGCGACAGGGGCGTGCCCCCGTCGCGTTCCTGTGCAGAAAGAGCCGCTGCGTCACGCCGTACTCGATCTCGTTGGTGTCGCTGGCGACGTCGACCATGTCGAAGCGCAGCACGTCGGGAAAGTTGTCGATGCCGTTCACAAAGCGGTAGATCAGCTCCGGCTCGATGGTGTGCTTCACCTCGTGGCGCAACAGCCGCTTCAGAAACCCCGAGTCGAAGGTGCGTTCCAGAATCGGCGGGCGCACGTCCACCTGCATCTCCACATCGGTGCGGTTCAGCGAAGCCTGGCTCTCGATCGGCACCCCAGGCACCCCAGGCACCCCAGGAATCCGGCTCCGGCTGTAGAACGTCTCCCGCCCCGCCACCGCAGGCCGCACAGACCATCCATCGAAGTGCAGGGGGTAGGCCGCCTCCGGACGCACGTCCAGCCGCTCCACCATGCCGCTGGTGACGAAGCCCGGCTGGGCACGCTTCAACGCCGTCAGCGAACTGTCCATGTTCCACTCCAGCCGGGTCGATCCCAGTTCGTGGTCGCCTGCGGCAAACTCCAGCGACGGCGCATGGAAGATATGCACCTGTTCCTCCGCCTGCAGCGGCACCGTCGTCGCAATCCGCTTCTCGCCCTGGTAGCGGTCCCCCTCCAGCGAGACCGACATGTCGTCCCACTCCCGCGTTGCATAGATCGTCGAGTTCACGTCGGTCGACACCGCCTCGTTGAAGTTGGTGGAGAACGCCTCGCGGTAGGGAAAGGAACTGAGGTACTCAACGTCCACCACCGCTCGCGCCTGCACCGGCGGCGACTCCTCGGATGCCGCACCGGGCAGCACAGGGCCCGGGTCCACGAGAAAATCGCGCCGCCCGGAGAAGACAACGTCGGTGCCGCTCTGGTTGATGTAGGTCCCCCCCGGCGGCGTATATCCGCGATCCAGCAGCGCGCTGTAATGCGACGTGGCGAAGTCCTGCCCGGCCCCGCGGTAGTGGAAGCCCGCCATCTGCTCCCAGCCGCGCGCCGAGTAGAAGATCGTGCCCAGCGTCAGATCCGTGCTGCGGTTGATCGACCAGTAGACCTGCTCGCCGACCGTCTCGCCATAGCTCGCCGAGTTGAAGCCGATCTCCGGGATCAGAATCCCGCTCTGCCGCTCGTTCGCATCCAGCGGATGAGTCACATACGGCAGCCACAACACCGGAAGGCTCATCAGGTGGAAGATGCTGTTCGACGCGCGCGCCTTCTCCGCGTCCACGCTGAACTCCGCGCCCGATAGCAGCCAGTCCGGGCGCGGCAACAGGCACGACGTCACCGTCCCGTTGTAGACCTGGTACTCCCGCGGCCCCGTCTTCGCCACCATCTTGCCGGTAAACAGAAATGGATTGCCGTTGGCATAGACGGCGCGCTGGCCCGCCGCCGCCCCGCCTGTTGTGGACTTCGGCTTGGGTTTCATCCCCACAGAACCCGTCACATCGTAGAACTGCCCCACCTGCGTCCGCACGTTGATCGTCCCGTGGCTGGCGTGGATCTCCTCGTCGTTCTCCCCGCCGGTCACCAGCAGATGCCCAGTCAACCTCGTCTCGCCCGTATCGTTGTCGTATTCGATGTGGTCCGCCTGCAAGGTCCGGTCGCCGTAGGTCACCACCGCATGGCCGTCCAGGACATACACGCTGCCCGTGTTCGACTGCGTGTCCGCCTCCATATGGACCGGCGTCCCTTCATCGGTCGCTGCAATCGGCTCCGCATCGGGATAGGGCGATGCTCCCGGTGCATTGGGCAGAGCATCGCCCTTAGCATCGACCGGCGCGGCAGGCGCTGCCGCCGAGGGTGCCGTTGTAGCAGTACGCGCAGCCTCGCCGTTGGCCGACGCGCCCTGCGTAGGCCCCGCCTGCGATGCACTCGTCGCAGGAGGTGCCGCACTCGTCACCTCCTGCGCCGCAAGATGAGCAAAACTTGTCGCGCCCCCCGTGATACTTATGAAGAAGCAGGCGCTCCTCAGCGCCTGCGCAAGGTTGAATCGCCCATCAACATGTATGGCACGCACCACCCTTTGAGGTTAAACGATTTCGCGGAAGTGAGTTTGAGCTTTGAGAAAAATGGGACCCGCGCTGCTTGACCACGACCCGCTCGCCCCTGCCTTTGCCGAAGCGCGCAGCGATTCCCCAGTCGCGCCCGCTCAGTCGTTCGCCTCCTTCAGCGGCAGCACGCAAACCGCGTCCACCGAGGCCCTCCGCCGCCAGGTCGCCGAGCGCCTCGCCGAGCACCGCGGACGCCGCAACCCTGCTCAGCCCCAATCCGCAAGCGCGCTCGCGCACGCCGCCGCCCGCTCCGCACCCACGCGCTCGGACCGCATCGCCGCCGCCGTCGCCCAGCGGTACGCCCACTCCCCAAGCTACCGCGAATACCTTGCCGCCGAGGCAGAACGGGCCACGCAGCAGGCACGCGCAGCGGCAGAGATCGCCACGCTCAATGCCCAGGCCGTCGCTCAGGCTCAACAGCAGCTCCTCGATTCCTTCAACCGGAACGCCCCCACACAGGACGACACACGGGCCCAGCTCCCGGTCGAGCGCACCCTCTGGCCCGAACCACAACCCGGCCCGCCGGCCGCCCCCGCCGTAAGCACACGGTCCTCCAGCCCATTCGCACACCCCACGCACACCGCAAGGCGCACCTCGCATCCCCCCCACGCCAACCCGCAATCCAGCGCTCCCGGCCTCACCATCCGCCTCTTTGAAGACGCCGCCAGCCACACCGAACATCCCGCTCTCGCCGCCTCCAGCGCACACCCCGCATCGCAACAGGAGCACAACGACGACGAAGCGCGCGCCCTCGACGAAGAGATCGCATTCCGCCAATCGCCCGTATTCGAGGAGCCCGTCGGCCCCTCCATGCCGCTGCCCGCCAACCTCATCGAGTTCCCCCGCCAGCTCGTCGCCCCGCGCAAGGCCCGGCCCCGTTGCGCCGAAGGCCCGCTGCGCGCCGCCGACTCTGCCCCCGCAGACGGACAGTTGCGCATCTTCGAGGTCGATCCGGCGCTGATCTCCACCACGCCAGCCCCAGCCAACTCCACCCCCGCGCCCCAGTGGACCTCTATCTGGCTCGATGCACCCGGCCCTGCGGAGGCGCCGCCAGATCGCGCGGGCCACCCTGCAAGCCGCCAGCCCGACGCCGACACCGATGCCGACACCGATGCCGACCCCGATGCCGGCGCCACCCCGCTGCCCCAGATCGCCTCCATCGCACGCCGCCTCCTGGCCGCGGCTATCGACGCCTCTTTCATTCTCGCCGCATTGGTCGCCTCAGCCGCCACGTTCCTGCTCGCTGCCCGCCACGCCATCCTCGGGCAAATAGCCGCTTCTTCACGCCTCGCCATCGTGCCCATCGCGGCACAGCTCGGTCTCCACACAGGGCCACAACCGGGGCTTCAGCCCCGCATGGCTGTGGCCGTCGCGGCTCTCGCTCTCATGCTCCTCGCGCTCCTCTACCAGGCGCTCTTCTTCACCTTCGCCGACGCCACCCCGGGAATGCGCGCCGCCCGCATCGCCCTCTGCACCTTCGACGATGAAAATCCCACCCGTCCGGCCCTGCGCCGCCGCATCCTGGCCCTCCTCGTCTCCGCCTGCCCGCTCGGCCTCGGCCTGCTCTGGGCAACGCTCGACGAAGACCGGCTCGCTTGGCACGACCGCATCACCCGCACCTACCAGCGCAGCTATTAGTGCCGATAGTGCCGATCGACCCACACTCCAATCGCAAGTAACGGATCAATATAAGCCGATCGCCCTTCGCGATCGGCCTGCGCAACCGACTGCACCGTTGAGAATTTCCCCCACTGCCGTCATCCCGAGCGCAGCGAAGAATCCCCGTATTTCGTCGTTGCTTCTTTCCTCGTTGAGCGCCGGTCCTGTAGTTTTGGACAGCTTCTTAACCGAACTTCAGACTCAG
>JAJZDL010000182.1 GCA_021851465.1 Acidobacteriota bacterium
GACGCGCCCGCGGTGCCTGTGGCCGATGCCGGCATCGGCGCCTCCGGCAGTTGTGAGGAAGAGGCCTGCGCAACTGGGTTTGGCGCTGGCTGGTTCGTGGTTGGTGCGCTCTGCTGCCCCGCACAGAATCGACACAAAAATAAGCAACTCGCCAATGTCCTTGAGCGCCACGTCCGCAAATCGAAATGCCCCATACACTCCCATATCGCCCTGAAAAATTCGTTTGTTGCATTCGCATCGGACGCGATTGAAACCGGCTCATCGATCGGCACACGCCGCACCCAGAACGCCTTGTGCGATTATAGTGCAAACACGCACAGGCCCTCTGCCCGCGGCTTGCTTCGAGCAATCCGTAACCGGTCTGCTACTCCAGGTTCTGCACCTGCTCCCGCGCGCGCTCGATCTCGGCCTTCATCTCCAGCCCCAGTGCGGTCAGCCGCAGCCCCATGCCGGGATCGCCCCCAGTCGTCTTCGACAGCATCGTGTTGGCTTCGCGGTTCAACTCCTGCAGCAAAAAGTCCAGCCGCTTGCCCAGCTCTCCGCCCGCGTCCAACATCTCCACAAAGCTCGCGATGTGCGCGCGCAGCCGCACCAGCTCCTCCTCGATGTCCGAGCGCTCCACCAGCAGCGCCGCCTCGACCAGAAGCCGCGAATCGGTTCCCTCGCTGCCTGCCGCATCCGCCCGCAACAGCTCTCCAATGCGCGTGCGCAGCCGATCGTAGTGCGCCTCGCGCGCGCCCGTGCGCAACTCCGCGGCCTCTTCGGCCAGCTTCCGCAGCCGCTCCATCGAGCCACGCAACTCCGCGGCCAACGTCGCGCCCTCCGCCCCGCGCACCTCGTTCAACTGCTCCAGCAACGCCGCCGCCAGGGCCATCGTCGCGGCCTCCAGCGCCGCTGTGCGCGCCTTGTCCGGCGCCGCCGACGCGCCCTCCGGCAAGAGGACCCCGGGCATCTTCAGCATCTCGTTCAAATCCGGCTCCACGTTGAAGTGGTGCAGCTTGGCCGCCTCGTGAAACGCCTGCATGTGCGCGGCCAGCAGCTCTCGGTTAAGCTGGATCGTCTGCGCCGGCCCGCTCGTTTGCCGGTTCACATGCAGCGTCACATCCACATGCCCGCGCCTCACGCGCTCCTTGACCAACCGCCGCAGCGCGGCCTCCAGCGTGTCGCAGTCGCCGGGAAGCCGCAGGCTCAGGTCGAGAAAACGATGGTTCACGCTCTTCATCGTCAGCGTAAACTCAACTCCATCTTCGCTCGCGGACTGCGCGCTCGCGTAGCCCGTCATCGAATAAATAAGCGCCATCTTCTGCCTCATCCTCTGCTGCCCATTCACTGCCGGCCTTCCAGGACCTCTGCCTCGACGGACTCGGATTCGCACGCCGCGCGGCGTTCAGGCTCCGGCGTGTCGAACTGTAAATCGTAAAGCCGCCGGTAGGTCCCCGACTGCTGTATCAGGTCCTCGTGCGGCCCGGTCTCGGTGATGCGTCCGTCCTCGATCACAACAATGCGCGTGGCCTTGCGCACCGTCGACATGCGGTGCGCAATCACAAATACCGTCCGCTCCCGCATCAGGTTCGCCAACGCTGCCTGCACAAACGCCTCGCTCTCGGCGTCCAGCGCCGAGGTCGCCTCGTCCAGAATCAGGATCGGTGCGTTCTTCAGCATCGCGCGCGCAATCGCCAGCCGCTGCCGCTCGCCGCCGGAGAGCCGCACCCCCTTCTCGCCGATCATCGTGTCGTAGCCCTCCGGCATGCGCAGTATGAAGTCGTGCGCCAGCGCCATCCGCGCCACCTCTTCGACACGCCCCAGTGGCACGTCCGGCTGCCCGTACGCGATGTTGTTGCGCACCGTGTCGTTGAACAGGATCGTCTCCTGCGTCACCTTGCCGATCTGCTTGCGCAGGCTCGCAATGGTCGCGTCGCGCAGATCGTGCCCGTCGATCGTGATGCGCCCGCCCGTCACATCGAAGAAGCGCGGAATCAGGTTCACCAGAGAAGACTTCCCCGCGCCGCTCGGCCCCACGATCGCAAGCACCTCGCCCCGCCGCACCTCCAGATCCACCCCATGCAGCACCTGCTTCACCTCGCCGTCGCTCTCGTACGCAAAGTCCACCTGCTCGAAGCGCACCGACTCCTTGAAGCCCTTCAGCACAATCGCGCGGCGCTTCTCAACCACGTCGTCCTCGGCGTCCATAAAGCGGAATATCTCCTCGCTCGCGCCCAGCGCCTGCTGAAAGCTGTTGTAGTACAGCGCAAACTTGCGCACCGGGTCGTACAGGCTGAACACTGCGAAGATAAATACGATAAAGTCGCCCAGCGTCATCGACCCATGCATGATCTTGTTCCGCCCCAGCAGCAGCAGAAGCGCAATCCCCACCGCGCCGATCGCATCCATCAAAGGCGAGCTGATCGCCTGCACGCTCACCGACCGCAGGTTCGCGTGAAAAAGCCGCCGCGCCGCCTTGCGAAAGCGGTCCATCTCCCACAGCTCCATCCCAAACGCCTTCACAATCCCGTTGCCCGTGATCGTCTCATGCAGAATGTTCTGGATCTCTGCCAGCTTGTCCTGTCCCGTTCGCGTCGTCGTCCGCACGCTGCGCCCGATGCGCCGCGCCGAGGTCGCCACCACAGGCAAAAACAGGAGCAGCACCCACGACAGCTTGCCCCCAAAGCTGATCGCGATGCACATCATGGCGGCCAACGTAAAAAACTGCTGGAGAAAATCCGCCATGATCGTCGACAGGGCAAACTGCACCCGTTCAATATCGTTGATGATCGTCGAGAGCAACATGCCGGTCGAGTGCTTCTGGAAGAACGCCACCGACCGGCGCAGCACCGCGTCGTACAGGTCGTTGCGCAGGTCCGTAATCATGCCGAATCCGGCATAGTTCACCAGGTACGTCCCGCTGTAGTCGCAGATGGACTTCAGCAGCGCCGAAGCAATCAGCGCATACGCCACCACCGCCCATGCATTGTGAAAGTAGCTCGGCACCAGAAAGTGCAGATCGACCCAGCGATTCACCACCGGCACGCGAAACAGCAGAAAGTCGGGGTTCTGGTCCTCCGGGCGCAGCACCTTGTCGAAGATCGGCTTGATCAGGTAAAGGCGCAGCCCGGCCATCGCCCCCACCACCGCCATCAGCACCACCGATGCCAGCGAATAAAGCGCGTACGGGCGCGCATAGTGCAACAGCCGCCAGATGCGCCTCATGCCGCCACCCCCCCGTCTCTTCGCGCCGTCCATTCGCATCCAGCCATTCTATTGTCTTCTGCACGCATGGAGACAGGCCCCGCTTCGAGTGGAGCGGCGTAAACAACGCGAATGAAGCATCCCCAAATGCCCCGCTTCCCGCTCGGCGCTGCCTGGATTGCAAATCCGCCGGTGCAAACGAGCGGATCTCATCGCGGCATGTCCCGGTGTACCGTCTTCACGCGGTAGCCCGCTGCCTCCAACCGCTTCTTCATCTCTTCCGCGATAAACACCGACCGGTGCTGTCCGCCGGTGCATCCGAACGCAACCGTCAGGTAGCTCTTCCCCTCCTCGATATAGTGCGGCAACAGGAACTTCAGCATCTCCGCCGCCCTGTCCAGGAACTCCCGCGTCTGCGGATACTGCCGGATGTACTTCGCCACTCTGGGGTTCCGTCCAGTCAGTTTGCGAAACTCTGGAACAAAGTGGGGATTGGGAAGAAAGCGCACATCGAAGACCAGGTCTGCGCCCGTGGGGACGCCGTTTTTAAAGCCGAAGCTGTTCGAAGAGATCGTAAGGCTGCGGTCCCCGGCCTCGCGCCCAAACTGAGCGACAATGTGCGCGCGCAGTTGATGCACGTTGAACTGGCTCGTGTCCAGCACCATGTCTGCAACGTTGCGGACCGGGTCCAGTCGCTTGCGTTCCGCGTGGATGCCATGCACCACCGTCTCGCCGCGGCCCATCGGGTGCGGACGCCGCGTCTCGGAGAAGCGCCGCACCAACGCCTCTTCGCTCGCCTCCAGAAAGACAACCCGCGTGGGCAACACCTTGCGCACCTGCTTCAGGATCGCCGGAAAGCGCTCCAACTGCATCGCCTCGCGCACATCCACGACCAGCGCCGCGCGATCAATCTGCGGAGACTGCCTCACCAAATCGGCAAACCGTGGAATCAGCTCCAGCGGAAGATTGTCCACCGAGTAGTAGCCCAGGTCCTCGAACGCCTTCAGCGCCGAGTCCTTGCCGGAGCCCGACATCCCGGTCAAAATCACCAACTCGCCGGAGTCCCCGTGGCTGGCCTGTTTGCAGGCACTCTTCACGCTCTTCGCAACGCGCTTATGCTGGGCCATGCTGAAATCCTAGCACCCCGCGCCCCGGCGTCGGCGCGCAACCCGGCGTTACGCCGCTTCGGGGTGCGACCGGTCGGGTGGAGGCCCGCTCCGGGACGGCGCCGCGCGCATCGCAACCGTGAAAAATTCATGCCGCGCGCGCCCCTTCTGCTTGGCCTGGTACATGGCTGCGTCCGCATCCCGCAGTATCTCCTCGACGTCGCTATACTCCGTCGAACCGGGCGCAATCCCCATGCTGATGGAGACGCAGACCTCGCCCCCGCCTACATCCACAGGGCGCTGCATCTCGTACTGGATGCGTTCCGCCATGCATTCGATCTCCGCCGTGCCGCCCGGCTCGTCCAACACCAACGCAAACTCGTCCCCGCCGAAGCGCGCCACCGTGTCCTGCGGCCGCAGGCAGGACCGCAACCGCTCCGCAGCCGCCAGCAGAAGTTTGTCCCCAGCCGCATGGCCCCATGTGTCGTTGACCTGCTTGAACCGGTCCAGGTCGAGAAACACAACGGCAAAGTTGCGGTCCGGCCTGCGCCGCAGACGCGCCATCGTCTGCGCCAACCGGTCCAGAAACAGCGCCCGGTTGGCAAGCCCCGTCAGCGGATCGTGCAACGCTGTATGGCGCAACCGGGCCTGCGTCTGCTTCTCCTGCCGAATGTCGCGATAGGCCACCAAATGGCCCTCCCTGCCGCCCCCGGTCTGCACGCGCGTCATTGTCACCGACACATCCAGCTCTTGCCCGGAACGCGTCCGCCGCACCGTCTCCATCGACGCCCGGCCCGCAACATCGACCATGTGCTGCAGCATCTCCTCCTCATGCAGCCGCCCTTCCGGCAGCACCAGGTCGCACAAAGAACCTCCCACGCAGCCCTCCACCGGGTACTCAAACACGCGCGCAAACTCGCGGTTGACGCGCAACACGCGGTCCCGTTGCACAAGGACCATCGCCTCGCCTGCCGAGTCGAACAGGGCCCCCAACAGGCTCGCATCGCCCCCGCAATTCCAGCCAACTGCGCCATCCACAGCAGCGTCCATCGGCTCCAGCAGAAGCACCAGCCGCGCCCCGTCGCCGGCCGCTGCAAAGGCCTGTACCACGCCCGAAACCCGTCTTGCGGCTCCCGCGCACGACGCAAGCACGCACTCGAATCGCTGCCGCCCATCGCCCGCAACTGGAAAGGCCCCCGGAAATGCCTGCTCCGCCTTCATGCTCTCGCCACTGCCGGCAAAGCGCCGCGCCAGTCCATTGGCCGGCGCAATCTCCGCGCCGCGCTCAATAAATGCCATCAACGGCAGAGATTCAAGCCACGCCTGCGTCGCGGCGGAGATGCCGGGCAGACGGCAAGCCGGCAGGCTCGCAGATCCCTCCTGCAATCCTTCACTGCACGCCGCGCCCCGGTCGTAGACCGATCCATCCCCCGCGCTGGAGGTGTTCATAGATGTGCTCCTGTGCCCTTTATCGACAGCACAGGACAACACATTTAGCGACACCGGA
>JAJZDL010000183.1 GCA_021851465.1 Acidobacteriota bacterium
GCCCAACAGGACCCCACCCTCCGCCGTCCCATGCCCTTCAAGCGCCGCTGCAAGGCCGCCGCGCGCAAGCTCCGCGAGCTGCGCTCCATCGCCTCCGCCCTGCTCTCCACCGGCCATCCCTACATGGCGCACATCATCCCCATGCGCCGATGCAACCTCGCCTGCACCTACTGCAACGAGTTCGACGACGTATCCGAACCCGTGCCCATCGACGAGATGCTCCGCCGCATCGACGAGCTGGGCCGCCTCGGCGCCTCGGTCATCACCATCTCCGGCGGCGAACCGCTGCTGCACCCCGAGCTCGACCGCATCATCGCCCGCATCCGCCGCACCGGGGCCATCGCCGGCATGATCACCAACGGCTATCTCCTCATGCCCGAGCGCATCCAGCGCCTCAACCGCGCCGGCCTCGACCACATGCAGATCTCCATCGACAACGTCCTCCCCGACGAAGTCTCCAAAAAAAGCCTCAAGGTGCTCGACGCCAAGCTGCGGATGCTGGCCACCCACGCGGACTTCCACGTCAACATCAACTCCGTCGTCGGCGGCGGCGTCGCCCATCCCACCGACGCACTCACCGTATCCGAGCGCGCCCTCGCCCTCGGCTTCTCCTCCACCATCGGCATCATCCACGATGGCAGCGGACAACTCAAGCCCCTCGGCGCGGAGGAGCGCACCGTCTGGGACAAAGTGCGCCGCCTCACCCGCCGCAGCTACTCTCGCTTCAACCACTTTCAGGAGGCCATCGCCAACGGTCAGCCCAACGACTGGCGATGCCGCGCGGGCGCGCGCTACCTCTATATCTGCGAGTTCGGCCTCGTCCACTACTGCTCGCAGCAGCGCGGCTACCCAGGTATCCCCCTCGCCCACTACGGCAAGGCAGACCTCCGTCGCGAGTTCCTCACAGAAAAAAGCTGCGCCCCCAACTGCACCATCAGTTGCGTCCACCAGGTCAGCTACATCGACCACTGGCGCGCCCCGCAGACCGCGCACACCACCCCCGGCGGTGCGCACGGCACCGGCTCCGACGCCGACCTGGTACAACTCGACTGACCCTCAACACTGGCACCGCCTCCGCGCCCTCCAGTGCGCAAAGCAGCCCCCTTCACCCCTGCTTGTTGAGTCCCTGCGCAATCTCCTTCAGGAGCGCGTTCGCGCCCTCAAGGCTCTTGTCCAGGCCTCTGAGGCTTTTGACGATCATCCACAGCACCCAGATCAGGAAGATCCAGAAGACTCCCACTGCGGGAAAGAAGATAGAAGGAATAACGGGAAACGTTGGCAAGTTCGTGTCCTCACAAAAAAACGGTTGTCGGCAAACACGCAGAGCATATACCCGCAAGCCTTCAATGCACAATCCAGAAAAGTCGCCGCGCAGGGGGCGACTTTGGTTCCCACAGAAGGCACGAACGATCTAAACTGAGAGACAGCGTGGGAGCCTTCATCCAGCCGAGTCTTGCAAGCGCGCAACCGCCGCTGCGCCAGCGCCAGCACAATCGTGCCCGTCTGCGCCTGGCGCTGGTGGCGCTTGCTTGCGCCGCGCCCGGCGCTCTGGCGCACGCCCAGCAGAGTGCGTCCCTTCCCATGGCCCCCAGTGCCCTCCATGCCGCCTCCACAGGCCGTCTGGCGGCCCAGTCACTCGCCGATCTCTCCTTCACGGCTTCACCCTTCACCGGCCACGCCTTTACCGGCCAGCCACCGCAAACCTCTTCATCCAGCACCGCCGCCAACGCCGACGCCGAGCAGCCAACCCCCGACTCGCTCCCACTCTCCCTCGACGAGGCCATCGGACGCGGCCTCCAGCGCAACCTGCAAGTCCTCCTCGCCAACCAGTCCGAGCGCGCCGTGCGCGGACAGATCTCCTCCGCCTTCTTCGAGCTGCTGCCCAACATGAAGGCCACCGCATACACCGACACGCTCGAAATCGACCTAGCCGCCATGGGCTTCAAGCCCTCCTCGCTCGCGGCCTTCGGCTTCGCCCCCAATACGATCTCCACCATCGTCAAGGTGGACACCACAAGCGCGCAGATCGGCGCCGACCAGGCTCTCTTCAACCTCCCCGACCTCTATCTCTACACCGCCGCCAAAAAGGCCGCCACCGTCGTCGCCATGAACACCCTCAACGTGCGCGGTGGCGTCGTCCAGGCGGTCTGCGCCCAATATCTCGCCGCACTCGCCGACAGCGCACAGATCGACAACGCACAGGCCCTCGTCGCCGCGGACCGGGAGCTGCTCCGCCAGGCCACGCTCGCGCATGACGCCGGCGTCGGCTCCAACCTCGACCTGCTGCGCGCCCGCGTCCAGTTGCAGTCCGAGCAGCAGGCCCTGCTCGCCGACCGAAACGCCTTTGCCAAGGACAAGATCGCCCTCACTCGCCTCATCGGCCTGCCCGCCGGCCAGGACCTCTCCCTCACCGACGCCATCCCCTACGCCGATCTGGCCCAGTTGCCCCTCGACCAGACCCTCGCCCTCGCCTACCAGCACCGCAAGGACCTCCTCGGCCTCCAGGCCCAGCTAGAGGTCGCACAGCGCGCGCAGAAGGCCGTCAAGTACGAGCGCCTCCCATCCCTCGCCTTCAACGGAGACTACGGCGTCCTCGGTGTGACCCACGGCAGCTACCACGGAGTCTTCACCGCCCAGGGAACGCTCAAAATCCCCCTCTTCGAGGAGGCCCGCTTCCGCGGCGAAGGCCAGGTCGCCGCCGCCCAGCAGGCCGCTCTCCTCCGCCAGATCGCATCCCTCAGGATCACCATCGACGCCCAGATCCGCGCCAGCCGCCTCGACGTCGAGTCCTCCGCCGAACTGGTCAAGGTCGCCCGCAGCAACGTCGATCTCGCCACACAGGCGCTCTCCGACGCCCGCGACCAGTTCGCCGCCGGGGTCGCCGACGACCTCCCCGTCGTCGAGGCGCAGGCCGCCCTCGCCGCCGCGCAAAGCCAGTTCGTCGCCACACAGTTCCAGTTCAACCAGGCAAAGCTCACCCTCGCCCTCAACACCGGCGTCCTCGAAACTCAGTACAAGCACTACCTCGGCAGATAGCTCAATCCCCGTTTCAATCCTGCATTGCGCCCCTGTAACCTGCCGATCGCTCTAACCTACCCCTTGTCACGTTGTCCTTTCCTCCACCGATGTTGTCCATCGCCAACGAAAATATGCAACCATAGGCACCATGGCAACCGGCGACATGGGGGTGCAGGAGTCGGCAACGCAGGCAGGCGCGGCCTCCGCCTTCCTCTCCCGCGACTTCCGCCTCTATCAGACCGCGCGCCTCCTCGTCATCCTCGGCGCTGAGGCGCAGGCCGTCGCCGTCGCATGGCAGATCTACCAGATCACCCATTCTGCCCTCGACCTCGGCCTCACCGGCATCGCGCTCTTCGCTCCGGTCATCCTCTTCATGCTCGCCGCCGGCCACGTCGCAGACCGCTACGACCGCCGAGCCATCATCCTCGCCTGCTACTCCCTCCAGGCCCTCTGCACCCTCGCGCTCCTGCGCTTCGCGCTGCACCCAACCGGCCGCGTCTGGCCCATCTACGCCGTCCTCGTCTGTATCGGTACCGGCCGCGCCTTCAGCAGTCCGGCATCCGCCGCGTTCCTGCCCAGCCTCATCCCCCAGCACCACTTCGTCAACGCGGTCACCTGGGGGGCCATCGTCTTCCAGATCGCCAACATCGCCGGCCCGGCGGTCGGCGGCCTCCTCTACACCCTGCCTCTCACCGGGCCTCTCGCTCCCTGCACCGGCGCGGCCGCGGTCTACATCTTCACCCTGGCGACGCTCGTCGCCTTCCTCGTCCTCGTCGGCATGGTGCGTACAAAGCCGCTGCGCATGGTCAAAAATGCCTTCAATCTCGAGACCATGCTCGCCGGCTTCAAGTATGTACTGCGCACCCGGCTGCTGCTCGGCTCCTTCTCGCTGGATCTCTTCGCCGTCCTCCTCGGCGGGGCCACCGCGCTGATGCCCATCTTCGCCACGGAGATCCTGCACGCCGGACCGGGGGCGCTGGGCCTGCTGCGCGCCATGCCCGCGCTCGGCGCGCTGGCCGTCTCTCTGGTCATGACCGTCCGCCCCATCCGCCACAACGCAGGCCGCCTGATGCTCTCCTGCGTCGCAGTCTTCGGCGCCGCAACCATCGTCTTCGGCCTCTCCCGCACGCTCTGGATCAGCCTCCTCGCCCTGGTCGCCGTCGGCGCAAGCGACATGGTCAGCGTCGTCATCCGATCCAGCATCCTGCAACTGGCCACGCCGCCCCATATGCGTGGCCGCGTCAGCGCCGTCAACGGCCTCTTCGTCGGCGCATCCAACGAGCTGGGCGAATACGAGAGCGGCCAGACCGCCCAATGGTGGGGAGCCGTCCGCGCCGTCGTCGTCGGAGGAATCGGCTCCCTCGTCGTCACCGGCCTGGCCAGCGTCCTCTTCCCCGCCCTGCGCAACGCCGACACCCTCTCCGCCCAATCGCTCATCGAGTCCAACCGCAGCCAAAGCGCCGCCGAACCCCCCGACTAGTGTCCTGAGTCCTTCGTTCGCAGCACAAAACCAAGGGCCAAAGGCCCGATTTATACCAGCCTGGGGCGCAGCCCCAGGGTACATTTCACCTCAAAGCAGAGGGCTGAAGGCCCAACCTATTCTTAAACGAACTTCAGACTCAGGACACTAGCCCGTATTCTCACAAGCTCTGCGCCACAGAATCTATCAGTGTGGGAACCTGTCCAGAAACACTTCTTCCCATCGCAAATTTACGAATTGCCATTAATTTACGAATCATCATTAATGTACGAATTGTCATTCTGACCCTGAGCTTGTCGAAGGGGAAGAATCCCCGTATTTCGCCGTTGCTTGTCTCCTCGTTGAGCGCCGATCCTGTAGGTTTTGGACAGCTTCTGAGATGAGCTTTCCGGCTGGTGGCTTCACGGAGTTTGCGTTGGCACGGCCTTGGCGACTTCGACGGCGAAGACGTAGCTTGGCCCGAGGATATTGGAGGTGAAGATGACCAGAGTTCCGTCCGGGCTGAAATGCACGTTCGGCTCCAGCTTGTAGTCCTGCCTGGCCATATTGACGAGATGCTGTGATAAGAGGGATCCTGTCCGGTTTATTCCCATCGGGATCGGGTTTTCACTCGGATTGAACAACTCGATCCACTGGCCATCCTTCGACTTAGCGACCTGGGCATAGTCTCCGCCGTCGCCGCAAAATATTTTGCCGTCGGGCGAGACGTTATAGTGAATCGACCATGCATCGCGCTGCACCGAGTACCAATGCCGCGCACCGGTGTCGGTGTTATAGCTCGCCAGATAGAAGTTCTGCCCGCGCGGGATCTGCAGGTCGTACCAGATGGTCACGCCATCCGGATCCCAGAGCTCATGGCCAGCGATCTCGTTATTCACGGTGCGCTTGTGGATTAATTGGTTCTGCGAGCCATCGGCGCGGATAGTCCATATCCGGTCCACTTTCCACCACAGCCCCTCGTGGCAATACATCAACAGGTGCGGGTTCTTCGGCGAGAACTGCACATGGCTCACTCTTGTCCAAATTAGCGTTTGAGCGGCGGCGGTAGAGCCCTGCTACGGTTTGTGTTGAGAGACATAAACCCAGAGGAGGATCACCGTCGCCGTGATTCGAGTATCCAGCATTTTCAGTCAGA
>JAJZDL010000184.1 GCA_021851465.1 Acidobacteriota bacterium
GCCGATAGCGTCAAGCAGTGCCTCGGTGCCACAGTCCAGATCGTCAAGCGCAACGAACTCCACACCTTCGCCGTGCTGCCAAAACGATGGGGCGTCGAACGCTCCTTCGCCTGGCTGGAGAAGAACCGCAGGCTCTGGAAAAACTGCGAGCGCAAGCTGAACACCAGCCTCCAGTTCGTGCATCTCGCCTTCCGCGTCCTCCTGCTCAGAAGATCGTGAACAGGTTCTAAGGGCGTTTTCACCATTGGTGTAGAGGTAAATGAATTGTCATTCTGAGCGCAGCGAAGAATCCCCGCATTCGCCTTCCTTCCCCCACCACAACCGCCCACCCCGCCGCATCCTTTGATGACTTGTCATTCTGGCCCTGAGCTTGTCGCAGGGGAAGAATCCCCCATTTTGTTTGGCCCGCAACCCTCTACACCATCGGTGAAAATGCGTTGAGGGCAGGAGTTCATCTCCGCATCGAAGGCTCATGTCTTACGCCCCCCACCGGACCGCGGGCTGAAGGCGCGCTCTATAGCCGGCTGCACGCCATCTCTAAGTGCATTCCCACTCGCCGTACACACCCGCAACAGTCTCTCCTACACTGCAATCAGACCGCTCTTCGCCGCGGCCACGAACTCCATCGCGGTCTTCGCGATGAACTCCAGCATCTCGTTCGTCAGCCCCGGATAGACCCCGATCCAGAAGACCCGCTCCATCACAAAGTCGCTGTTCGTCAGCGCTCCCGCCACGCGATACTCCCAGCCCTCGTACGCCGGTTGGCGCGTCAGGTTGCCGGCAAACAGCAGCCGCGTCCCGATCTTCCGGGCCTCCAGCGCGCCGGTCAGGCCGTCGCGCGTAAACGGCGCATTGGGACGCACCCCGATGGGAAATCCGAACCAGCTCGGGTCGGAGTTCTCGCTCGCCTCGGGCAGCACCAGAAACTCCGCCAACGGCTGCAGCGCCGCCTTCAGATACGCAAAGTTCTCCTTGCGCCGCGCAATAAAATGCGGCAGCTTGTCGATCTGTGAGAGCCCCAGCGCCGCCTGCATGTCCGTCGCCTTCAGGTTGTACCCAATGTGCGAGTAGGTGTACTTGTGGTCGTAGCCGCAGGGCAACGTGCCCAACTGCCAGTCGAAGCGCTTGCCGCAGGTGTTGTCCTTGCCCGGCTCGCACCAGCAATCCCGCCCCCAGTCGCGGAAGCTGTCGATCAGCACCTGGAGCACCGGCTTGTCGGTCAGCACCGCGCCGCCCTCGCCCATCGTAATGTGGTGCGCGGGATAAAAACTGACCGTCGCAATGTCGCCGAAGGTGCCCACCTTGCGCCCCTTGTAGGTCGAGCCCAGAGCGTCGCAGCAGTCCTCGACCAGCCACAGATTGTGCTTCCTGCAAAACGCCGTCACCGCATCCAGGTCGAAGACGTTGCCCAGCGTGTGCGCGATCATCACCGCCTTCATCTTCGGGCTGTACGCGGCCTCCAGCTTCGCCGCGTCGATCTCGTAGGTCGGCAGCGATACATCCACAAACACCGGCACCAGGCGGTTCTGGAAGATCGGGTTCACCGTCGTGGGGAACCCCGCCGCAACCGTCAACACCTCGTCGCCCGGCTTCAGTTGGCGCGCGCCCAGCTTCGGCGAGGTCAGCGCGCTCAACGCCACCAGGTTCGCGCTCGACCCGGAGTTCACCAGGCTCGCCGAACGCACCCCAACAAACTTCGCCAGCCTGCGCTCGAACTCCTTGGCAAACCGCCCCGTCGTGAACCACCCGTCCAGCGCCGAGTCCACCACCGAGCAGATGTCCTCCGCCCCGATCACCTTGCCCGACACAGGCACAACCGACTCGCCCGCAACAAACTCCCGCGCGGGAAACTTCGCCGCGTGGTACTGCGCGGTCAACTCAAGTATCTGCCGCCGTAGCTCCTCTGCCGTATCGCTCATAGTCCCTTAAGAATACACACCCACATCGCCAGATACCCGCCCCATCCCACGCTTTATTGCCGTCAGACCGCAAGGCCGTGCCACGCCGCGGTCCGCCACACCGCATCTTCCAGCCCCACCGTCGGGCGCAGCCCCAGCAGCATCTCCGCGCGCTCCACCGAAGGCACATAGCGCAACGGCACAGCGCCTTGCACAGCTTGCCGCGCAACGCGGATCTCGGTCGCCGGCGCCAACGTCGCGGCAACGCACTGCGCCAGTTCCAGAATGCTCACGTCCTCTCCCGAACCCACGTTGATCGCAACCAGCGGCGGCGCGCGAAACAGGATCGTCCACAGCCATACCGCAAGATCCGCGGCATACAGGTACGACCGCCGCGCCGTCCCATCGCCGGCGATCGAGATCGCTCGCCCCGCCAGTACGTCCCCGATAAAATTGCCGATCGCAAAGTGCGCATCCAACGGGAGGTGCGGCCCGCAGAAAGCCCAGCAGCGCGCAATCTTGGCCTCGAACTTCATCCCCTCCGCCCGCGGCGCACCGCTCTCGCTTGGCGCGTTGATCCAATCCTGAAAGAGGGCGCACATCAGCTCCGACGCACGCTTGCCCTCCGCATAGACGCTGCTTGCGGCCAGCGGATCCGGCGCGCCGTCGTAGCTCTCCGGCACATGCGTCAGGTCCGGCGGCTGCCGGCCGTACACCGCGCCCGAACTGGTCAGCAAAAACTTCCGCGCTCCGCACTGCGCCGCAAACTTCAGCGTCCGCTCCGTGCCTGCAAGAATGGTCGAAAGCATCTCCAGCGGCTCTTCCGCCGCCTGCTTTGCGCTGGCCTCGGTCGCGGCATGGACCACAAAGCGGAACTCGCCCACCGGGAATTCAAAGCTCCGCACATCGCCTGCGTGCAGCGTCACCGCCGGGTCGGCCGCCAGATGCGGACACTTCGCGCGGAACCGGGCCGGGTCGCGCGTCAGCACCGTGGCCCGAGCACCCAGCCCCAGCGCGCGGTTCATATGGCAGAAGCTCTCCACCAGCCAGCACCCGAAGAACCCAGTCCCGCCCGTGAGGAAGACGCGCTCTCCGCGCACCTCCTCCCACAGCTCGCGCGTGCTGTCGAGGATGAGGTCGAGATCGACGATGGAGAGCGGCCCGGCCATGCTATCCCTCCGCAGAAGCGGCTGGCCCTGCGCCGGAGGCGCCGAGATCCGGGCCAAAACAGCACCGCTCCACAACCATGCAAAGAATGTGCTCCAGCACGATGTGCGACTCCTGGATGTGCATCGTTATAGTGGATGGAACGATGACGTTGATCTCGCAGAGCGCCTTCATTGCGCCTCCGCCATTGCCCGCGTAGCCGACTGTGTGGATGCCCATGCGGCGCGCCAGCTCCAGCGCGCGCACACAGTTCTTCGAGTTGCCGCTGGTGGAGATCGCCAGCAGCACGTCCCCTTCCACGCCCAGTGCCTCCACCTGCCGCGCAAACACATCGTCGTAGCTGATATCGTTGCCGATAGCGGTCAGGATGCTGCTATCGGTGGTCAGCGCCATCGCCCGCAAAGCCGGGCGGTTCACGCTGAGGCGCACAACAAACTCCGCGGCCAGGTGCTGCGCGTCCGCCGCCGAGCCGCCATTGCCGCAGACCATCAGCTTGCGGCCAGACTGCATCGCGCCGGCAATCGCCTCTGCCGCCGCAACGACGGATTCATGAATGCCCGCATCGTTCAGCACCGCAGTGAGGACCGCGACGGATTGCCTGAGTTGCTGCTTGACAAGGTCGTGGATAAGGGCCTCCGAAGGACGTGCTCTAGCTGGATGAAATTGCCACAAAGCCGTCCGCCGCATCCTGCTTCGGGGGCGACGGAGGGTATTCAAAGTTGATGCGCTCCAACTCCACGGCGTAGGGGCGCTTCTGCACCTGCGTGTAGATGGCCCCAATGTACTCGCCCATCACGCCGAGAAAGACCAGTTGCAGCGACGAGATGAAAAACACCCCAATCAACATCGGCGCAAGCCCAAAGCTGAACGTCGTCCAGAATACGAGTTTGAGCACCAGGTACACCATGGCGATCAGGAACGATCCGCTGGCCCCAAGGAACCCCGCCAGGACCGCCAGGCGAAGCGGTATCTTGGAGTTGTTGATGATCCCCAACATGCCGATGTCGTACAGGCTGTACCAGTTGTTCTTGGTGATCCCGAACTTGCGCGCGGGCTGGTCGTAGGGCAGCTTCACCGTAGGCAGCCCGATCTCCGCGATCATGCCGCGAAAGTAGGGATACGGGTCGTTGAAGGAACGCACCAGCTCGACGACCTTGCGATCGTACAGGCCGAAGCCCGTGAAGTTCTGGATCGTCTCGATCGAGGAGATCCGCTCCACCAGCCTGTAATACTGCTTGCGCAGCCAGAACATCAGCGAGTTCTCCTCGCTGGTGCGCTTGATCCCCAGTACGCAGTAGGCGCCGTTCTCCCACGCGCGCACCATCTCCCCGATCATCTGCGGCGGGTCCTGCAGGTCGGCGACGATGCTGATCACCGCATCGCCGCGCGCCTGGAACAGAGCGTGGGCCGGAGAGCGGATGTGCCCGAAGTTGCGCGCGTTCACGATGACCTTCACGTTCTTGTCCTGCGCCGCGATCGCCTTCAGCACCGCAACCGTATTGTCCCGCGAACTGTTGTCGATAAAGATGTGTTCATACTCGTACCTGCCGATATCGACCATCACCGCGCGCACCTGGTTGTACAGGTTCAGCACGTTCTCCTCTTCGTTGTAGCAGGGCGTCATGATGGAGATGGTCTTCTGGCTCACGGCGGCAACTCTCCTGAGGGGCTGGCACAAGTCTAGCCTATAGGACCCTCCCAGCGGCGAACGGCGGCGGTTGGCCCATCTTTGAACGCTGCGACAGAGGCGGGCTTTGCTTCCTGTGCCGCAAATAAAATGCCGCCGCGTTCTTGTTGGCGCCAATCGGGCCCGTTGCCGTGCGGGCCGCGGTTCCGGCTTCAAAATGCTCCACGTCCGCTGCTGCTGCAACCGGCGGAGACGGCCCTTTCGCATCCACGCTGTCCTCGTTCAGAGGGCCCCTTGCCTTGAGCGTCGCAGGAACGCCCCGGCAAATATCATGGCCGGTCGCCTCGGCCCACGCGCCAGTTCCACACCATTCCGCCCAGGATGGTGCGGCCCTGCATGGGCACACCGACGATCTCCTCGTAGCCCGTTCCGGCCAGGTTCAGCAGCCGCAGGTACGGACGGATGCGCCCCGTACTGCGCGCCAGGCCCGCGTCCCACAGCGGATAGGCCGTGTACCCGGTCTTCTGCACCACGTTCACCTGCGTGTACGCGGAGATCCCGCGTCCCCACGCGCCGGGCAACTGCCCGTTCCAGCCGAAGATAGCGTTCTGCGCCGCATAGTTGAACGCGTACTCCGAGAGGTAGTTCGGCGGCAGATTGCCGGAGTGCGCCGCCGTGTAGCTGAGGTCGAGCTGCTGCGTCTCGCTCAGATGGAAGCGCACGTCCGTCTCCGCGCCGCTGATGTTCAGCGTCGGCACGTTGACCGCCTGCCACTGCTCGCCGGCGTACAGTGGCAGCGTCTTCGAGTAGTCGATGGCGTTGGTCTCCTGCAAACGAAACCCCGCAGCCGTCAGCAGATC
>JAJZDL010000185.1 GCA_021851465.1 Acidobacteriota bacterium
CGGTCCAGCAGTCCTCCCGATGGCAACTGCCCCGCCACATACGCCCAACTGAACCCCGACAGCAGCCATCCCAGCTTCACCGGATCGAGCGCCAGGTCCCTCTCCATTGCCGTGCCCGCAATGGCCAGCGCCACCCGGTCGCCATAGCTGCAACAGCTCGCGACGAACAGCATCGCCACGATCAGATACCGGATGTGGGTCGCTTTGCCCGCGGTCATCGCCGCTCCCACCCACTCACGAGCGGCCTGCAATCAACTGCGTCAACGCATCCATCTCGCCCGCATCCAGGTCCATCAGCGGCGTCCGCACCGGCCCCGCCGGCCGTCCCACCGCACGCATCCCCGCCTTCACAATGGACACGGCATGTCCCTTGCGCCGGTTGCGAATGTCGATATACGGCAGCACAAATTCGCGCAGTTGCCTGTAAACCGCATCGTGGTCGCGCCGCCGCACCGCCGCGTAAAAGCTCTGCGCAAACTCCGGCAGAAAATTGAAGATCGCCGACGAGTACGTCGTCACTCCTATCTCCAGATACGGCAGCGCAAAGGCCTCCGCCGTCGGCAGCCCGCCAATATACGTCAGCCGCTCGCCCAGCCGCGCACGAATGCGCGTCATCTGTTCGATCTCCCCATGCCCGTCCTTGAAG
Source organism: Acidobacteriota bacterium (assembly GCA_021851465.1). Taxonomy (GTDB): domain Bacteria; phylum Acidobacteriota; class Terriglobia; order Terriglobales; family Acidobacteriaceae; genus Edaphobacter. The sequence continues at coordinate 647 of JAJZDL010000185.1, forward strand.
CCCACCAGGTTCGCGCAGCGCGCGCACAGCCGTTCCATCCACACATCGCTCAGAATGGCGTTGTCGCGGTTGTAGAAGATCACGCCCAGCTCCGTCGCCGCGCACACCGCCTCCACATGCGCCGCCAGCCCCGCCGCATCCGCCTGTACCAGGTACGGCGGAAACAGCAGCAGCCCGTCCGCCCCCGCGCGCTCCGCCGCCGCCGCAAACTGCCGCGCCATCGCCGTGCCGTAGCCGCACCCCGCGGCCACCGGGACCCGTCCCTTCGTCTGCTCCACCGCGGCCGCAACCACCGCCGAATACTCCTCCAGCGTCAGCGAAAAAAACTCGCCCGTTCCCCCCGCCGCAAACACTCCCGCGGGCCCGTGCCCCAGCAGCCACTCGATGTGCGCGCGATACGCCCGCTCATCGAAGGCAAGCGCATCCGTAAAGTGCGTCACCGGAAACGAGAGCAGCCCCTCTCCGATCCTCCTGGCAAACTCCTCCGGCAACATCCGGCTCATGGCGCTCCTTCCATCGACTCGCGGTATGCGCTTCCGAAACCGCGGCAGGCCCCGCCGCAATCGCGGCATGTACTGCGCAAACTATAAAGAACCCGGCGGACGACAGACAAGCAACCCGCGCTCCCCCGGCAAATCGCGCTCCCCCGCGCAGCAAAATCTCCCGCCCGGTACTCGCCTCCGCTGCAAGCGTCCCTCAACATCCGCCCATCGCCTCCGCACGGATGGTACCTTCAAGATTGGGCGGTTGCATTTCGCCACAGGCGGTCGATGCAATGTGGATCAAGATCTGCGGCACCACAAACCTCGAAGACGCACAACTCGGCGCCGCGCTCGGCGCGGACGCAATCGGCTTCGTCTTTGCCGCAAGCAAACGGCAGGTGACGCCGCGGCAGGTCGCCGCAATCGTTCCCCATCTTCCGCCCCACATCGAACGGGTAGGCGTCTTCGACACCCAGAACGCAGAAGAGATCGCAGCCATTGCGCTGGCAGCCGGGCTGTCGGCAGTGCAACTCCACAGCGCTCCCGACGAGGGACTGGTCGTCCGCTTGGCGCAGAGGTTCGCAGGGACTCTGCGGATCGTCCCAACCCTGCACTGGCAGGTCGCGCCTCCGCCGCTCGACCCACAGCAGCATCAATCCACCAACCGTACGCAAGGGTCCGCCGCCACGCTGCTTGCCGCCCAGATCCAACGCATCGCCTCGCTCGGCGCAACCGATCGCATCCTCATCGACTCGAAGGTCGGCGCGGCCTCAGGCGGCACAGGCGTTCCCTTCGACTGGGCCGCCGCGCGCGCAGCCTTCGCCTCTGCGCCCGGCAGCGTCCATCTCGTCCTCGCCGGAGGCCTCACGCCGGAGAACGTCGCGCAGGCCATCGCCCAGCTTCATCCCTGGGGCGTCGACGTCTCCAGCGGCGTCGAGGCCGCGCCCGGACGCAAGGGCCCCGCGCTGGTCGAGCGCTTCATCGCAGCGGCGCGCGCCACCGACAAGCCCTGATCCATCCGCCGCGGCGAGAACACTCAACCGCCCACTGCAAATCGACCAGCTATAAGAACCTGTCCAGAAACAGTCCTTCTCGCCGAATATCTACCGATTGTCATTCGGATCCTAAGCCTGTCGAAGGGGCAGAATCCCCGTATCCTTTGCGACTTGTCATTCTGAGCGCAGCGAAGAATCCCCGCATTTGCCTTCCTTCCCCCACCACAACCGTCCACCCCACATCCCGTCCTTGCCTGTCGCCTCGTTGAGCGCCAACCCTGTAGTCTTTGGACAGCTTATAAAGCACCGGCCATATTGAAGCCATGCCCCGGCATCCATCCTCCATTTGCTCTAGACTGGGGCCATGCAGAACCCAATGCCGCCGACTCAGCCACCCAACCTACCGGCCCACCCAGTCGATGAAATTGCCCCGCAGCCGCCAGGCCCCTCAGACCCCTTGGATCGCCTGATCGTCGCGCTCGACCTTCCCTCCGTCGCGGCCGCCATCGAGATGGTGGATCGCCTGCAAGGCGCCTGCCGATGGTTCAAGGTCGGCATGGAGCTGTACTACGCGGCCGGCAACCGGATAATCGAGCAGTTGCGGGAGCGCCGGCTCAATCTCTTTCTGGATCTCAAGCTGCATGACATTCCCAATACGGTAGCCGGCGCGGTGCGCTCCGTCTCCGGCCTCGGCGCATCGCTGCTGACCGTCCATGCCTCCGGCGGCGAACGCATGATGCGCGCCGCCGCGGAAGCGGCCAACGTACCCGGCGCGCCCAGCCTGCTTGCGGTAACCGTGCTCACCAGCAGCGACGCCGCGGAGCTGCGCGCTGTCGGCGTGGCAGACGCGCCCGGCTCCGGCGACGCCGTACGCGCGCAGGTGCTCCGCCTGGCGCAACTGGCGCGCGCAGCAGGCATCGACGGGCTGGTCTGTTCCGCCGACGAGGTCGCCGCCCTGCGCCACCACATGGGCCCCCGCGCGCGGCTCGTCGTCCCCGGCATTCGCCCGGCGGGACCAGAGGCAGGCCCCGACGACCAGCGGCGCGTCGCCACTGCGGCGCAGGCCATCGCGCGCGGGGCCTCGATGCTGGTCGTCGGCCGCCCCATCACGCAGGCGCCCGACCCGGCACGCGCCGCCGCCGCGATTCTCACCGAGATCGACAGCGCACAGCGCGCGCAACCGCACTGAGGCCGCCCCGCACCCACCGCAAATGCAGGTCTCCGCAGCTTCCCCGTTCGTGGGATTGGGCCGCTGTACTGAAGCGATATAGTGGGGTGTGGCAAACCATCGAATCGCGCCAGCCTCCATGCCCGAAGCCGAGGCCCAGCCCCCCCTGCAAGGGCCAGCGCACACCGCGCCAACCTCCAACAACTACGCCGAGCAGTTTGTCCAGACGGCCCTGCTGGCCATCCTCTTCGCCGCTCCGGCGCTCATCTGCCTCCACGCCGCCTGCGTCAACGATGCAGACATCTGGTGGCACCTCCGCACCGGCGAGTGGATCCTCATGCATCGCGCCGTTCCCTGGGTCGATCCCTTCTCCGGCCCGCTCGTCGGCACGCCCTGGCTGGCCTATAGCTGGCTCTATGAGATCCTCGTCGCCCTCCTCTTTCACTCCTTCGGTCTCGCAGGCATCGTCGTCTACTCCTGCGCAATGGTGCTGGCCATCACCCTCGCCCTCTATCGCATGGTGCGCCGCCTGCAAAGCGACCTCTCCTTGGCCGTCCTGCTCACCTTCGTCGCCTGCTTCAGCATGGCGAACCTCTACACCCCGCGACCCTGGCTCTTCACCATCCTGCTCTTCATCCTGGAGCTCGACATCCTCATGCAGGTGCGCAGCACCGGCCACCACCGCGCCCTGCTCTGGCTGCCCCCGATCTTCTGCCTCTGGGCAAACCTGCATATCCAGTTGGTCTACGGCCTCTTCGTGCTCGGCCTGGCATGGGTCGAATCGCTCGCCGCCCGCTGCGGTCTACCAACCGATTCGCGCGCGCGCCCCCTCTCGATGGGCCTCGCCCTCGCCGCCAGTGCGCTGGCAACGCTGGCCAACCCCTATGGCTGGCGCATCTACGCCGTCGCCTACGATCTTGGCACGCAGGCCGGCGCTCTGAAGGTCATCACAGAATTGCAGTCGATGCCCTTCCGCACACTGCCCAACTTCATCGTCCTCTTCTTCGCCCTGGCCAGCGCGGCCGCGATCGCCTGGCATCGACGCTTCCCCCCCTTCGAGACGGCGCTCCTCGCCTTCGCCGCCGTCGTGTCGTTCCGCTCCCAGCGCGATGTCTGGGTCATGGCCGTCGTCGGCGCTCTGGTTCTTGCCTCCACGCTCCCCGGCAGAGAGCGGGCCGCGCTCCGCCTGCCCCGCTTCGCCACCGCCCTCGCCGCCGTTGCCGCCGCGCTGGCCCTGCTCCTCGGCTTCCCGGCAATGCACATCGACAATGCGCGCCTGCAGATCGATCTTGCGAAAAACCTGCCTGTATATGCAGTGCAGTCAGTCCGCGAAAAGGGTTACGCAGGCCCGCTGTTCAACGACTACAACTGGGGAGGCTATCTGATGTGGGCGCAGCAAATGCCCGTCAGCATCGACGGGCGCGCGGCCTTCTATGGAGACCGGAGCATCGACCGCTCCATCGCCACCTGGAACGCACAACCAGACTGGGCCTCCGACGCGCAGTTGGCCGCCGCCGGACTCGTCATCGGACCAGTCAAGGCCCCGCTCACTCAGCTCCTGCGCCTGGACCCACGCTTCACGCTCGTCTACCAGGACAAGCTCGCCGCGGTCTTCATCGCCCGCAAGTAGGTCGCGCGCAAATGACCGTTCCGTGGGATTGGGCCCTGCTGCGAAGGCGATATAGTTGAACTGTGCCGATCCCTGCAATCGCGCCCATCGCTCTCTCCAATGCGGAGGCCGAAGCTCCAACGAAACTCACCGCGCGCGCCTCCAACAGTAGAATCGAGCAGTTTGTCCAGACGGCCCTGCTGGCCCTCCTCTTCGCCGCTCCGGCGCTCATGTGCCTCCACGCCGCCTACGTCAACGATGCCGACATCTGGTGGCACCTCCGCACCGGCGAGTGGATCCTCACCCATCGCGCCGTTCCCTGGGTCGATCCCTTCTCCGGCCCGCTCGCCGGCGCGCCCTGGCTGGCCTATAGCTGGCTCTTTGAGCTGCTCGTCGCCCTCCTCTTTCACTCCTTCGGTCTCGCAGGCATCGTCGTCTACTCCTGCGCAATGGTGCTGGCCATCACCCTCGCCCTCTATCGCATGGTGCGCCGCCGACAAAGCGACCTCTCCCTGGCCGTCCTGCTCACCTTCGCCGCCTGCTTCAGCATGACCGGCCTCTACACCCCGCGACCCTGGCTCTTCACCATCCTCTTCTTCATCCTGGAACTCGACATCCTCAT
>JAJZDL010000186.1 GCA_021851465.1 Acidobacteriota bacterium
TGAGAAGGTACAACACCGCGTTGAACACCTCGTGCAGGTCCACCCTGCGCGGCTTGGTGCGCTTCCGCACACCTTCCAACAAACCCCGGATCAATTCAAACCGATCTCCGCTCACATCACTCGGATAAGCTCTTCTCGACTCCATCCTTTACATCTACCGCCAACAAGCCACCACGACTATTACTGACTTGGTCCCCTTCACCCAAAGATCGTGAACAGGTTCTTAGGAGAAGATGGCTTGAAAAATACGCCCTTGGAAGAAATGACAACGTCACTTATTTTTTCAGTAGCTTGCCTCGATTCATCGGACCGATCGAATGTCTTGAAGAATCGGCAAACGGCGCTTCATAGTGCATCTCAAGCTGTTCAGATTGCTGGTAGAATGCAACTTGCAAGCACTTAAGGTATTGGGAAGCCCTCTCATGCAAGCGTCGTCCCCCGTCAAGGGCTGCGAGAAAATCCATCTCCCACCTGCCCCCGCCGCAGAGACTGGCCCGGTAAAGGCGTGGTCTGAAGCGGTGACAATACCGACGTATCGAGCCCATGCCGCCGATCCATTCCCCAGCTTTCTCGAAAACCGCGTTTACCAGGGTTCCAGCGGCAAGGTATATCCGTTGCCGGTCATTGAGCGCATCGCCGCCGAGCCCCTTCTTCAGGCCTGGCAAGCGGTTCACCTTGAGAACGAATCGCTCCGTGTCATGATTTTGCCGGAGATCGGAGGCCGCATTCATATTGGCTTCGACAAGGTCAATGGATACGACTTCTTCTACCGCCAGGATGTAATAAAGCCTGCTCTTGTGGGGCTGGCCGGCCCATGGATCTCCGGCGGTGTCGAATTCAACTGGCCACAGCACCATCGCCCCGCCACCTACATGCCCTGCGAGGCCGCCATCGAGCGCCACAACGATGGATCGGTGACCGTCTGGTGCTCGCAACACGATCCACTCTCCCACATGAAGGGCATGCACGGCATCTGTCTGCATCCAGGCCGCGCGATCGTTGAACTCAAGGCCCGCCTCTACAACCGTACGGAACAGGTACAGACCTTCCTTTGGTGGGCCAATGTCGCCACTCGCGTCAGTGAGCGCTACCAGTCGTTTTTCCCCCCCGACGTGCGCTTCGTCGCGGACCACGCCAAGCGCGCCGTTACGAGCTTCCCCCACAGCGATCGTCGCTATTATGGTGTCGATTACCCTGGCCGCGCCGAGAACGGCGTGCCGCCCGAAGAGCTTCCTCGACAGTTTCGTCCCGACGGCAGCTACCAGCCCGACGATCTGAGCTGGTATGCGAACATTCCGGTTCCCACAAGCTACATGATCACTGCGACTGCCGGCGACTTCTTTGGCGGATACGACCATGCCGCCCAGGCTGGAGTGGTTCATGTCGCCAATCACCATATCGCGCCGGGAAAGAAGCAGTGGACCTGGGGCAATCACGATTTCGGTTACACCTGGGATCGCTGCCTCACCGATCCGGATACCGATGGCGTCTACGGCCCGTATATCGAATTGATGGCTGGCGTATACACCGACAACCAGCCCGACTTCTCCTTCCTCGCTCCCGGAGAGACCAAGACCTTCAGCCAGTTCTGGTATCCGATTCGCAGCATCGGAGTTCCCCAGGCGGCGAACCTTCAGGCCGCGCTGAGTCTTCGGATCGACGCCGAAGATGCTTCCATCGGGATATGTGTCACCGAAGATCTTGAGAACGCGCGCATCGCCGTTTACGGCGGCGGCAACCTCCTGCGGCAATGGACACGGACAATCGAAGCTGCGGTTCCCTTTCTCGCCACGCTCAGCCTGCCGACGGATCTGCCGGTAGACTCGCTCAATGTTGTGCTCGAGCACAACTGTCAAACCATCCTTCGCTACGCTCCTGGCGAGGTCGCTCCGGCCCCTGCGCCCGAATCCGCTACCGAACCTCCGCCGCCCGCGGAGATTGCCTCCGTCGATGAGCTTTACATCACCGGCCTGCATCTCGCGCAGTATCGCCACGCCACCCGGAGCCCGGAGCCTTACTGGCGCGAGGCCCTTCGCCGCGATCCCGGCGACTCGCGCTGCAACACCGCTCTCGGAGTGCGCTGCCTTCAGCGCGGCGAGTTCTCCCAAGCCGAAGAGTGCCTTCGCCGCGCAATCGCCCGGCTCACACGCCGCAACCCAAACCCATACGACGGCGAGGCCTATTACCAACTTGGGCTTACCCTCCGCTACCAGGGGCGAAGCGCTGACGCATACGCCGCGTTCTACAAATCAACCTGGAACGCCGCATGGCGCGGGCCCGCCTACCGCGCCCTCGCGGAGTTGGACGCGTGCAATCGAGTCTGGCCGGTTGCGCTCGACCACATCGACCGTTCGCTCCGCGCCGATTCCGACAACCTGAACGCACAGTGCCTGCGCGCCATCGTGCTACAACGTCTGGGCCGTCCGGCAGAGGCCCAGGCCCAGATCGCCGAAGCAGCTGCGCTCGACCCTCTCCACCACCTCGCTCGCCACCTTCTAAGCGGCACACTGCCGCCCGATGGCCAGTCCCGCCTGGATCTCGCCTTCGATTATGCCCGCTGCGGCCTGCTCTCTGAAGCCATCGACGTCCTGGAAGCACCGCTCGTGCCCGCCGAGAACGATGGCGCGCCCGCCATGCTTGCCTATACGCATGCGGCCTTCCTTCTCCGGCTCAACGAAGCCGATGCGAGCGGGCGCGCGTTTAAAGAAGCCGCGGCCCTGTCCACCGCGTATGTCTTTCCCAGCCGCCTCGAAGAGTTGCAGGTTCTCGATTCGGCCATCGCTGCAAACCCGCATGACTCCCGCGCGCCGTTGTACCTCGGCAATCTCCTCTACGATCGCCGTCGCTACGCCGAGGCCATCGCTCAGTGGGAGCGTTCCGTCGAGCTGGATCCCAATCTGGCTGTGGCACACCGCAATCTGGGCATTGCCTACTTCAACGTCAGTCGCGACCCACTCCGATCCCTCGCGGCGTTCGATCGCGCTTTTGCGGCTGCCCCTGCCAATGCGCGCCTCCTCTTCGAGCGCGACCAGCTCTGGAAGCGGACCGGCGTCCCGCCCGCCACTCGTCTCGCAGAGCTGCTTCGTCACCCCGATCTTCCGCCCCGGCGCGACGACCTCTCCGTCGAGCTCGCCACACTATTCAATTTGACCGGCCAGCCGCAGCGCGCTCTCGACCTGGTCCTGTCGCGCAACTTCCAGCCTTGGGAGGGCGGCGAAGGCCTTGTGCTCGATCAATTTGTCTGCGCCAGCATCGCCCTTGGCCAACAATCGCTCGCAGACGGACAGCCTCAACGCGCCCGAGACCTGTTCGCGCAGGCCCTTGCTCCACCACCCTCGCTGGGCGAGTCCTGGCACTTTCTCGCCAGCCAGTCGGAGCCTCTTTACTGGTTGGGCCTCTCCACATCCGCCACCGGCGATCTCTCCGAGGCGCGTCGCCTGTGGCTTCGCGGTGCCCGCGCCTCCGCGGACTTCCAGCAAATGGCCGTGGCCGAGGTCTCGATCAATACCTTTTGGGCGGCAACCTGTCTGGAGGCCCTTGGCCGGCAAGACCCGAACCCCATCACCGCACGGCGAGACGGCGACCGGGCCGCAACACTTTTCGAAAACATCCGCAGCTTCGCTCTCACGCTCGAACAGCATCGTCCTGTCGTCGACTACTTCGCCACCTCGCTTCCCACAATGCTCCTCTTCAACGACGATCTCTCCCGGCGCAATCGCATCGAATCTCTGTTTCTCCAGGCTCAATCCGCTCTCGGCCTCCATCGGCCCGCCGAGGCCGAATCGCTCGCGCGCGAGATCCTTGCCCTCGACCCTTCCCATGTTGGGGCCTTTGGTCTCCTGCGACGGCTCTCGCCAGAAGCCTCCGATGGTCCTCGGCAACGATGCGGAATCTGACGATCGAAAGAGTCTCACTCAAGGGCCAGTAAAAGGCGAACCATCAAAATGACCGCCCCGTTTACCACTGAAACCGGCACATCCGTCCCCCCCTCCGTTCCGTTTCGACCGGTGTACACCGGCATCATCGCCTTCGTCGCCGCGCTCGGGGGGCTCCTCTTTGGATATGACTGGGTCGTAATCGGCGGAGCCAAGCCCTTTTACGAGGTCTACTTCAACCTTCCTGCAAGCCCGCACGCCGACGCCCTCATCGGATGGGCCACATCCTGCGCTCTGGTAGGCTGCCTCATCGGCTCGGGCATCGCGGGAGCCTTCTCCGATCGCCTGGGTCGGCGTCCCGTCCTCATTGCTTCCGCCATCCTCTTCGCTGTCTCGTCCATCCTCACCGGATGGGCCCACACATTCCCCTCTTTTGTCCTCTGGCGGATCGCAGGAGGGGTTGCCATCGGTCTCGCTTCCAATGTCTCCCCGGTCTACATCTCGGAGATAAGCCCGGCACACTGGCGTGGGCGTCTTGTCTCACTCAACCAACTCGCGCTTGTGGTCGGCATTCTGCTCGCCCAGGTCGTCGACTGGCGCATCTCACTCCACAACGCAGACCCCTCTCTCGCCCTCGCCTCCTGGCCGGTTCAATATGGGTGGCGATGGATGTTTACCGCCGTCGCTTTTCCCGCGGTCGTCTTCCTCCTCACCGCGCTCTTCGTGCCCGAGAGTCCCCGCTGGCTCATTGCTCGCAATCGAAGCGAGGCCGCCCGGAGCGTCCTCACCCGCCTTGCCGACGGCGCGTATGCGGCGGCGGAAATCGCTCGCGTGCAGGCCTCGATCGCCGCGGAAAGCCAACAAGCCCGCGCCTCTGTCTCTGAACTCTTCTCCTCCGCGCTGCGTCGGCCTCTCCTGATCGGAATCTGCCTTGCCGTCCTCCAGCAGTGGTGCGGCATCAACGTCCTCTTCAATTACGCCCAGGAAGTCTACCGCGATGCCGGTTACGGCGTTGCAGACATCCTCTTCAATATCGTTATCTCCGGCACCATCAACCTTTTGTTCACGCTGTTTGCCATGGCCCTGGTCGATCGCATCGGCCGACGCTCGCTCATGCTCTTCGGATGCCTCGGCGTAGGCATTGCCCACCTGATGGTCGCGCTCTCCTACTATCTGCACCTCCGCGGGTTGCCTGTGCTCGTCTTTACTCTTGCGGCCATCGCCTGCTACGCCATGTCGCTCGCACCAGTCACCTGGGTCCTCATTTCGGAGATATTCCCCAACCGCATCCGCGGGCTTGGCGTTTCAGCCGCCGTTTCCTCCCTCTGGGCGGCCTCCTTCGTGCTCGTCTATACCTTCCCGATCATGGAACGTTTGCTGGGCTCATCCGGGACCTTTGTCGGCTATGGCATCGTCTGCATCGCGGGCTTCTTCTTCGTGCGCACCACGGTTCCCGAGACGCGGAATCAAACCCTGGAAGAGATTCAGGGCACCTTTTCCAACTCCTGATAAGGGGTTAGGGAATCGGGATCGGCGAGAGACGATCTAGGTGTTTAGTCCCGGCATTTGATGGTGCATACTTTTCTGAGCGTGAGAAGGAGGCACTATGGGACAGGTTTTACACCGGA
>JAJZDL010000187.1 GCA_021851465.1 Acidobacteriota bacterium
CGTCAACGGCAAATCTCTTGGCATCAACTCCAAGCCCGATAGCGGCTGGATCTTCTCCTTCCCCGCAGTCGAGTTCGCACCCGGCAGCCTCAAGGCCGTCGGCAAGACCGGCACAAAGATCGCCACGCAGCAGGAGCTGACCACCGCTGGCCCAGCCGCAGCGCTCAAGCTGACGCCCATCCTCGGCCCGAAGGGACTGCAAGCCGATGGCGAAGACGTCGCGCTCATCGACATCGAAGTGGTGGACGCGAAGGGAGAGCGCTGCCCCACAGACGACGCGCGCGTCGACTTCACCTGCACCGGCCCCGGCATCTGGCGCGGCGGGTACAACAGCGGCAAGCTCGGTTCCACCAACAACCTCTACCTCAACACCGAGTGCGGCATCAACCGCGTCGCGGTGCGCTCCACCCTGGCCCGCACCACCGATCCGGCCCCCGGCCCCATCACCGTCACCGCCAAGCGCAACGGCCTGAAACCGGCGCAGGTTCAGATCGTTCCCAAGCCAGTCGCTGTCGCCAACGGTATCTCGCCGCACACACCGCAGCATCTTCCGTATCCAGCAGAGTAATCTCCCAGTCGCCGGCCCAGTGCTTCATGCCTGGCCGGCACCGGTCACTCCTTCGCGCACCATTCAAGCGCACTCATCTCTGAATTGTGGACTCTGCTGCCGTCAGGTTCTTCGATACCGCCTTCGGCGTCGGCAACTGCGTTCTGTCCCATCCTCCGCCCAGCGCCTGGATCAGGTCCACCGACTCCGTCATCGCCTGCATCTGTACCGTCGCCAGCGCTTGTTGGTCTGCCAGCAGTGTCGTCTCCACCGTCACCACGTCGATGTACGGATCGACCCCCGTCTCATACCGCGCTATCTCCAGGTCGACGACACGCTGCGCCGACTGCACCGCCTCTTGCTGCTGTCCTACCTGCTGCGAAAGGATGCGGACCGCCGCCAGCGCGTCCTCCACCTCCTGAAATGCGGTCAGCACCGTCTGCCGATAGCCTGCGACATCGGAGTTGTAGGCTTCGATGAACTCATTGACCGTGGCCCGGCGCAGACCGGCATCGAAGATCGTCTCGGAGGCCGTTGGGCCAATCGACCAGAAGCGGCTCGGCCAGTCGAACAGGTGCTTCAGCGTCGAACTCTGAAATCCAGCGGCGGCGGTCAACGTCAGCGTCGGATAGAATGCCGCGTCCGCAATCCCGATCTGCGCATTGGCCGCGGCCAGCATGCGCTCCGACGCCGCCACGTCCGGCCTGCGCTCCAGCAACTGCGACGGTACGCCGATCGGCACCGGCGGCGGCGACGCATTCAACGCCCTCACCGGAATCGAGAACGCGGACGGGTTCGCGCCGATCAGCACCGCTATCGCGTGCTCGTACTGCGCGCGTGCCACGCCCAGCGCGGTCGATGCAGCCTGGACATTCTGCAGCGCGTTCTGCGCCTCCACCACAGACACCTCGTCGCCCACGCCGGTCTCGTACTGCGCGCGCGTCAGGTCCAGCTCCTTCCGGTCTGCCACTACGGTCTGGTCGTACACCGCCTGCAGCGCGTCCTGCCCGCGTATCTCGAAGAAGTAGACGGCCAGGCTCCCCTGCTCGGTCAGCCGTTCCCCCTCCAGGTCCGCCGCGCTGATCTGCGCGTTGTACTGCTCCTCGCTGATCAGGTTGCGCACCTTCCCCCACAGGTCCGGCGCCCAGGAGGCGTCCATCGGCGCGGACGTGATTGAACTCTCGTGTCCGGTATTGGCCGTAGCCGAGTTTGTCAAATTGCCCGAAGACTTGGAGCGCGTGAACCCCGGCCCGACGCCGAGCGTGGGATAGAGCTCCGAGCGCGCCTGCGCAATCAACGTGCGCGCCTCCATGAAGTTCGCGAAGTACTGCTTGATCGTCTGGTTGTCGATGTTCAGTTTGTCTTCGAGGGCGTTCAACTCCGGGTCGCCGAAGATCTCCCACCAATTTCCCTGCAACATCGCGTCCTGTGGCTGCGCCACCTTCCACTCGCCCGTGTCCGCAAACTGCGCCGGCGCTTCCTTGTAGCTGACGGGCGGTGCCTGCGCCAGCGGTGTAGGCTGGCGATACTTCGGGCCCACGCGGCAGCCTGTCAACGGCAGAACGGCGAGCGCGAGAACAATTGCAACGGATTGTCGATAGCCGGTCATATTCGTACACCCATATGGTTCATCCAGTTTATTCCGAAGGCGACGCAAGCGGTCCCTCATCGGGATGGAACGTGTCGCGTTGCTGTCCCAGCGCGCGCAGGCGCAGGCGGTCCATCGCCAGATACACCACCGGAGTCGTGTAGAGCGTCAGCATCTGGCTCACCACCAGGCCGCCCACAATCGTGATCCCCAACGGGCGGCGCATCTCCGATCCAGTCCCCGTCCCGAAGGCCAGAGGCAGCGCGCCGAAGAGTGCCGCCATCGTGGTCATCATGATCGGGCGGAAGCGCAGCATACAAGCCTCGAAGATCGCCTCCTCTGTGCTCATGCCCCGTTCGCGCTCCGCCTGTAGCGCGAAGTCGATCATCATGATCGCATTCTTCTTCACAATCCCGATCAGCAGGATGATGCCGATGATCGAGATCACATTCAGGTCCTCGTGGAAGATCATCAGCGCCAGCATCGCGCCCACGCTCGCCGAGGGCAGCGTCGAGATGATCGTCAGCGGATGCACCAGGCTCTCGTACAGCATTCCCAGTACGATGTACACGCTCAGCAGCGCTGTGACGATCAGCATCGGCTCGCTGCCCAGCGACTGCTGGTAAGCCTGTACCGTTCCGGCAAAAAATCCGCGCACCGTCGAGGGAGGGTTCAACCGCTGCACTACCTGGCTGACGGCCAGCGTTGCGTCGCTCAACGAAAAGCCCGGCGCCAGGTTGAACGAAACCGTTACCGACGGAAACTGGCCCGTGTGGTTCAGCACCAGCGGCGTCGTGTTGGCCTGCACCTTCGACATGGTGAACAGCGATGTGTTGCCGGTCACCGTCGTATTGCCGATGGATGAGTGTACATACACATCCTTCAGCCCCTCTGGGGTCGCCCAGTACTCGGGCGCAACCTCCAGCACAACGTAGTACTGGTTCAACTGCGTGTAGATCAGCGACACCTCCGACTGGCCGAACTCCGAGTACAACGCCGAGTCCAGTGAAGTAGCGGTCTGCCCAAGCTGCGCGGCGGAGACGCGGTCATAGTATACTCGCTGGTCCAACCCGCCATTCTGCTGGTCGCTGCTCACATCCTGGAACCCTGGGAGTTTCGTTATCTCAGCCAGAAACTTCGGCCCCCACGTCTGCAAGTCGTCCAGGTTGTCCGCCTGGATCGTGTACTGGTACATCCCATTGCTGACGCGCCCTCCAACGCGAATGTCCTGCGCCGCCTGCAGAAATGTAGACGCACCGGTGATCCGGTTCAACTTCGGGCGTAACCGGTCGATCACGCTCTCAGCGTCGATCTTCCGCTGCTCCAGCGGCTTCAGAATCACATAGACAAACCCCGTGTTGGTCGCGCCCCCGCCAGTGAACCCAATCACGTTGCGCACCGCCGGGTCGCTCTTGATCACCCCTTCGATCTGGTGCAGCGCGCTGTTCATCGCCGGGTACGAAGCGTCCTGCGGCCCGCGCATGGCGCCGATCAGCGAGCCAATGTCCTGCTGCGGAAAGAACCCCTTCGGGATCTTGATCCAAATCGCCACGTTCAGCGCAACGATCAGAACCAGCACCGTCAGCACCAGCGCTGGGTTCTCCAGCACCCAACGCAGGCTCTTCCTGTAATGGCCCAGCACCCATTCAAAGGCCGCCTCCGACGCCCTGTACATGCGGCCATGTTCTGCCCTCTTCTCGCTCTTCAGCATGTACGCGCACATCATCGGCGTCGTCGTCAACGAGATCGCCATCGACACCAGGATGGCCGTCGACAGAGTCACCGCAAACTCGCGGAAGAGCCGCCCCACGATCCCGCCCATCAACAGCAGCGGAATAAAGACCGCGATCAGAGAGATGCTGATCGTCATCACCGTGAAGCCGATCTCCTTGGCCCCCAGCAGGGTCGCCGCATACGGCTCCATCCCGTCCTCGATATGCCGCGTGATGTTCTCCATCACCACAATCGCGTCGTCCACCACAAATCCGGTAGAGATGGTCAGCGCCATCAGCGACAGGTTGTCGATCGAGTAGCCGCACACATACATCACCGCAAAGGTGCCCACCAGCGAGACCGGAACGGCAACCGCTGGGATCAGCGTGGCGCGCCCGTTGCGCAGAAACAGGAAGACCACCAGCACCACCAGCGCAATCGAGAGCAGCAACGTCCGCTCCACATTGTCCACCGAGGCCTTGATCGTTGTGGTGCGGTCCATCACCACGGTGGTCGTAATTCCCTTAGGGATCGCCGCCTCCAACGCGGGCAACTGCGCATAGATGCGCTTGACCGTGTTGATGATGTTCGCGCCCGGCTGGCGGAAGACGATCAGCACCACCGCCCGCTTGCCATTCAGGTAGCCCCCCGCGCGCAGATTCTGTGTCGAGTCGATCACATCGGCCACGTCCGACAGGCGCACCGCCTCGCCGTTGTGGTAGCCCACAATCAGCGGCTTGTACTCGTCTGCGTGGGAGATCTGCCCGTTCACTACAATGTCCGCGCTTACGTTCCCGTTCGTGATCTGTCCCCGTGCAAGGTTCGAGTTCTCCAGGCCCAGCAACCCCTGCAGGTTCGCCATCGTCAGTCCATAGCTCGCCAGCTTGGTGGGGTTCACCTCCACGCGCACCGAGGGAAGCGCGCCGCCGCCCGCGCTCACCTGCCCCACCCCCTGGATCTGCGACAGCTTCTGCTCCATGATGGTGGACGCTTCGTCGTATAGTTTGTCCGGCCCATACACGTCGGAGGTCAGGCCGATAATCATGATCGGCGCATCCGCCGGGTTCACCTTGCGGTAGGTCGGGTTGCCCGGCAGGTTGGCCGGAAGATAGGTGTACGCCGCGTTGATCGCCGCCTCCACATCGCGGGCCGCGCCGTCGATATTGCGGTTCAGGTCGAACTGGATGGTGATGTTGGTCGAGCCCAGGCCGCTCGTCGAGGTCATCTCCGTGACCCCTGCGATGTGCCCAAACTGCCGCTCCAGCGGCGTCGCCACAGACGACGCCATGACCTCCGCGCTCGCCCCAGGTAGCCCCGCATTCACATTGATCGTCGGAAAATCCACCTGTGGCAGCGGAGAGACCGGCAACACCTCGAACGCAATCGCACCGGCGATCGCCACCGCCACCGTGAGCAGAGTCGTAGCCACCGGCCGACGCACAAATGGCGCTGAGGCGTTCACGGGTGACCTGCCGGTTGCTGCCCGTCTCCGTTCAGTCCGCCGTTCCGTCTTCCCGCATCCCCGTTCCCGCCCTTGCGCGAGAAGCGGTGCCCCAGAGTGTCGAAGAAGATATAAATCACCGGCGTCGTGTACAGAGTCAACACCTGGCTGACCAGCAGCCCGCCCACCATCACAATTCCAAGCGGCCGAC
>JAJZDL010000188.1 GCA_021851465.1 Acidobacteriota bacterium
TTCATCGAGCGTAACGGCTGGGGCAACACGCATGACAGCTCTCCTCATCACAAGATGAGTCCTGCCACTTAATAGATGCCAATTGTGACGCACTACACTAGAGCAACCCCCAATTGCAACAGTCCGCAATAAATCGTCATTCTGAGCGCGGCGAAGAACCCCGCACTTCGCTCGAAATCCGGCGCTCCGCCAGTTCTGCAACCTCACTGCTTTTGCAGACCGCTCTGGTTCCGTCCCGCGCTGCCGATAGATTCACCCTGACACTGCAACTTTCACCGGAATATCGCGTCCATCTTTAGCAGCATGGATTTGCTGGATTTCAAAATCTTTCCTCCATGCGCAACTGTTTTCCTCATCTGGTGTTACCTACAGGAAGCTTACAGTTGGGCGCTCTCCTCGGGATCGTCGGTCATGGCGTTTCCAGTTTTTTAGAAAGTCTCACCGCAGGTGTTTTAGAGCCGTGAACCGACGCGTGGCCTTCCCCAGGGAGCGCCATATTTTTCAATCCTTGCTGGGCAACATCTCCAATAAAACCGCTATAAAGCGGCAGTACGACCAAAGAAAGGCTTTCCATGAGGCGACTGCTCTCCGTTTCGCTTGCAACCGTTATGTTTTTTTGCCTGCTTGTGGCAACTGACCGTCGTGCCTGGGGGTACGTCGATCCCGGCTCCGGCCTGATCGCTCTCCAGACGATCGCCTCGGTCGGCGCGGCCTACGCCTACTACATCCGCCGCCGCATCCGCACTTTTTTCACGGGCAAGGACAAGCAATCGAACGTGGCCCTGCCAGTCGAACCGTCCGCCGCAAAGTCCCGCGAAGCTGCATGACTGCTGTCTCACCCCACGCCACATTCCGCGACCCCGCCGGTTCGCTCCACTTTGAAGACGGCCTGGTGCTCCGCAGGGTCGCTGCCTGCGCGCGCGCCGAAGCTCTCGATCTGCTCGCCACTCCCTTCTGCCAGGCCATGCAGCAGCGCGGCGACCTCATCCACGCGGAGGTGGACGACAGCGGCAGACAACTCTGCCTGCGCCATCCCATGGTTCCCATCCCCACCTACCCGTGGGAGTGGACCCCGTCGCAATGGCTCGCCGCCGCAGACCTGACCCTCACCCTCTGCGAAGAGTCACTCGCCGCAGGCTGGATCCTCAAGGACGCCACCCCACTCAACATCCTCTTCATCGGCCCGCGTCCCATCTTCGTCGACATCCTCTCCTTCGAGCGCCGGGATCCCGTCAGCCACGATCCCGCACGGCACGCTGCCCGCTCCTCCATCTGGCTCGCCTACGGACAGTACATCCGCACCTTCCTCCTCCCATTGTTGATGGATCGCCTCCTCCATTGGCCCCTCTCCCTCAGCCTCTTCCGGCGCGACGGCTACGAGCCCGCCGAGTGCTTCGCCGCGCTTCCCTGGCGTAGCCGCCTCTCCCCCGCCGCGTTCTGGCCCATCGCCCTGCCCACCCTCCTGGATCGCCGCAAACCCTCCGCCGCGCCGCAAAGCCAGAACGCGCCGCAGAAAAGATCACCCGCGCTCGATCCCGAGGCCGCCACGCACATCCTCCTCCGCACCCTGCGTGGCCTTCGCCGCCGCACCCGCCGCGCCGCGCCCCGCTTCGCTGCCTCCGATTGGAGCAACTACCAGCAGACCCTCACCCACTACACCCCCAGCCAGGGCCAACAGAAGCTCGACTGGGTGCGCCGCGTCCTTCAATCCACACAACCCGCCCGCGTCCTCGACATCGGGGCCAACACCGGCGAGTTCAGCGCACTCGCCGCCTCGCTCGGCGCCGAAGTCGTCGCGCTCGAACGCGACCAGGCAGCCGCCGACCGCCTCTTCCAAATGGCCCGTCAGCGCAAGCTCTCCATTCAGACCATCCACGCCGATCTCGCGCGCCCCACCCCAGCCGTCGGCTGGCTCAACTCCGAATCCACCGCCCTCCTGCCCCGCCTCGAAGCCCAGTTCGACCTTGTCCTCATGCTCGCCGTCATCCATCACCTGCTGCTTATGGAGCAGGTCCCCCTGCCCGACATCCTCGCCCTCTGCCATCGCCTCACGCGCCGCCACCTCGTCGTCGAGTGGGTGCCCGTCGAGGACCCCATGTTCCAGGGCCTCCTGCGCGGCCGGGACGCCCTCTACGGCTCCCTCACCGAGGCCGATCTCATCGACGCCTGCAACGGACTCTTCCGCGTCGTCGATCGCCAGCCTCTCGACAACGGGCGCGTCCTCCTCCTCCTCGAACAGACCGGCGCCCAGCGAATTGACTCCAATAGGATCGAAGAATGCTGAAGAAGCTCTGCCAGTGCCTCGGCCTCTCCTCGCTCATCCTTGTCACAAACTACGGCGACCTGCTCGGCGGCGGCGCAGACGCCCGAATGCACACCCCGTTCCCGCTCACCCGCGTCTGTCTCGCGCAGATCGCGGACATCCTGCTCGTCGCACTGCTCCTCTTCGTCCCCTTTGTCCTGCTCGCGCGCACACGGTTCTATCCCAGGGTCTGCCTACTGCTCCTCATTGCCATTCCGCTCTACCTCGCCTTCATGCCCTTCGACCGTGTCCCGGGCCTCGTCGCGCTTGCCTCCGTCGCATGGACCGCCATCGTTCTGCTCCTGCTGCTGAACTTCGGCAAGTTGTACACCCGCCTCCTTCGCATCGGCAGCGCCCTCACGGCCTCCCTTGCCGTCTTTGCGCTCGCCAGCATCGCGCAGCTTCTCTGGGTCTCCGCGTGGAGGCCCGCGCCCAATCAGTTCACCGCAGCATGGGAATCCTCTCCACAGCCGCCGCGACAACATCCACTCCTGGTCTGGATCGTCTTCGACGAGCTCTCCTACGACCAGCTCTTCGAGCACCGCGCACCCGGCCTCAGCCTCCCCAACTTCGACGCCCTCCGCGCCCAGAGCACCCTCTTTACAGACACCCAGCCCGCCGGTCTGCACACCGTCACAGTCCTTCCCTCGCTGCTCACCGGCAGCCTCATCGACGGTGTCCGCTTCTCCTTCCACAACCGCCTCTCGGTCCATCACCCCTCCGAACCCGGATGGCAACCCATCGCCGGGGCCGACACCGTCTTCGCCGACGCAGAGCGGAACGGCTGGCGAACCGCCGTCGTCGGCTGGTACAACCCCTACTGCGCTATCTACGGGGACGCCCTCCAGAGCTGTTATTGGATCAACCACGATATGCTCGACGGCCCCATGGCCCAGAGCGCCTCCCTCGCCGCCAACATCCGCGCCCCCCTGCTTCAATTTGTCGGCGCGCTCAGGTCCCCAACCCACGCCGACTGCAACCTCTGCTCCTTCGAGGTTCACCAGCGCCACCTCACTGAAACCGACCTGCAGCAGCACGCCTTTCAACTCCTGCACGCCGATCAGGCCGACTTCGTCTTCCTCCACCTCGCTATCCCCCACAGCCCCAACACCTGGAATCGCGCGCAGAACGGCTTTACCGACCGATGCGGCAGCTCCTACATCGACAATCTCGCCCTCACCGACCGCGTCCTCGGCCAGTTCCTCGCCACCCTCCAGGCCTCGCCCCGCTGGGGCCAGACCGCGCTGATCGTCCAGGGAGACCACAGTTGGCGAACCATTCTCTGGCGCGGCCGGCCCGCATGGACCGACGAAGACGAAGATGCCTCTCGCGGCGTCTTCGACCAGCGCCCCGCTCTGATCGTCCATCTGCCCGGCCAGGCCCAGCACCGCACCGTCGCCACTCCCTGGCCCATCGTTCAGGTCCACGCCGTCATCGAGCAGATACTCCATCGCCACTCTCCCACCCTGTAGCCCGTGGATGCAGTAGCATGACAGAGACGGGCCTATAGCTCAATTGGTCAGAGCAGCGGACTCATAATCCGTTGGTTCCAGGTTCAAGTCCTGGTGGGCCCACCAACTTTCCGTTTTCTGTCTTAATTGTCTCCAACACACTGAATAGCGATGACTTGGAGCGGTTCAAAATTCCTGCACTTGGGTCGTAGGACAAAGCACCATCGAAGAGCAGATTTTGAACCCGCTGGCGCTCGTCTGGCCCGGCCTACTTTGGAGCCTGATGCCGGATGGGGCGAAGTATTCTGCTGTATATGCAGTCGAGTATGACGTAAACTGCAGCGACGTTCATGTCGAGATGTGGCCACGGAATTGCGATTGGATTCACGCCCCTATTGGAGACAAGGCTTGCCACTATAGCCAGCACGCTTATCCACTGCGGAACGACAGCGAACACGTAATGTCGGTACAAGTTGGCTGGGACAAGATTCAAGATTAGGAAAGTGCCACTATGAGCAAGATCATTGGCTTTCTGTTTCCTTGGTGGAACACCTACAGACGGTTGGAACTTCAAAAGCGTTGGTGGCATCGTCTAGCCGTCGTATTGTTCTTTATTGCGCTCGTCCCGGCACTACTGTTTTCGTGGGGAATAGCCGACGATGGAAGCGCTCCCACCAACCAGTTCGACTCAGACATTACCTATTGGGAAAGAACTACAAGCGGAACCCTACTGAGTTACGATCCATCGTCTCCGCCGCCCGTTGATCTCTCTTCTCTGGGTGCTGTGCCGCAAGCTCCCGCCAACATCCCCCCCTCCGCCTTCCGGTTATATCATTGTGCCAACGCCCATCGCTCAAAAGACGATACGGATGCCGAATGGCGAGACCGCGACGTATCTGGGGACTACGCCTGATGCAACAATTGAGGGCGATTGGGAGCACCAACGCCATCTCGCAACGCTCAAAGCTGTGCTACTTGGCTTTGGCTGGGCAGTTCTGGCGACTCTGATCTTTAGCTATCTACTTCAGGCGGCCTACAGAGCCTTGGTGTACGTGATCTATGGCGCTAAAGCTGGGCCTACTCCTGATGCACCTATCACGCAGTGAGGGATGAGCGCAGAGTAAAATCCTCCCACACGTACTCAAGGAGTGCTCAGCGTGGCTCGACGGAAGAGTAAGAATGAAGCTGCCCTCATTGGTGTCGCAGTTCTAATCGGCATCCCCATCTGGATCATCAGCAAGATCACGGACACGATAGGTGCAACCGCCTTCATCATTGGCGGCGTCCTCATCATTGCCGCTATCGTCTTCTACTTCGTGCAAAAGAGGGCCGCACGTCTTGCCGAGCTTCGCGCAAAGTACGGTGACGAAGCGGTTGTCCAGCGGATCATGCGACGCACCTACTGGCAAGGGCAGACTGCGGAGTAGTTGCGAGATTCACTGGGGCATCCGGCGGCGGTCGATAAGAACCTGCTGAAGACTAGAAAACGCGAAGTGTGGAAGTACCAGCCTGCCGGTGTCAATCGCTATCGCTTGCGGATCACGCTCGATGACGACGTGGTGGTGAGCTACGGCCACAAAGACGGAGGCTAGGTGTTTAGTCCCGGCATTTGATGGATTGGATTGAGCGTAAATCGGTCTGGGGTTTGAGTCCAGAGTTTACAGAGGTATTCATAGGGCGTCAGTCCTTTGAGGGTCTTGAGTCTTCGGGCGAAGT
>JAJZDL010000189.1 GCA_021851465.1 Acidobacteriota bacterium
GTACTCCACCTGCCCACCGTAGCGGTCGATCGCCTGCTTCAGGTTGACAGTGCCCAGCTCCAGATTGATCGTTGGGTCCAGCAATTGTTCCGTGTCGAAGCGCTTGATCCCATGCTTCTTCGCCAGTGATCGACCCACCGATGGCAGCAGTTGCATCAGTCCATAGGCATTGGCCCGGCTGATGGCCGCCGCGTTGAACTCCGATTCCTGTCGGACCAGCGACGCGACCAGGTAGGGATCGAGGCCGTTCGCACCCGCATCCGCAACTAGCTCTGTCCAGTACGGCTGCGGGAACAGAAGGTGCCAGTAGATCGTCGGCACCTCGTCCATCGGCAGCGTATAGAACGAGATGCCGCTGTGCTTCATCGACTGCAGCGCGCGCGTGGTCTCGCCGTAGGAGGTATAGATTTCGGCCTGCGCCAGAGCGCCCCACTCGTCCGACGTGGGACTGGCGTGGATCTCCGGGCCAATGTACTCGTTCAACGCGGCGTTGGCCAGCAGGCGCGCCTTGATGAGATGGGTGTCGTTCTCCGGCAGGTCGCCTGTCAGTTGCGGGTTCGGCCCGATCTGTGCCCAACTCAGTGCAGCAGCGGGCGGCGCCCCAGGCTGAGTGCCCAGCACCGCAAGCCGTTGCCGGGCAAGGTCCGCATAGTAGTAGTCCGCATAGACCTCCGTCAGCCTGCGATAGTAGTTCGCAGCCTGCGGAAAGTTGTGCTCTTCGTCCTCGTAGATGCGCCCTCGCCAGTAGAGGGCCGCGGGGACCTCGAGGCCGCCGGAGTAGCGCACAACCTGCTCATCCATCAGCCGCGCCGCCTCGGGATAGTTGCGCATTCGGTAGTTCATCCACGCCGCGCGCCAGTGCGCCGATGGCGCATAGGTGCTGTTGGGAAACATCTTTACCAGCAGCGTGTAGTGGTAGATCGCCTGCCCCGCGTCATGCTGCAACAGGTACATGTTTCCGCCCGAGTAGAGCGCCTCCTCCAGCCATCGGCTGGAGGGAAAGCGCGCCACCATCTGCGCAATCAGCGCGTCGTGGCCCGCGCGGTCGTTCTCATTGCGCGCCACTTCGGCCAGTAGATAGAGCTTCAGGGCAGCGGTGTCGTCGTTCGTGTCGGGCAGCTTTTCAACGTCGCGCCGGCCCAGCGTCTTCAGCTTGTATTCGCAGACCGCGGCATAGAGCGTCAGCGCATCGCGGTCGGCCGCGCTCAGTTGTGCGTTCTCTCTGGCGATGGCGTTGTACTCAGCCTCTGCCTCACCGTATCGCTTGGCGTTGAACAACGCGTCGGCGTGCGTCTTGCGCTCGGACGCGCTCAGCGGCATGCCCATCGCCTGCAACTGCGCGGACGCCTGCGTGGCCTCGTACGCAAAGGGATACTGCGCGTAAAGGCTGCGGAAGATTGGCCCCGCCTGGGCCGTCTCGCCTGCCAGTTGGTAGGCGCGTCCCAACGTGTAGCGGAACCCTGCCTGCTGCGCCGCCGCCGTATTGGCCAGCGGCGTCAGTACGCTCAGCGCGCCCCGCGCATCCGACTGTTGCAGGTGCGCATTGGCCAACAGCACTGGGGCGCTCGCCGCAAAGATGCTGTCGGGATATCGCTCCGCAAATCGGTCGAGCAGTGCGTACGCGTCTCCGGCGCGGCCAGATTGGATCGCAGCCTGCGCGCCAAGATAGTCGGCGTAGTCGTCCAACGCGTCGCCGGAGCGCTTCGCCTGGTCGAAGTTGCTGCTCGCTTCACCGTAGCGATGATCCAGCAGATACGCGTGGCCCAGCGCCAGATACGCCGCCGCCGCGCCTTCGCCGGGATGGCCCTGCGCATAGCGCAGAACACCGGTGTACGCGGCCTCAGAGCGTACAGTGGCAAGCTGCTGTGCCATGGGCCGCAACTGCTCCGACGCCAGAAACGCCTTTGTGAGCTTGATGCTGCGGGCCGTCGGTGGCCGGTTGGTTGCGCGCCTGCGACGGCTGGATCGTGCCGGCTTCCCCTTAGGCCCTGAAGCGCGCGTCGCCGGCCCGCCACTCGCTGCGCGCTTCGTTGTCGCTGCCGAAGCCTTGTGCGCCGACGCTTGCTTCGTCGCCAGATTCTTCTTTGCCACCGCGGCCTTCGCAGTCGTCGTCTTTGCCGACGACGCGCTCGTCCCCTGTTCAGCGGGGGCCTGCGCAACTTGGCCCATCCCACGCCACGACAGACAGATCAATACCGTAGCCACACCATGCAAGGCTCTTCTGTCCAGCATTCCTTTACGCTCCAAATCGTAGGCGCACCATCGAACCGCGAAGGACACGCTCACCCCGCTTCGGCCCGCCGAGCGCCACACTTCAACTCTATCTCGCGTTTCGCCTTCCGGTGCGCGCAACAAATTGCATGAACCACCTCAGGCACATCTCCATCTTCCCTGCGGGGCACCGGTATTCCCCGGTTTACGCTCAGTTTGCATCGCTCTCCACCGCATCGCGACTTCGCACAGATGCGAGATCTCGTTGCCCACTGCACGATCGCCCATTTACACTGTTACGAGATTCTGTGAACGGTCTCTTGCGCCTTTCACCGCTGCCCCGGACGGGCAGGCTCATCGAACAGGACTATTGCTGCAACTTTTGCCTATGCCAGCCATCCAATCCCCAGCAACGGAAGAGGAACACCCTGACGTTGCTCTGGTAGAGCGCGCAAAACTCGGCGACACGGCCGCGTTTGAGAAGTTGGTACGAAAGTATGAGCGGCAGATATTTCGGGTCGCGCAGCACATCACGCAGAACCGTGAGGATGCGGAAGACATCACCCAGGACGCATTCTTCAAGGCCTACGAGAAGCTGAACCAGTTTCAGGGGAACTCCAGGTTCTCCACCTGGCTGGTGCGCATCGCGGTAAACGAAAGCCTGATGCGCCTGCGCAAGCGCAAGACGAACAAGACCGTCTCGATGGACGAGGACGTACAGACGCAAGATGGCTCCATCCCGCGCGACTTCGCCGAGTGGAGGCCCAACCCGGAGCAGCTTTATGGCCAGAGCGAACTCGGCGAGATTCTCCGCAAGGCCATTCAGGCCCTGCCTCCAGGGTTCCGCACTGTATTTACACTGCGCGACGTGCAGAACCTCTCAACCGAAGAGACTGCGGAGGCACTCGGCTTGAGCGTTCCTGCCGTCAAATCCAGGTTGCTGCGCGCGCGCCTCCAGTTGCGGGAGCGCCTCGCTCGATACTTCCGCCAGAAGAACGGAGGCGACAGCAAGTGACCTGCACCGAGTTCCTCACCAAACTGGACGACCTCTTCGACGGTCAGGCAGACGCTGGCCTCCTCGCGGAGGTTCAGACCCACGTCCGCAAGTGCCAGCACTGCGAGGTGGTCCTCGATACCACACGCAAGACCATCTCCATCTACCGAGAGAACGAAGTCTACGAGTTTCCCGAAGATCTGCGCGAACGCCTGCACGCCGCCATCATGGCAAAGTGCAAAGGCCGCTGCGGCAACTGAAGCGGCCACGCCATACAACTCCCCCCCCTCTGTGCGGGGCAACCCGCGCACGGGCCGCACACCAATGCGGGTGGGATAGGATGGGGAAGGAAAATGCCGTGCCCGGATGGCGAAATTGGCAGACGCAGCGGACTTAAAATCGTATAAGCCTATGGCATTATTGCCAATAAATATAAGATAAAGAAAGACCTATCGCAATGATGCAGCGCCATCACGACAGACACAACCCTTACACAATTTTTGTGATATTCAAGAAGTGTGCGGAGGTCATCGCTCATGTCCGAACGGTTCACGATCCTCGGTGGCAAGGTCCACATCTACAGGCGTCCCAATAGCTCAAGCTGGCAATGCGCGAGCTTTCTAGCCGGAAAGAATCGGCGCACAACCACCAAAGAAGACAGTCTCTCAAAGGCAAAGGAAGTCGCAGAAGATTGGTATTTGCAACTACGCGGCAAGCTCCGCGACGGCGAGCTGAAAAGCGGAAAACTGTTCCGCGAAGTTGTACCTGCGCGAATTCGACATCATGACGCAGGGACAGCGGAGCGCGACCTATGCGCGCGGACAGCACGCACGGACAAACGGACACTTGGTTCCATTCTTCGGCAACATGGTTCTTCTAGAGATTACCGCTGGCAAGATCAATGAATACCGCATCCATCGCCTTGAAGAGTGCAAGGCGCAGCGCGGCAAGCCGCCAGCGCATAACACCATGCACCAGGAGATCGTGACGTTGCGCCAGATTTTCAAGACGGCTCTGCGCCACGGCTGGATCGATCATCTGCCGGATTTGTCGGCACCCTATCGCGCTTCGGCAAAAATCTCTCATCGAGCGTGGTTCTCGCCGGAAGAGTACAAGCAGCTTTATGAAGCGATGCGAAAACGCGCGCATGATCCAAAGCAGCCCCGTTTTCGTTGGGAAGCGGAACAACTTCACAATTACGTTTTGTTCTGCGCCAATACCGGACATCGTCCTGACGAGGCGATGCGTCTTGAGTTCCGCGATGTCACGGTGATCGAAGACGAAGGTAGCGGTCAAACGATCCTTGAGATTGAAGTACGTGGCAAGCGAGGCGTCGGCTATTGCAAGAGCACATCGGGCGCTGTGCGACCGTTCGAGCGGTTGAAGGCCCGGATACGGCCCGAAGGCGGACCGGGAAGGTCAGGCAGCCGTACCGCATCCATAGCCAAAGGCGAGTGGCACGAGCCGGGTTCTACCGATCTTCTGTTTCCGAAATGGCCGCGCGATTTATTCAACGCGATTCTTGACGAGGAAAAGCTTCGCACTGACCGCGACGGTCGGCCGCGAACGGCCTATAGCCTGCGCCATACCTATATTTGCCTTCGCTTGCTCGAAGGTGCGGACATCTACCAGATTGCCAAGAACTGCCGGACAAGCGTGGAGATGATTGAGAAATATTACGCGGCCCATTTGAAGACGCAGCTTGATGCTTCCGCGATCAACGTCATGAGGCCACGTCCAAAGAAAAAGGCAATTTCCAAGAAAGGCCCTGGCCGAGTGGAAGCAATCCGCTTGGCTGAAGAAGCATAGGCCATTACCGCTTGCTTTATGATGTGAACTGTCGTCAGTTTTGCGCGGGCGTGGTGAAATCGGCAGACACAGCGGACTTAAGGACATTGAGTGCCCGTCTGGGAAACCGGCGGAGTAGAACTGCTCAAAGTCGGGGAAACCTTGAATGGCAATCCCGAGCCAAGCCCGAGATGTTTTCGGGAAGGTGTAGAGACTAGATGGGCAGCACCTTAACCTCTCGCGGGGAATGGTGAAGGGATAGTCCAGACCACGAACTCGCCTAGCGAGGCGGCGAAAGCCGAAGTGGTATGAAAATCCGCAGACCCTAACAGGTCGTGGGGGTTCAAGTCCCCCCGCCCGCACCACACGCACATGCTTTGGCCAGGATGGAACCATCCTGGCACCGGACTGGGCCGCTTCGG
>JAJZDL010000190.1 GCA_021851465.1 Acidobacteriota bacterium
AGTCCCGTTGGGGACACCAAGTTTTACGTTGTATTCCGCATCGCTTCCAACAGGCTGTTCACCGGTGCTTGTACCGCATCGCCGATGGCTTGTACTCTCTGCGCGGCGGCACCGCAACAGGCCGGCTGCGAGGGGCCAACGATGCAGCCCTCGTTGCACACAAGCGCAGCCCTCCCGCTCGACGCTTCGCTCGGAAGGGCGAAGCGTCGAGCGGCACGGGGCAAAGCGCTCCGGCGGGGCTACAGGTGGGCTTGCATGACATCGGCCAGGACCGCGCGGCTGGGGCGCGTGCGCGCCTCCGGCAGGGTGGCCAGCGGCTCATCGACCATGTTGAGCAGCGTGGAGAAGTCCGGCTTCTGCGTATCGACGTAGAAGACGCCGGTGAGCACCTCTCCCTTTGCGTGCGACTCCATCAGCAACTTCATGGCCAGCACCTTGTCGGTGGGCGCGTAGTCGTTATGGACCTTGCGCAGGCGCAGGTGGGAGCCGTCGTGCAGCGGAACGTCCACGGTGGTGTCGTGGTCGTACTCCACCGCGATGTCGTCGAAGTACGGCACAAACCCAACCTCGCCAACCTCGTCGTCGTGCTCCTGCATGTACTTGTAGCTCTTGGTGGAGCCTTCGTGGTCGTTGAAGGTGACGCACGGCGAGACGATATCGAGCAGCACGGTGCCCTGGTGCGCGATGGCGGCCTTCAACATAGCGGAGAGCTGCTTCTTGTCGCCGGAGAACGAGCGCCCAACGAAGGTCGCGCCGATCTGGATGGCCAGCGCGCAGATGTCGATGGCGGGCAGCTCGTTGACCACGCCGTTCTTCAGCTTCGATCCCAGGTCGGCGGTGGCGGAGAACTGGCCCTTGGTGAGGCCGTAGACGCCGTTGTCCTCCACGATGTAGATCATCGGAACGTTGCGGCGCATCATGTGGATGAACTGGCCCATGCCGATGGACGCGGTGTCGCCGTCTCCGCTGAGGCCGATCGAGCGCATGGTCTTGTTGGCCAGCAGCGCGCCGGTGGCCACCGACGGCATCCTTCCATGCACGGAGTTGAAGCTGAACGAGCGCGACATGAAGTACGCGGGCGATTTGGAGGAGCAGCCAATGCCGCTCATCTTCATCACGCGCTCCGGCTGGATGCCCATCTCGAAGAACGCCTCGGTGATGCGCTCGGAGATGACGTTGTGGCCGCAGCCGGCGCAGAGCGTGCTCTTGCCGCCGCGATAGTCCAGCACTTGCAGTCCGATGCGGTTGGTCTTGGGTGCCTTCGGCGCGGGCGCAACGGGCGTGTTTGTAACGGGCGTGGTGGACATGATGCTAGCGTGCTCCTTCTGCGGCGGCGATGGCGGCGGTGACGGTGCGTGCGTCGATGGGAAGTCCGTCGAAGTGCAGGACGGAGTGCAGCTTGACCGCCTCGGCGGGATCGAGGTCGGTCTTCAGCAGGTTCAGCATCTGGGCGTCGCGGTTCTGTTCCACCACGTAGATGCGTTCGTGGGAGGCCACAAACTCGGCGACCTCCTGCGTGAATGGGTACGCGCGGATGCGCAGGTAGTCGGTTGCAATCTGTGCCTCGCGCGCGAGCTGCTCGCGGCCCTCGACCACCGCCCAGTGGCTGGTGCCGAATGCAACGATCCCAACTGCCTCGCGGCCCGTTCCTTCGATAAGCGGCTTGGGAACCAGCGTCTTTGCCGTCTCAAACTTGCGCGCCAGGCGCAGCATGTTGTTCTCGTAGTCCTCGGGACGCTCGGAGTACAACGCCTTGTCGTTGTGGCCGGTGCCGCGCGTGAAGTAGGCGGCCGCCGGATGGTCTGTGCCCGGCAGCGTGCGGTAGGGGATCGCGTCCCCATCCACATCCTTGTAGCGCGCAAATCCGCCCAGCTCCGCAAGCTGTTTGGCGTCGAGCACCTTGCCCCGGTCGATCGGCTTCTCCGGGTACTCGAACGGCTCGGACATCCAGTTGTTCATGCCCAGGTCGAGGTCGCTGAGGACGAAGACCGGGGTCTGCAACCGCTCGGCGAGGTCGAAGGCTGCGGTGCCGAACTCGAAGCACTCCTTCACCGATCCGGGCAGCAACAGAACATGCTTCGTGTCGCCATGCGAGAGGCCCGCGATGAAGGCGATGTCGGCCTGCGAGGTGCGCGTGGGCAGGCCGGTGGAAGGCCCAGTGCGCTGCACGTCGAAGATGACACCCGGGATCTCGGCGTAGTAGCCCAGTCCCGCGAACTCCGCCATTAGCGAGATGCCTGGGCCGGACGTGGCCGTCATCGCCCGCGCGCCCGCCCATCCCGCGCCCAGCACCATGCCGATGGCGGCCAGCTCGTCCTCCGCCTGCACAACCGCGAAGCTCGCCTTGCCGTCCTCCTCCATGCGGTACTGCTGCAAGTAGCCGATCAGGTCTTCGACCACCGAGGTGGAGGGCGTGATGGGGTACCACGCAACCGCGGTGACCCCCGCAAACAGAGCGCCCAGCGCGGCGGCGGAGTTGCCGTCGATAATGATGTTGCCCGCGGTCGCGTTCATCGGCTCCACCGCGTACGGGTCCTGCTTAGCCAACTGGGTGGCGGCGTAATCGAAGCCCGCGCGCACCGCGTTCAGGTTCAGCTCCGCGGCCTTCACCTTCTTGGCAAACTGCCCGCGCACGGTCTTCTCGACCGCCTCCATGTCGATGGAGAACAACTGCGCCGCGACGCCGACGTAGACCATGTTCTTGACCAGCTTGCGCACCTTCGCATCCGCTCCGGTGGCGGCGGCCAGCTTGTCGAAGGGAACGGGATAGAACGACACGTCCGAGCGCAGCTCGCTCAGGCGAAGCGGCTCGTCGTAGATCACCGCCGCGCCGGGAGAGAGCGTGAGCACGTCCTCGCGCGCGGTCTCCGCATTCATCGCGATCAGAATATCGATCGTGCCCTTGCGCGCAACCCACCCGTCCTTGCTGGCGCGTATGGTGTACCAGGTGGGCAGCCCCGCAATGTTCGACGGGAAGAGGTTTTTGCCGGAGACCGGGACCCCCATGCGAAAGATGCTGCGCAGCAGGACCGTGTTGGCCGATTGCGAACCCGAGCCGTTGACGGTCGCTATCTGGATGGAAAAATCGTTGACGGTCCGATGAGCGCCACTCGCAAGATCCGGTGTTGGACCGGACTGCACCACAACGTCGCTGGTAATCATTGAATGTTGCTTCCTTCTGGTATAGGGATGCTTTCTATTGCGGACGGAAGCCGGCGAACTCTTGCGGGAAGCAAGGACGCCACGCACTCACCCATCGCCGCTTCCACTCTCGCGTTGTTGCCGCGGCCGCGGGCCGCACTCCGCCGCGGTCTTCCGTATCGTTCCACAGTTTCCATTGTATTCCTGTCGAGCGCTGTGAAGATACGGCGCGCGATGCGGCCCGTTCTTCCATGCCCTGTACAATGCCTGTGGTTGGATTGTCCGATCCAGCGGGGGTGTGAACATGCAGGGTTCGATCGACTGGCTGCGCGAACCGAGGGGACCGGGCGTGCCACGCCCTCCGCGGCGACGCGGGCTGCTCATCCTGCTGGCGGCGGTGGCCGCAGCCGTCTTCGCGGGCAATGCCGCGCTCTCTTACTGGGTAGACCTGCTCTGGTTCCGCTCGCTCGGCTACGCCGATGTCTTCTGGGCGGCGTGGCGGATCGAGTGGGCCGTCTTCGCGTGCTTCGCGCTTGCAACGTTCGTAATTCTGTATGCTGCCTTCTCCGCGCTCAAGCGCGCCAGCCAGGCCAGCCTGCCCAGCGACCGACAGATCGTCTTCGGCGGGCAGCCCGTCAATCTATCGATCCAGCCGGTGCTGCGCATCGTCGGCCTCTTCGGTTCGCTCGCGGTCTCCGTCCTGACTGGCGCCGCGATGATGCAGGAGTGGCCCACCCTGGCCCTCTTCCGTTACGCGCCGCACGCCACGGGCAGCGTCGTCGATCCCATCTTCGGCAGGCCGCTGAACTTCTTCCTCTTCACCCTGCCCGCTTGGCAGCTCATCCTGGGCTGGCTGCTTACGCTCGCCGTCATCGTGTGCACGGTCGCTGCTTTGTTGATCGCCATCGCAGGCGGCTTCAACACGCTCGACCGGCGCGCCGCCAGCCACTCCGCAGCGCCCTGGCGCGGTCTCTCCATCGCGGTTGCGTTCCTGCTCTCGGTGGCCGCGATGAACGTCTACGTCAGCCGATTCCAGAGCCTGCTGGAGCACCACACCGTCTTCGATGGCGTCAACTACACGGACGCGCATGTGACGCTCGTCGGCCTGCTGGTCGTCTGCGCTGCTCTGCTCATCGGCGCGGGCATCGCGCTGCTCAACGCCGTGCGCGGCACGCGCGCGCAGTTGCTGGTCGCCTCCGTCCTCCCCGCCGCCGCCTGCTATGGCGTGCTGGGCCTGGTCGGCTGGTACGTCGGCAACTTCATCGTGAAGCCCAACGAGCTGGTGCGCGAGACGCCGTACATCGCCTACAACATCCAGATGACGCGCCAGGCCTACGGGCTGGACCAGTTCACGCAGCGCGAGTTCCCCGCCGAGACAACCGTCGAGGCCGCCGACGCCGCCGACAACCAGCCCACGCTGCAAAACATCCGCCTGTGGGACTGGCACGCGCTGCAGGACACGCTGCGCCAGGAGCAGGAGATCCGCACCTACTACGACTTCCCGGACATCGACATCGACCGCTACACCCTCGACGGCGCCCTGCGCGAGGTGATGCTCGCCACCCGCGAGCTGAACGTCGATAAGCTGCCCGAGAGCAGCCGCAACTGGATCAACGAGAAGCTGGTCTACACTCACGGCTACGGCATCACGATGAACCCGGTGAACGGCTTCACATCCGAGGGCCTGCCCACGCTGTTGTTGAGCAACATGCCCGTGCAGAGCACCGTGAAGGGCCTCACCGTCACGCGCCCGGAGATCTACTTCGGCGAGCTTACAGACACAGACGTCTACGTCAAGACCCGGCAGCAGGAGTTCGACTACCCGCAGGGACAGACCAACAGCCTCACCTCCTACCAGGGCACGGGCGGCATCGTCCTCGGCGGCTTTCTGCGCCGCATCCTGCTCGCCGCCGAGCGCGACGACCTGGGCAAGCTGCCCTTCAGCGACGACGTAAATTCCCAGAGCCGCCTGCTCATGCGCCGCAACGTCGGCGAACGCGTCGCCGCGCTTGCGCCCTTCCTGACCTTCGACCAGGACCCCTACATCGTCGTCGGCGACGACGGACGCCTCTTCTGGATGATGGATGCATTCACCACCTCGGACAGCTATCCCTACTCCACCCACTACGACCTCGACGGCAACTCCATCGACTACATGCGCAACAGCGTCAAGGCAGTCGTCGATGCATACAACGGCACCACCACGTTCTACGTCTTCGACGGTTCGGACCCGGTGCTCGCGGCCTACAGGC
>JAJZDL010000191.1 GCA_021851465.1 Acidobacteriota bacterium
CATGGCGGGGATCCCGGCCATTGTCGTCGCCGCCATCGTCTCGCTCCTCGCGCACTTCGCCGTCGGCGCGGCCAAGTCCCTCATCACCATCCGCTCCTGGTGGTCCAGCGGCCTGGAGATGACCGCCATCGGTGCCCTCGAAGGCGCCGTCACCTACATCATCGGCATCGGCATCGGCCACCTCGCCGGCTCGTAAGCCCCGGCGTTGAAAACCCTCCGCGCAGGAACTGCCGTTGCGCCTGCAGCCCCGCACCTCACCGCACCGTGGGCATGGCCTTCGCCGGATGCGGCTTGCCCCAGTTGAAATACCGCCCCAGCACCAGCTTGACGATCAGGTGGTCGGTCGATGCGGTCGCTCCCCAGCCCGCGCCGAAGTTGATCTCCCACTTCGGCGAGACAAACAGGTTCACCACCGGGAAGAACTGCTGCTGCTGGTTGTGCAGGCTCACGAAGTGCCCGAACTCCCCCCAGTACCCGTAGTACTCGATGCCGAAGTTGTACAGTCGCGATGGCTGATAGGTGAGCGTCGCCGCCGGGCCGAAGGTCATCCCGCGCGGCGAGACGGCGCGGTCGTAGTGCTGGATCTGCGACGGCGTCGAGCCCGGCGGCAGCGACGTGGGATGAATGCCCCAGTCCATCGATGTGTTCACCGACCAGTACCACTTGCCCACCGTCTGGTCCACAATCGGCATGATCTGCCACGACCACGTCGGATTGGCGTACGCCGCGCGCGCGTAGCCGATCTCGTTCGACAGGCTCACCCCCACCGGCCAGTGCCAACTGGGCGGAACGCGCACTCGCGGGCGGATGTGGTCGCCCACCCACTGCACGCCCGTACCGTTGTGCTCCTCGGTAAAGATGTAGAAGCCCAGCTCCGACCAATCGCTCAACCCCTGGGTCAGCTCGACGGTTTCGTGCTCCTGTCCCTGCGTCGGCAACATGCCGTACTGCGTCGTGGTGCTGCCCTCCACCGTGTAGTTGCTGTGCAGCTCGGTCAGCAACGTGCCCGGCGCAACCGTCTCCGACGGGTACACCTGGATCTCGTAGTTGTTCTGCGCCCGCATCCTGCGTGGCATCGCAAACAACAATACGGCGAGTGACGCGACGGCAATGCCGACGCGCGCCTGCGTTGTCATCAAATGCATTGCACCTGTTCCTTGCCCTGCGCTTGGCCGAATGAAATTCTGCAACAGGAATTTATGGGGTCGTGCCGATGGCAAAGCACGTGCGCATTGCCGGAATAGTTTGCGCTGAAGGCCCCCTCCGTCTTCGCCCCGGATTCAAGCAGACCGTCATACTTTAGAAGGTCGAGCGGGGGCCTTCGATTCAGGATTTTTGAGTTCTGTCCCCCGCTCTGCCATCGACGTGGCAGGCCCACCCACAAAGGGCCAGAAATATCTCCCCGCCTTGGCGCGAACTGAAACATCTACCGTGCGCCAAACGTACAACAAGCGACATCTCTATTTTTCAGGAGCCGCCTTGACACTGTATCGGTTCGCCCGCCCGCTCTGCCTGCTCGCTTTCGCTTGCCTCGCACTGCCTCTTTCGACGACGCCCATCTGCGCCGCACAGGTTGCGCCCCGCGCCTCCGGGCAAGCATCCGACGCCCCCGTCACTGTCACCGACAACGGCCGCTCGTGGACGCTGGACAACGGCATCGTCAAGGCGACCATCACGAAGGACAGCGGTTCGATGCCGTCGCTGCTCTATCGTGGCGTGCAGATCATGGCCGCCAGCGGCGGCACCTGGGAGCACAATCCCCAGGGCGCGCCCCAATTGACCAACTCCATCGACATCGACCCCGCCACCAACGGCGGAGAGCGCGCCGAGGTCTCCATCAAAGGCATCTCCGGCGGCACGTTTATGATGACCCGAGGCGCGCCCGGCGGAGGGACCCTCTGCGACATCGAGATTCGTTACTCCCTCGGCCGTGGCGACAGTGGCATCTACGTCTACTCGATCCTCTCCCACCCGGCCTCGTACCCGGCCATGGGCGTGGGCGCGGAGGACCGCTACATCACCCGCCTCAACCAGCAGTTCGACTGGATCACCGTCGATAAGGACCGCAACATGCTCGAGGCCGCGCCCACCGACTGGGGCACCGGCGTCGTCGTCCACGCCAAAGAGCAGCGCATCATGTCCAAGGGCGTCTACAAGAACTCCGTCGAGCACAAATACAGTTACTCCGGGATGCAGTACAACACCCATGCCTACGGATGGTCCAGCACCAGCCTGCACATCGGCGCATGGTTCATCAATCCAACCACCGAGTACCTCAGCGGCGGCCCCACCCGCATCGACCTCGACGCCCACTTCGGCGACAACGCAAACCCCGAGCCCATCATCCTCGACTACTGGCACAGCGGCCACTACGACGGCACGCGCGCGCAGATCCCCGCAGGCGTCGAGTGGTCCAAGGTCATCGGCCCCATCTTCGTCTACGTCGACTCGCTCGACCACCCCAGGCCCACCACCCCGGCTGAGCTGAAAACGCTGGCCGCAACCGCAGGCAACCCGGCCGTGCCCGCAAGCTGGACCCAGAACGCCAACGCTCTGTGGCAGAACGCCCTGGCCCAGTGGAAGATCCAGAACGCCAAGTGGCCCTTCGCCTGGGTCGAGGGCGTGGACTACACCCCGCTCGCCCAGCGCGGCGCCGTCACCGGGCGCATCGTGCTCGACGACCCGCTCGCGCCCAAGGGTTCTTCGACCCTGCTGCCCCACCTCGTCGTCGGCCTCACCCATCCCGATACCGACCCGGCAACCATGGCAGCTTTCGCCCGTCCTACACCGCCGTCAGGCACTGGCGCAACACCGGGCGCAGGGCCAGCGGGAGCAGGCCCAGGCGCGAGACCCGGAGGCGGCTTTGGCTTCGGCGGCGGCAGGTTTGGCGGCTTTGCCCCCAATCCAGACGCGGGCAGTTGGATTCACAACGCCGACTACTATCAGTTCTTCAACGATGGCGCCCCCGACGGCAAGTTCACCATCGCCAAGATCCGCCCCGGCACCTACACCCTCCATGCCACCGCCGATGGGGTCCTCGGCGACTTCGCCCAGGCCAACATCACCGTCGTCGCGGGCAAGACAGTAGACCTCGGCACGCTGGTCTGGAAGCCCGTGCGCGACGGCAAGCAGCTCTGGCAGATCGGCTATCCAGACCGCGCCGCCGACGAGTTCTTCAAGGGCGACGGCAGCAACTACTGGCTCTGGGGCTGGAACCTCCGCTACGCCCTGCTCTTCCCCAACGACCTCACCTACACCGTCGGCAAGAGCGATTGGCACAAGGACTGGTTCTTCGAGGAGGTGCCCCACGCCACCAACCTCTCCTTCGTCAATCCCGATGCCAAGGACCCCGCCAACCAGCGCTTCGGTTGGGTCAAGGCCGAGTCGCTCGACCAGTATCCGCAGACCAACCAGCGGGGGCCTTGGGTTGTCTACGGCAAGGGCAGGCAGACCGTCTGGACCGTCAAGTTCACGCTGCCCAGGCAGGAGCACGGTGTCGCATCGCTGCGCGTCGCCCTGGCCGGCGTCGATGGCCTGCGCAACGGCCTCGCCGTCGGCCTCAACGGCCAAAGCATCGGTGCCATCGGCGACGGCAGCAATCCGGACAACCCGCGCCTCATCCAGACCAACGCCATCCGATACAACACCGACAAGGGCCTCTGGCAGCAGCGCACGCTCAAATTCGACGCCGCGCTGCTCAAACAGGGGGTGAACGAGATGACCTTCACCGTCCCCGCCGGCGACCTGCAAAGCGGCGTCGTCTGGGACTACCTCCGCCTCGAACTGGACGAGAACGCCACGCTCCACCTCACCCCGCCCCCGCCCGCAACGCCCGCGCAGACGGCCCCCATAATGCCCCAACAGTCCGGTGCGGCATCTCCCCCGCAACCTGCACCCGGCACAACCCCACCGCCAGCGGCCCGATAGACGAAGATCGAGCGAGAACGAGCAGCGCGTCCTTGCTCACGCAGACGCTCGCGGCTCATGCAGACACACGCCGCGCTGTGGAAGGGCCGAAGGCCCGCCCTATACTAGCCTGCTGGAGCGCAGCCCCAGGTCGCAGCCCATCACAGATCGCGGGCTGAAGGCCCGCCCTATAGCGTTGCGGGATCCTCGGATAAAATCGGAGAGTGGTCGACAAGGAGGATGGAGCAATGAGCATGTCGAGTGAACGGGAGTCGTCGATGGATCGCTGGTGGCCGCTGCTCTTGATCCTCTTTGGCGTGGCCTTCGTCTCAGTCCTTGTGACCTTCCATCCGCATATCTGAATCAAGACTGCCCCCGGTCTCAAGATCGAGATGTGGTGCACCCACACGGCACGAAAGATAGCACTAGGTGATACGATAGGAACGTGGCGGATCAAGCTGGAAAGTCAGACCGTGTCTTCAAGACAGCCTGGTTCTCCAAGGCGGCGAGGAAGGCGCACATCGCGGATGACGAGCTTTGTTCCGCCATTCGGCAGGTGATGTTGGGGCAGGCAGACGATCTGGGCGGTGGTGTCTTCAAGAAGCGTCTGGGCAAGAACCTGTACCGCTCCATTGTTCTTGCCAGAGGACGGCAGTTTTGGGTCTATGAATACTTGTTCGCCAAGAAAGACCGGGCGAATATCGGGGAGGACGAACTGGACGGTTTCCGGCAGCTTGCGAAGGTTTACACGCAGCTTTCGGCCCAACAGGTCGATCGACTGCTTCGGGAGAAGGATTGGTTTGAGATTTGCACCCCAGGGAGAATGCCATGACGACGAAGCGTAAGTTCAAGAGCGGCGCATTTGAGGCGATACACTCCTCGGCCTCGGCGATGCGCAAGGTGGGGGCCATCGACAAGGCGACGATGCGGCACTTCGACGCGTCCTGTCTCGCCGTGCCGGAGAACTTCGCGCCACGGCAGATCAAGCGGATTCGCGAGAGCCAGCGCGTCAGCCAGCCGATCTTTGCCCGCTACCTCAACACCAGCGAGTCCACGGTGGAAAAGTGGGAGAGCGGCGCAAAAAAGCCCAGCGGCATGGCCGTCAAGCTCCTCGCCATCGTCCAGAAGCACGGCCTGCAAATGCTCGCCTGACTCCGACGTGGGAAGATGAGTGCAGCCATTATCCCAAGTCTTAAAATCGAGACCTGGGACACCCGGCATCGTGATGTTCATGAATATGCATTTGTCCAGCACTGGGTCAATGCAGCCATCATGACAGACATTTCATTTTCGAACTCTATCTGAGTGATGTTTTGCCCGACATGGCGAGCTAACTCGCGTTTGAGGCCCAATTGTTTACCTAGTGTAGTGCGTCACACAGATAGGCGATTATTTAAGGCAGCCTGAGCGCGGGTAACCTTCTGCAGGATGTCGTTTGCTTTTGCGGTCCAGATGAAGGG
>JAJZDL010000192.1 GCA_021851465.1 Acidobacteriota bacterium
TTCGCCTGCCTGGAGAAGAACCGCAGGCTCTGGAAAAACTGCGAGCGCAAGCTGAACACCAGCCTCCAGTTCGTGCATCTCGCCTTCCTCGTCCTCCTGCTCAGAAGATCGTGAACAGGTTCTTAGAATCTGTCCGGAAACAGTTCTTCGCATCGAAAATTTACGAATTGTCATTCTGAGCGCAGCGAAGAATCCACCCGTTTTGTTCGTGGAGTGGAACGGTCGCTGAAAATACAAAGACACGGCCCGCAGGCCGTGTCTCGTGTCGAATTCCGCAACGCCGTATCTATGCCGCGCTCTTCGCCCGCGCCGTCTTGGCCTGCTCCAACGCGGCCTTCGCCGTGCCCACCAAGGCGGTAAAGCCCGCGGCATCGTGCGCCGCAATCTCCGCCAGGATCTTGCGGTCCAGCGTATTGCCCGCCAGCTTCAATCCATTGATGAACGTCGAGTAGCTGATGTCGTTGGCATGGCAAGCTGCGTTGATGCGCACGATCCATAGCGCGCGATACTGGCGCTTCTTCTGCTTGCGCCCGGTGTAGGCAAACTTCAGGCTGCGCTCGACGGCCTCCTGCGCTGCCTGGTACAGCTTGGATTTGGTGAGAAAATAGCCGCTCGCGCGCTTCAGGATCTTCTTGCGGCGGTCGCTGCGTTTGGTACTCCGTTTGACACGGGGCATATCGTTCTCCTTTTGCGTGGTTCAGTTAAGCGGCTGGAGGAAAGGGTTCCTCTTCACTCGCTATGCAACTTCAAGTCTCGGTGGGTCTGGCAGTGCAGAACCCAGGGGCCGTAACGCATCCTACTGGCCCGTTGCTTTTGAATTCCGTCTCAGGAATTCACAGCGGCTCGACTTGAAAAACTCGATGCCCCCGTTCCTGAACCTCAGGCGTAGGGAAGCATCCGTGCGATCTTCGGGGTGTCCGCCTTCGAGATCAGGACCTGCGCGCCCAGGTGGCGCTTGGTCTTGGTGGCCTTCGATGTCAGAATGTGGCGCATCTTCGACTGCCCGCGCTTGAACTTGCCGGACGCGGTCTTGGTGAAGCGCTTCGCAGCGCCCGAATGGGTCTTCAACTTTGGCATTGTGTTTCCTTGGCGTTTCTGGTCAACCCTACAAGTGTAGCCGATCCTTGGCATAAATGGTAGGGCATTGCGGAACGCGGAACGCCCCACTCATCTTCCTCCATCCCAACGTCTTCTGCCCACCGCGTACTCCCTCCTCTCGATTTCAGCCCTGGGCGAAATGCAATTGCTCGCCATTCCAATGCAGCGTAAAGTTAAAGACGCCCTCTTCTAAGGAGACACTATGATCCTGAAATACTTCGGCCCCCTCGGCGCGGCCTCCATGCTCCTCTTCGCCATTGGATGCGGCGGCGGCAACACCAGCCTGTCCAGCTCCAACCACGCAGTCGGCGTCTACGTGGTACAGAACGGAACCGGCTCAGGCAATAGTGTGCTGGAGCTTCCGGCCGGCGCACAGGGCAGCGTCGCGCCCAGCAACAGCGTCACCGTCCCCTCGCAGACCACATACGACGCCGTCGCCATCGACACCTCCGGCAATCTCTACGTCTCCGCCAGCGTTGTCACCGCTCCGCCCTTTCTCAACGAGATCCTCGTCTATGCGCCCGCTGCCACCGGCGGTGCCACACCGATACGCACGCTGACTGGCCTCCCGGGCCTTGCAACCTCCATCGCAGTCGATGCCACGGGCGCAGTCTACGCGCTCTCCGGCAGCTCCACGCAGGCCGGCACCACCCTCAGCGTCTTCGCGCCCGGTGCCACCGGCAACGCCGCGCCCATCCGCCAGATCTCCGGTCCGCTCACCCAGCTCGATTCCGCCTCCGCCATCGCCGTCGATGCGGCGCAGAACATCTATGTCGCCAACACCGCCGGCAACAACGTCCTGGTCTTCTCCTCCACCGCAAACGGCAACGCCGCGCCCACCGGCATCCTCGCCGGTGCAACCACCCTGATCGGCGTGCCCACTGGAGTGGCGGTCGATTCGGCTGGAGACATCTACGTCTCGTCCTTCAACCAGCCCAGCAACTCCTCCCTGCTGCTGGAGTTCGCGCCTGCCGCTACTGGCAACGTCGCGCCCACCCGCACGCTGACCTCGCTGGCAACCGACACGCTCTACGGCCTCGCAGTGGATTCGGCAGACTATCTCTTCGTCTACACTGTAGTCCCAACCAGCAGCACTGTGATCCCAACCAGCAGCCAGTTGCAGGTCAGCGTATTTTCGCCGGGCGCAACCAGTGGCAGCGCCCCCTCGCAGACCATCACCTCCTCCACGTGGACAGCCCCGACAGCCCCATCCTCGATCAACGGCCAGATCGCCGTCCAGTAGATACACTTCACGCTGTAAACGCTGACGCTGGCATCCCATCCACTACAACAGTTGCTCTCGTCGGCGCTTTTTCTGCGCAGCGTGAGAGCGCCTGCGGAACCCGCCGGACGGCCACAAACAACCACTCATCACCGCTTTTCGGAGTGTCGTTTGCCCCCTGTTTTGCACCGCAATTCCCTCCTGAAATACGCCCCAAGCCATGCTATAATCAATTGGTAAATAGAAGGCCGCGCAATCCCCGAAAACACTGATTTAGAGCGCCTTTTATGAAACCATCAACCCGCTTTCGGCCCCC
Organism: Acidobacteriota bacterium; assembly: GCA_021851465.1. GTDB lineage: Bacteria > Acidobacteriota > Terriglobia > Terriglobales > Acidobacteriaceae > Edaphobacter. The sequence continues at coordinate 2,637 of JAJZDL010000192.1, forward strand.
GGTTCAAGTCTCGGAATTTTGCGGCATTCGCAGCGCCGCATGGAGTGTGAATGGCATCGACCGCAATCAGCCCTGAAGCTGCTCTGCCAAAGGTTCAACCAGGCATCGCAACCCAGCCTCCCGTCAAAGAAGGCGGCGGCTACTCCGCCGAGAACATCACCGTCCTCGAAGGCCTCGCCGCCGTCCGTCTGCGTCCCGCCATGTACATCGGCTCCACCGGCGAGATGGGGCTACACCACCTGGTCTACGAGGTCGTCGACAACTCCGTCGATGAGGCCCTCGGCGGGCACGCCACCCGCATCGACGTCACCATCCACGTCGACAACTCCATCACCGTCGTCGATGACGGTCGCGGCATTCCAGTCGACGACAAAGTCATCAACGGCGAGAAGATGCCCGCCGTCCAGGTTGTTCTCACCATGCTGCACGCGGGCGGCAAGTTCGACGCCTCCAACTACAAGGTCTCCGGCGGCCTGCACGGCGTCGGCGTAAGCTGCGTCAACGCCCTCTCCGAGGAGTTCGATGTCGAGATATGGCGAGACGGATTCGCCTGGGAGCAGGACTACAGCAAGGGCGCGCCCGTCGGCAAGCTACGCAAGATGGGGCCCTCCAAGCAGCGCGGCACAAAGGTCCACTTCCTCCCCGACAAGTCCATCTTCACTGTCACCGAGTTCAACTACGACACCCTGGCCCAACGCCTGCGCGAGCTCGCCTTCCTCAATAAAGGCCTGGTCATCACGCTCACCGACGAGCGCACCACCGACCCCAAGACCGGCGAGAGCAAGCTGCAAGAGTTCAAGTACGCGGGCGGCATCGCCGAGTTCATCAAGCACCTCAACCGCGGCAAGCAGGTCCTCCACGAGAAGCCCATCTATATGGAGGCCGAGCGCGATGGTGTGGCCATGGAGATCGCGCTGCAGTACAACGACGCCTACTCGGAGACCGTCTTCACCTTCGCCAACAACATCAATACGGTGGACGGCGGCACACATCTCTCCGGCTTCAAGACCGCGCTTACCCGCACCATCAACGCCGTCGGCCAGTCGCTCGGCCTCTTTAAGGATGTGAAGGACAACCTCTCCGGCGACGACGTCCGCGAGGGCCTTGTCGTCGTCATCTCCGTCAAGCTCTCGCAGCCGCAGTTCGAGGGACAGACCAAAGGCAAGCTCAACTCGGACATCGCAGGCACAGTCCAGGCCTTCGTCAACGAGCGCCTCGGCGCCTTCCTCGAGCAGAACCCCTCGGTCGCCAAGAAGATCATCAACAAGGCCATCGACGCGGCGCGCGCGCGCGAGGCCGCGCGCAAGGCCCGCGACCTCACGCGGCGCAAGGGCGCGCTCGACGGCGGCGGCCTGCCCGGCAAGCTCGCCGATTGCAGCGAACGCCAGCCCGACCGCTGCGAGCTCTACCTCGTCGAGGGAGAGTCCGCCGGTGGCACCGCCAAGCAGGGCCGCGACCGCCGCTTCCAGGCCATCCTCCCGCTCAAGGGAAAGATCCTCAACGTCGAAAAAGCCCGCTACGACAAGATGCTCGGCCACGAAGAGATCCGCGCCATGATCACCGCCCTCGGCTGCGGCATCGGCAAGGACGACTTCGACGTCACCAAGCTGCGCTACGGCAAGCTGATCCTGATGACCGATGCCGACGTCGATGGCTCGCACATCCGTACCCTCCTGCTCACCTTCTTCTTCCGCCACATGACGGAGCTCATCAAGCGCGGCCACGTCTACATCGCCCAACCGCCGCTCTTCAAAATCAAGAAGGGCCGCTTCGAGCAGTACATCAAGGACGAGCGCGAGTACGTTCAGGTCATGGTCAAGCGAGCCTCCGAAGGCATGGTCCTGCGCTACGGCGAAGGCGGCGCGCGCATCGAGGGCGAGGCGCTCACCAAATTCATCGGCCAGCTCAACGACTACCTCGGCTTCTTCGATAAGGTCGAAAAGCGCCTGCGCAACACGCCCGTCACCGAGGCCTTCGCGCAGATATTCGCGCAGGAGGGCAAGGACTCGGCCCGCCGCGTGGACTTCGAATCCCCCGCCAAACTCAAGGAGATGCAGCGCCGCCTCAAGGACCTCATCAAGACCTTCCACTTCCGCGAGGTCGGCGACGTGCTCTTCGACGAGGAGAAGAACCTTTACTCCGTCGCCTTCACCGACTCGCAGGGCGCAGTGCGCAAGATCGACTGGGCCCTCGCCTCCACCGTCGAGAGCCGCCAGCTACTGGCCAAGCACGCCCATCTCAAGGACCAGCTCCAGCCGCCCTTCTTCATCGAGTACGCCGCCAAGACCGCCAAGGCCGAGGCCGAAGAAGAGCCGGAAGAACTCGCCGCCGAAGACGCCTCCATCGACGGCCCTCCAGAAGCTGCCGCCGACACCATCACCGAGGTCAAGCCCGCCAAGCGCAGCAGCAAGGTCTCGCACGACCCGGTCGAGAAGAAGACCGCCCGCGAGGTCTTCGAGTACGTCATCGAGCAGGGCAAAAAAGAGTACCAGGTCCAGCGCTACAAGGGCCTCGGCGAGATGACCGCCCCGCAGCTCTGGGAGACCACCATGGATCCCGAACGCCGCTCCCTCCTCCAGGTCCGCCTCGAAGACATCGCCGCCTGCGAGGAGATCTTCACCACCCTCATGGGCGAAGACGTAGAATCCCGCCGCAAATTCATCGAGGAAAACGCCCTCGAC
>JAJZDL010000004.1 GCA_021851465.1 Acidobacteriota bacterium
GGAGAGGATGAGCGCGCGAGGTTCCATCGCTGCCACAAAATACGCGGCTCCTTCGCCTGCGGCTCAGAATGACAAGCGTGCGGGCGCGCGCATCTTTGCGGTGCTGCCGACCGTGGGCGGGCAGACGGCGCTGAATCTTGCCGTCGATCTGGCGGACTCCGGCGTTCTCGAAAAATATGGTGTGGAGCTGATCGGCGCAAAACTCGAAGCCATCAAGAAGGCCGAGGACCGGCTGCTCTTCAAGGATGCGATGAATCGGATCGGCCTCGACATGCCGAAGTCGCAACTGGTGGGCAACGTGAGCGACGGGCTGGCCTTTGCGGCCAAGATCGGCTTCCCCGTGGTGGTCCGTCCCAGCTTTACACTCGGCGGCTCGGGCGGTGGAATCGCATACAACCGCGAGGAACTGACCGACATTCTCTCGCGCGGGATCGACCTCTCGCCGGTGCACGAGTGCCTGATCGAGGAGAGCGTGCTGGGCTGGAAGGAGTACGAGCTGGAGGTGGTGCGCGACCTCAAGGACAACGTCATCATCATCTGCTCAATTGAAAATTTCGACCCCATGGGCGTGCATACCGGCGACTCGATCACGGTGGCACCGGCGCAGACGCTCACCGACCGTGAGTACCAACGGATGCGCGACGCGGCGATTGCCTGTATCCGCGAGATCGGCGTGGAGACCGGCGGCAGCAATGTGCAGTTCGCGGTAAACCCGCACGACGGGCGCATGACGGTCATCGAGATGAACCCACGCGTCTCGCGCTCCTCCGCGCTGGCCAGCAAGGCCACTGGCTTTCCCATCGCAAAGATCGCCGCGCGCCTCGCCGTCGGATACACCCTCGATGAGATTCAGAACGACATCACCAAAGCGACACCAGCATGCTTCGAGCCGACCATCGATTATGTTGTGGTGAAGATCCCCAAGTGGCAGTTCGAGAAGTTCTCCGGAGCGGACGAGGGCCTGGGACCGCAGATGAAGTCCGTGGGCGAGGTGATGGCCATCGGCAGGAACTTTAAAGAGGCGCTGATGAAGGCTGTGCGCTCGCTGGAGACAGGCAAGAAGGCGGCGGCGGCGGACATCGAGCCAAGGCGCCTGACGCAGCGTCTAGTGACGCCGCACCCGGAGCGGCTGGCCTACATTCGCTACGCCTTCGAGAGCGGCATGAGTGTGCGAGAGGTCGCGCGGCTGACCTCGATGGACCCGTGGTTCCTGGATCAGATGAAGCAGATCACGGATCGGATCAAGACGGTTGCTGCGGTTGGCTTCGACGCGGCGACGGCGGACGGCGTTCGCGCAGCCAAGCGGATGGGCGTCTCCGATGAGCGGCTGGCCGCGGAGTGGAAGCTGCAGAGCGCGGACCAGGTACGAGAACTGCGGGCAACTCTGAGCGTGAAGCCGGTCTTCAAGCTGGTGGACACCTGCGCGGCGGAGTTCGAGAGCTACACCCCCTATCTGTATAGTTGCTACGACCAGGAAGACGAGGCTGCGCCGACCGCTCGCCGAAAGATCATCATTCTGGGCAGCGGGCCCAACCGCATCGGGCAAGGCATCGAGTTCGACTACTGCTGTTGCCACGCGGCCTTCGCGCTGCGCGAGGACGGATACGAGACGATCATGGTGAACTGCAACCCGGAGACCGTCTCCACCGACTACGACACCAGCGACCGCCTCTACTTCGAGCCGCTGACACTGGAGGACGTGCTCGCAGTCTATGAGCACGAGGCGGCGGGCGGCGGGGAGATTGGCATGATCGTCCAGTTCGGCGGGCAGACCCCGCTGAACCTTTCCCTCCCGTTGAAGCGCGCAGGCGTGCCGATCATCGGGACTTCGCCGGAGTCGATTGACCTGGCCGAAGACCGTAAGCGCTTCGGCAAACTCATTACCGAACTGGAAATTCCGCAGCCCGAGGGCGCGATGGTCACCTCCGTAGAAGAGGCGCTGGTGGGGGCCAACCGCGTGGGCTACCCCGTGCTGCTGCGCCCCAGCTATGTGCTGGGCGGGCGCGCCATGGTGATCGCTTACGACGACGATGAGGTGCTTCGCTATATGAGCACGGCCATCGAGTACTCGCAGGAGCGCCCCGTCCTCATCGACCACTTTTTGGAGGACGCCATCGAGTGCGACGTGGACGCGCTCTGCGACGGCGCAGACGTAGTGATCGCAGGCATCATGCAGCACATCGAGGAGGCGGGCATCCACTCCGGCGACTCCTCGTGCGTGCTGCCCGCGGTGGATTTGAGCGAGAACGTGCTGCAAACCATTCGCAAACACACGCGCAAGCTGGCCATGGCGCTGAACGTGATTGGACTGGTTAATATTCAATTCGCAATTCAGCGCGGCAAGGTCTTTGTCATCGAGGTGAATCCACGCGCCTCCCGCACGGTCCCCTATGTCTCGAAGGCGACGGGTGTGCCGCTGGCCAAGATCGCTTCGCGCCTCATGGTGGGGCGCACGTTGAAGGAGCTGCTGCCGGATGCGGTGGCCAGCGGCGAGGACCTCGATACTGGATCGCATTTCTACGTCAAGTCGCCGGTCTTTCCCTGGGGCAAGTTCCCCGGCGTGGATACGGTTCTCGGCCCGGAGATGAAGTCCACCGGAGAGGTGATGGGCGTGGCGGACAACTTCGGCGAGGCATTTGCCAAGGCGCAGATCGCCGCCGGCCAGGTGCTGCCCGCGCAGGGAACAATCTTCCTCAGTGTGAACGACCACGACAAGGATGGCGTCGTCGACCTGGCGCGCACCTTCGTCGAGATGGGCTTTCATCTGGTGGCAACGTACGGCACGGCGCAGGTGCTGGAGGCAGCGGGCCTGCAGCCGGAGCGTGTCTACAAGGTGAAGGAGGGACGGCCCAACGTCGTCGACCTCATCAAGGGCGACCGCATCCAGTTGATCGTCAACACGCCGCGCGGGCAGGAGACCTTCTTCGACGAGAAGGCCATCCGGCGCGCCGCGGTGCTGGCGCGGGTCCCCACCATCACCACGCTGGCCGCCGCGCGCGCCGCCGCCGAGGGCATCGCCGCGCTGCAACGCGGCACCCTCAGCGTCTTCGCCCTTCAGGAGCTTCACGCGGCCCGCGCCTCCGTGCCCGCATAACCCGCGCCACTTCAGCACGCCAATCTCCCCGTTCGCTTTCACGCACCGCTTTCACGGGCGTGCGGCGCCGCTCTGCGTCTCGATGCGCCCCCGCGCTCCGGCCCGCGGAATTTTTCTCTTGCATCTGCCGGGCCGATGCGGTACGTTCTACCACATTAGTAGTAGGGATAACTATAGGAGATATAGAAATGGCCGCACCGAAACTCACCCGGCTCGAACTGCAAATCATGGAAACGCTGTGGGCCCAGGGCGACTGCTCCATCCGCGAGATACAGGAGGGCTTCCCGGAGAAGCGCCGTCCGGCCTACACCACGGTACAGACCACGGTCTATCGCCTGGAAGCGAAGAAGGCCGTCGAGCGCGTCAAGCGGATCGGCAACTCCGACATCTTCGCCGCCACGGTCTCCCGCAGCGCGGCGCAGCGCAGGCTGGTCGGCGAACTGCTCGCGCTCTTCGGCGGACGCATTCAGCCCGTCGTCGCGCACCTCGTCCACTCCGCCAAATGCACGCCGGAGGACCTGCGCGAGGCCCAACATCTGCTCGCCCGGCACGCCGCAAAGGAACAGGCCGGAAAGGAGAGGTCGTAATGGTCCCCGTCTCGCTCTCTTCCGCATCTCTGGCCCTCGCGCCCGCGCTGAAGAACCACCTGTGGCAATCGACCCTCTTCGCGCTTGTGGCCGCGCTGCTCGCGCTGGCGCTGCGCAGCAACCGTGCGCGCGAGCGCTACTGGCTGTGGATGGCGGCCTCGCTCAAATTTCTCCTCCCGTTTGCGCTGCTGGCGGGAATCGGCAGCCACTTCGCCAGGCCGCGCGCGGCTGCAACCGCGCAGCCTGCCGTCTACTTCGCGGTGGAAGACATCGCCGAGCCGTTCTCGCTCCAGCCCGCGCCCGCCGCGCCGGTCGCCGCGCCCGCCGATCCACTCGATTGGCCCGCGCTGCTTCCCGCGCTCTGCGGCGCAGTGTGGCTGGCCGGGTTTGCGACTGTGCTCGCGGTGTGGTGCGTGCGCTGGCGGCGGGTTGCGCAGTCGATGCGCGCGGCCACTCCGCTCGCGGACGGGCGCGAGATGCAGCGCCTCCGCCAGATCGAGCGCGAAGCCGGCCTGCGGAACAGGATCGAGCTGCGCGTATCGCAGCAGGCGATGGAGCCGGGCGTCTTCGGATTGGGCCTTGCGCGGCCCGTGCTGGCGTGGCCCGCGGGCATCTCCCAGCGGCTGGACGATGCGCAGCTCGACGCCATCCTCGCGCACGAGGTCTGCCACGTCCGCCGTCGAGACAACCTCACCGCCGCCCTGCACATGCTGGTCGAGGCCGTCTTCTGGTTTCATCCGCTGGTCTGGTGGCTGGGCGCGCGCCTTCTGGAGGAGCGCGAGCGCGCCTGCGACCAGGAGGTCCTCCGTCGCTGCAACCGGCCCGAGGCCTACGCCGAAGGCATCCTGAAGGTCTGCGAGTTCTGCCTCGAATCGCCGCTGCCGTGCGTCTCCGGCGTCACCGGCTCCGACCTCAAGAAGAGGATCGTGAACATCCTCGCCGGTCGCATGGCCCTCAAGCTCGGCACTGGCAGAAAACTTCTGCTCCTCGCCGCCGCCCTGCTCACCGTCGCCGTTCCAATCCTGCTCGGCCAGGCCAAGGCCGCGCAGCTTGCGGCCCAGGCAACGGCAGGCCACGCGCCGGCTGCGCAGACTGCGCCTGTCCCTGATTGGGAGACGGCTGCCGGCGGCCACCAGGAGTTCGATGTCGTCTCAATCCACGAGGACAAGAACCCCAACGACCCATCCAGCATCAACGTTCCTTACGGCCCCGACCCTGCCTTTTACCCCACCGGTGGCGTCTTCTCGGCGAAGAACTGGTCGGTTGCCGGTCTCATCACATTCGCATATAAATCCAACGCCGACCAGGGCATCGCACTCAACGCATCCCTGCCCGACTGGGCCGTCAGTAGGGGCATCGACATCGAGGCGCGCACCGACAACCAAAATGTCACCAAGGACCAGATGCGCCTGATGGTGCAGTCCATGCTGGCCGACCGCTTCAAGCTCAAAGTCCATTACGAGTCCCGCGAAGTTTCGGTCTACGCGGTCGAACTCGCCAAGCCCGGCGTGCTCGGTCCAGGGCTGCGGCCACATCCCGTCAGCGACGCCTGTTCGCCCATCGCGCCGAACCCGGCGCTGGCAGACCCCAATGATCCTCCGCCCCCTCCGCCCCATTCGCTGACCGTGGCGGGCGGTTTCCCGGCCCGTTGCGGATCGTTCGTCAGAATGCCGCCGTCCGCCCCCTACCTCAGGCACGAAGGCGCGCGAAACCTCCCCATGAACATGATCGTGAGCACATTCTCTGGGATGGGCAATCTGGGCCGCCCGGTCATCGACCGGACTGGACTCACCGGGAACTTCGACTGGGTGATGGAGTTCATCGACGAACGACGCGGCATGAATCCTCCGGCCGACGCGGACGGCGTCACCTTCGAGGAGGCCCTGAAAAAACAGCTCGGCCTCAAACTGGTCTCGCAAAAAGCCCCGGTCGATTTCCTGGTCGTCGACCACATTGAACAGCCATCGCCGAATTAGCGGCGGAAGGAGGGTGGATCGGACTGGCACGGCATCAAAATAATCTTGTGCCATTGCGAAACATCCTGGCTTTCCATTCGTCTCATAGTTGAATCTTCGGTCCAGCCTCAATTTTTATGGAACTCGCAGTGCCCAGCGTGCGTAACTGCACAGAGGATCCTCAATAAAAAGATGGTGCGCGTGAAGATCGAACGAAATCTGTGCAGGACACAATTGGGTAAGCCGGGACTGGATATAAAACATCTGCTGCTGTGCGCCGTTGCGTGGCTGGCCCTCCCTTGCCTGGCGATGGCCTCGGAGTACCACGGGCAGGTCACATTCGGCGGGCTGCCGGTCCCCGGCACATCCGTTACGGTAACGGCCACGCAGGGCGGCAAGACGGCCGTCGCCATCACCGACACGCAGGGCGTCTTCGACTTTCCCGACCTCGCCGATGGCACATGGGACCTCGACATCGAGATGACCGGCTTTGCCCCGGTCAAACAACAAGTAACGGTCGCGCCCAACGCTCCGGCGGCGAAGTTTGAGCTGAAGCTGCTGTCGCTGGCGGAGATTCGCGCGCAGGCCAGGACCGTGGTCGAGGCCGCGCCGGTTGCGGCCGCCAACACAGAGTCCGCGGCGCAAAGCAGCGCCGCGCCTGCCGCGGGCAACGCCGCGTCCCCCAAAGGCAACGCCGCCGCTGCAAAGACGAAGACGGCGGGCGCGCAGCAGGCCGGCTCGGCGGCCAGTTCGGCGGCCAGCGCGGCGGCCCCGGCAGAGGCCCCCGCGCAGGACGCGACCGCGGCGCAAGCCAACGATGGCTTCCTCATCAACGGCAGCGTGAACAATGCGGCAACCTCGCAGTTCTCGCTCTCGCCGGCCTTTGGCAACACGCGCGCCGGCGGCCGTTCGCTCTTCAACTACGGGCTGATGCTGCACCTGGACAACTCCGCGCTGGATGCCAAGCCGTTCTCGGTGACTGGGCTGGACACGCCCCGCCCGTCCTACAACAACATCACCGCGGGCGCGAACTTTGGCGGGCCGCTGCTGATCCCGCATCTGCTTCCCGCGGCGCGCGCACCCTACTTTTACCTCTTCTACCAGCGCACGCAGAACAATAGCGACACGACGCAGCAGGCGCTGATGCCGACCCTCGCGGAGCGCGGCGGCAACCTGTCGCAGGCGCCCAACGTGACGGCAGTCTACGCGCCCGCCTCCGGCCTCTCGCCCGCCTGCCTGGCCAGCCCCGGCGTCACACCCGGCCAACCCTTCCCCGGCAACGTGGTCCCCACGGCCTGCCTCAGCAACGTCGCGCAGAACCTGCTCGGCTTCTATCCGCTGCCCACGCCGGGCATTCCCGCAGTCTCGCAGTATAACTTTCAGGTCCCTCTTGTAAGCTCCTCGCATCAGGATGTCTTCCAGGCATACCTGCAAAAGTCGATCGGCAACAAGGACTACCTCAGCGGACGCTTCAACCTGCAGAGCACGCGGTCGAGCGCGCCGAGCCTCTTCGGGTTCTCCGACAACACCGGCGCGCAGGGGATCAATGCCAACGTCGGCTGGTATCACCGCTTCACCCAACGAATCTCCTCGAACGTCGGCTATTCCTTCAGCCGCGCGAGCACTCTGCTGACTCCATACTTCGCCAATCGCGAGAACGTCTCGCAGGAGGTCGGCATCGCGGGCAACGACCAGGCGGATCCGAACTACTGGGCGCCGCCCACGCTCGGCTTTGCCAGCGGCATCGCCGGCTTCTCCGATGGGACGGCCTCCAGCATCCGCAACGAGACCAACCAACTCACCTTCTCCGTGAACTGGAACAAGCTGCGCCACAACGTCGTGATCGGCGGCGACTTCAGCCGGCGCGAGTTCAACTACCTCACGGAATCGAACCCGCAGGGACAGCTCAACTTCACCGGTGCGGCCACGCAATCCAGCAGCGGCGCGGGCGGCTCCGACATTGCGGACTTTCTGCTGGGGATCCCAGACACCAGCGCAATCGCATACGGCAACGCGGATAAGTACCTTCGCGAGACCCTCTACGACCTCTACGCCAACGACGATTTCAGGGTCAACCCGGAGTTCACCGTCAACGCAGGCATCCGCTATGAGTACGGCTCGCCGGTCTCAGAGCTGAAGGGACGCCTGGTGAACCTGGACGTCACTCCCGGCTTTACCAACGAAGCGCCGGTGCTGGGCAGCGATCCGGTCGGCCCGCTCACCGGGCAGATATATCCATCCTCTCTCGTCCGTCCGGACCGGAGCGAAATTGCGCCCATCGTCGGCATCGCGTGGCGCCCGGTCGCGGGATCGTCGCTCCTCATCCGCTCCGGGTACGGTGTCTACTACGACACGTCGGTCTATCAAGCGACCGCGTATGCCATGGCGCAGCAGGCCCCGCTCTCCACCAGCCTGAGCATTGCCAGCAGCGCCTCCTGCGGCAACATCGACATCGCGAACCCCTTCATCGCGCAGACCGGCGCCAACTGCGTCACAACCACCCCGGACACGTTTGCCATCGATCCCAACTTCCGCGTGGGCTACGCGCAGGAGTGGAAGCTCTCCGTGCAGCGCGACCTGCCCGGCTCGCTGCAGATGGTCGTCACCTATCTCGGCATCAAGGGAACGCGCGGCGTGCAGCAGTTTCTGCCCAACACCTATCCGGTGGGTGCGGCCAACCCCTGCCCATCGTGCCCGTCGGGCTATCAGTACCGCACCTCAAATGGCAACTCCACGCGCGAGGCCGGCTCGGTCGAGCTGCGCAGAAGGCTGCGCAGCGGGTTTACCGCCGACCTCACCTATACCTACGCCAAGGCCATCGACGACGACTACGCGCTGGGCGGTCAGGGGCCTGTGACCGCTGGCTCCATCGGAGGCAGCGGCGGCGGCAGCGGACAGGTCGCGCAGGACTGGCTCGACCTCAACGCGCAGCGCGGCCTCTCCACATTCGACCAGCGCAACGTCCTCAGCACTACCTTGCAGTACACCACCGGCATGGGCCTCGGCGGCAAGACACTGCTCAGTGGCTGGCGAGGCGTTGCCTACAAGGAGTGGACCATTCTCGCTAGCATCAACGCCGCCAGCGGAATGCCTCTGACGCCATTCGATCCCGTTGCGATGCCGGGTGCGGGAGCGTCCTGCGCCATCGACTGCATCCGCGCGGACTATCTGGGCGGCGCCGTCCATCTGCATCAGCCGGGCCTCTTCCTGAATCCCGCGGCCTACGCGGCGCCCGCGCCCGGCCAGTGGGGCAATGCAGCCCGCGACTCCATCACCGGGCCGGGCCAGTTCAGCCTGAACGGCTCGATGGACCGCACCTTCCGCGTGCATAATCGATACACGATGGAGGCGCGCATCGACGCTGCAAACGTTCTCAACCACGTCACCTATCCCAGTTGGAACACCTCCGTCGGCACTCCGCTCTTCGGCACGGTGACCGGCGCCAATGCAATGCGCAGCATGTCGGCCACCATGAGAGTGAGGTTCTGAGCTATGCGAACGACTCGATCGATCCCGCTCCGGTTCGCCCTCGCCGCGCTGGCTGTCTTCGCCGCAACGCTCTCTGCCGCCGCGCAGTTGACCGGGCAGAACCGGCCCGTTGGCGAATCCAACCAGGCACCCACCATCAAAGTGACGACGCGACTGGTCATCGAGAGTGTGGTCGTCAAGGACAAGAAGGGCAATCCCATCGACGGGCTCACCGCCAAGGACTTCACAATCACCGAAGACGGCGTGCCCCAAACAGTCAAGGTCTGCGAACACCAGACGCTGCCCGATGCGCCTTTGCCCATGCCCGGCCCGGCCGCCGGAGCGGAGAACGTCAAGATATACAACCGGCTGGCGCTCACGCAGATCTCGCCCGAGACGCCCGGAGAGGTCAAGTACAAAGACCGCCGCCTCATCGCGCTCTACTTCGACATGTATGGGATGCCGCCGGAGGACCAGTTGCGCGCCTTGGGCGACGCCGAGAAGTTCATCCGCACTCAGATGACCGCGGCGGACCTGGTCTCCATCCTGCGCTATAACGGCGCCTCAGTCGATGTGCTGCAAGACTTCTCCGACGACCGCAACCGCCTGCTCAGCATCCTCGAAACCATGATCGTGGGCGAGGGCCAGGGTGGAGCGGAAAACGCCGACGACGCCGGCTCCGCCGATACAGGCGCGGCCTTCGGACAGGACGACAGCGAGTTCAACATCTTCACCACAGACCGCCAGCTCTCCGCGCTACAGACCGCCGCCGAATCCCTCGGCAGGTTGAACGAGAAAAAGCTGCTGGTCTACTTCGCCAGCGGCCTCACCCTGAACGGCCTGGACAACCAGGCCCAACTGCACGCCACCGAAGACTCCGCCATCCGCGCCGGCGTGGAGATATGGGCCGTCGACGCGCGCGGCCTGGTCGCCTCCGGCCCCATGGGCGACGCAACCACGGGTTCGCCCGGAGGCATGGCCATGTATACCGGCGCCTCGGCCGGCGCGCAGACCTCGCGCTTCGAGCGTTCGCAGGACACCCTCTTCGCCGTCGCAACCGATACCGGCGGCAAGGCCCTGCTCGACAACAACGACCTCTCGCAGGGCATCGTGCAGGCGCAGCGTTCGCTCTCCAACTACTACATCCTCGGCTACTATTCGTCGAACCAGGCCCTCGACGGAAAGTTCCGCAAGGTCAAAGTCGCGCTCAACAAGGCCGGCCTCGATGCGAAACTCGATTACCAGCAGGGATACTTCGGCGACAAGGAGTGGGGCAAATTCAACACCGCCGACAAGGAGCGCCAGCTCGAGGACGCGCTCATGCAGGGCGACCCCTGGACCGACCTCACCATCGCGCTCGAGATCGACTACTTCCAGTTGAACCACGCCGAGTACTACGTCCCGATCATGGTGAAGATCCCAGGCAGCGAGCTCGCATTGGCCAAGAAGCGCGGCGCCGAGCAGGCGACCATCGACTTCGTCGGCGAAATCAAGGACGACTACGGCGGGACGACGGTGACGAACATCCGCGACTTTGTTTCGGCGAAGCTCAGCGACACCACCGCGGCGGAGTTGGCTAAGCGTCCCGTCGAATACTCCTCCGGCTACACATTGTTGCCCGGCAAGTACACCATCAAAGTGCTCGCGCGTGACGATGCAACGGGCCGCATCGGCACGTTCCAAACGACGTTCGTCGTGCCCAACCTGAACAAGGAAACACTGCGCGTGCCCATCAGCTCGGTGGTGCTCTCCGCGCAGCGAGCGCCCATGACAGACGCAATCTACAATGCCAGCAAAGGCAAGGAACAGGCCAAGGAGGCCGCCGCAGACCCGCTGGTCGTCAATAACGAGAAGCTCATTCCCAGCGTCACTCGCGTCTTCAGCAAGGCCCGCAGCATATACGTCTTTCTCCAGGCATACGAGGGAGCGACAGAACCTGTTCAGCCGCTGATCGGTTATGTGAGCTTCTACCAGAGCGGCAAAAAAATCTATGAGACCCAGCCGTTGGAGGCCACGCCCGCGCCGTCCACGCGGCTACAGACCGCGCCAATGAACTTCACGGTCGATCTGTCGCAGCTCCCGCTGGGTCGATACGCTTGCCAGGTCACTGTCCTCGATCCCTCCGGACAAAAGAGCGCATTCTGGCAAGCACCCATCATGCTCGTCCCGTAACGCCGTTCATGCCGGAGCTAAGGGGCGCGACGCACACTCCCATCGGGGCTGGGTTGAACAGACCGTGTGGATCCTTCAATCGAGATCCCTTGGCGAATGTCAACTTCACGACGCTTCTTTAGGGCTTCCCCATGCAGGTGGTACCGTTGTGCAACCAGACCGGCGTTCCCATCCACTTCCACTCTTCCACAATCTCAGATCTGCCGCGTTTTGATCGCGCACAACTGCGTGTGCGTCTTGCCGAGCCAACCGCTCCTGATCTTCGCTCGTCGGCGTTCGTATGCCTTTAAACACCCAATCGAGAACGAAAGCAGGTGCCGGGCAGAAGCGTCGAACGCCCAGACTGAGGCGCATAATCGCCGACATAAATCACGGGCTGCTCACCGTCTTTCATGGTCTTTGGAGAAGCTCCTCTGCCTACGGCTTCAACCGCTTCAACTCCTTGCGTGCTTCCTCGATCTCTTTGTCCGATGGGTCGAGCTTCAGGCACTCGTTGTACTCAGCGATCGCCTCTTCCCGCTTGTCCAACTTACGCGCTGCCTCGGCCAGCGCAAAGTGCGCCGCAGGATCGTCCGGAATCGTCTTCACTGCATCCTGGCTGCGCAGATACTCACCTTGCAGGTTGCCGGTATCGCTGTAGAAGCTGGCTACCTTCAGATCTTCGGCCTCGCGCTCGTCGGGGGACTGTAGCTTGGTTCCGATCGGGTTGACGCGGTGCAGTAAGCGCCTGCCCGGTGTGGCTCCGTCGCCTGAGTCTTTCTGCCCAGGTGCGTCCGGCGGTCCTGCCGGACTCGTATCGCCGTCTCCTGCTGCCGCATCGTCGCCAGAGTTTGAGCTGCTGCTCGAACTGCTGCTCGAACTGCCAGCCCCACCGCTCCCGCTCGCTCCGTTCCTCCCATCTTCGTCGGGAAATGGAAACTTCCCGTCCACCCCGCTCTTTCCCACCGTGGGCGCGCCTGGAACAGCACCGCCAGCCGCTCCGGGAGCGTTCGGCACCAGCGGAACGCCCTTAGGTCCGGGCGCGGCCAATTCGCCATTTGGCGATGCACTCGTATCGCTCGTCTCGCCTGGGAACGGAAACTTCTCCGACGCATTGGGCTTGTCCGTAGACTGTGTCGTGCCAGACTTTGCCGTGCCTCCACAAGGCACAGGCTGCGGCACCACTGGGCACGGCGCGGCATCGGACGCCGGTGCGGCGGGACTGGCCGCTGGCATCGCATCGCCTGCGGGCGCGGCAGGATTGGAAGCAGGCAAGCTCTGAGCGCAACAGGCAACTGCGACCCACGCCATCCACCCCATTGCAACCGACAATGCCTCGCGCCCTCGCCGCATAACAATCCCTTCCACTCCAGTGTAGAGCGGTTTTACGGCTTCTGAAACTCTCCTGGCGGGAGCAACGATCCGCCTCTGCCCCGGCGGCCCGTTGCTCCTGCCTCGTCCCGTCCCGCGCCCCACAGATTGCAGCTTGAGTTCCTGGAACACCTTGATCAAAGGTGCAGCGCGTCCGTCTCATAAGCCGTTTGAACAACTCACCCGCTGTGGTTACATGCGCACATACCATTCGGTGCGTTGCAACACGAGTCTTTGTTATAGTCAACCCATCATGACGCATCCAGGTCTCATCGTTCGATCCTCCGCCATCCACGCCGCAGGCTGCTACACAACGCGCCCCATCGCCAAAGGAACCCGTGTCTGCGAGTACGATGGCCAGCGGCTATCCAAGGCCGATGCCGACGCCCGCTACCAAGGGCGTCCGGTAACCTACCTCTTCTCCTGCGGCGGCAATACAGTCATTGACGGCTTCGGGATCGCCATGTTCCTCAACCACAGTTGCGACCCCAACTGCGAGACCGAGCAGGACGCCAAGGGTCGCATCTTCATCTCCACCCTGCGCAACGTCGCTGCCGGAGAAGAACTCACCTACGAGTACAACCTCTACGACTCCGACGAAGGTGACGAGAGGTGTTTCTGCGCCGCCCCTAACTGTCGCGCCACCATGTTCAGTCCGCTCGAACTCAAGCGGCGCGCGCGCATCGCCGGACGCAAAGCATCCCCGATGCCCCGCGCCGCCGCGCCGCGCTACTCGTCGCAGAGCACGTCGGAGTAGTAGTTCAGCACAATCGTCTTTGCCGGCAGCTTGCCCAGCTTCAGGTCCTCCTCGATCGTCGAGTCCCCGTGCAGCACAACGTTGGCGATCCAATTGGTCTGCCCGTCCTTCAACTCCAGATACAGCGGCATCAGCATCACAAACTTGTTCGTCACGTTGCTCTGCGTCAGCTTTACATGTACGCTGACGACACCGTTGGCATCGGTCGTGAACTGCGAACTGACCGCGTAGTGTGGAAGCTCCGTGCCATATACATACTCGTCGAAGAACCAGTCCAGCTTGCCGTCCCCGCGCAGATCCATCCACTTCGGCATGGTTTTTTCCATCGACGCCTTGAAGTCTTCCGTCGTCGCCTCCTTGCCCGCATACTCCGCGACGAACGCACGCATCGACCGCTTGAACGTTTCCTCCTTGTCCTGCGGCGTCCAGTACAGCATGTCCAGCATGTGTAGAATGAACGCTCCCTTGCTGTAGATCATCGTATGATGCAGATCGTCTCCGTACTTCGAGTGCAGCACCCGCATGCCGGAGGTCAAAGGCCCCGCGTCGATCGGGCGCAGCCCCTGAGGGTCCTTCTGTAGCAGGTTCTCCTGCTGGCTCCGCCAGAACGCACGGAACGTCCCCATGTGCATCGATTCCGTCCGCAGGTACTCCCCAACCGAGAAGTTGGAGAAGCCCACGCTCATCCACTGGTCGCGATAGTCGTTGAACCCGATCAACCCACCCCACCACTGGTGGGCCACCTCGTGCAACCCCACCTCGCTCCAGTACGACTTGTCGTAGTCGAGCAGTCCCAGCCGGTGCTGAAGCCCCTCGCGCCAGAAGCCGCAGATGGGAATGCCCACCATCATCGGCCAATTCACACCGTAACTGCACGAACTCTGCTGCGTCAGGGCCACATGGTCGTAGGGCAGCCTGCCAAAGTAGCTGGCGTAGACCTGAAATGCCGCCGCACCACGCGCAAGTTGGTCCTTCAGGTCGGGCAACGTCGACATGTTGCCCATCGTGCCACCCTCCTGAAGAGGCATGTACGCCGATGGCAGGTTGACGTTGGCATACGCATCCACCTCGTATCCCTCCAGCGTCTTCAACTGCATCGACTTTAACTCGCCCAGATCGAACCCCGCCGAGGAGACCGGCGCGTCCGTCTGCCACACCGCCTTTGTCCCTTCGCCCTCCGGCGTCAACTCCACCTGCTTGCCGGTGGCTACGATCTGCAGGCCCTTGGGAATGTGGAACGTCGTGTGGAAGTTGGTGCTGTCGCCCATCCATCCCTGCCCCGAAGGGTACCAACTGTCCTTCGCGGCGGAGGCAATATGGTACGTCTCGTCGCCGTCGGCGATCACAACCCCCGCGCCGCTGTATACAGTCAGCACGCGCACCGTCTGCCCCGCCTTCGCCGCCGCCGGCAGGATCACCGCATAGTCCGCATCGCTGTCGCTGGGCTCTTGCACAAAGTCCAGCGGCGCACCATCCTCGCCATACACCCCGGAGACGCGCAGCGTCGGGTACAGGTTCAGCCGCAGTACGCGTACCCCATCCCGCCGCATCTTTACCGACGTCTCCGCCGACGCCGTTATCTTGCCCGTGCTGCCGATCGTCATGTCCAGCGTCTCGTCGAAAACCTGAATGCTTCTCCCAACGTCCGCCGCCGTCCGATGCATCCGGTACGCCACCCACGGCTGCACCATCAAATCGTTCCAGGTCGAGAGCTCCACCTCGTCGGGCGCGGCATGGAATGTCCCACGCGGATCGACGACAAACAACACATTGCGTCCCATCGGCGTTCCACCCATATGGAACGAAGCCAGGAAAAATCCGCCCGGTTCGCCGCCAAGCACGTCCGCCAGCAACCGCACGTCTAGGTTCTCATTCAGGTTCCTGCGAAACCCCTGCGCAAGGTCCTCGGCAACCGCATGAACCGACGCTCCCGGCGCGTCCGCCGTTCCGGTCGATGCCGCGCGAATCGCCTTCGCCGTCTCGTCGGTAAACCGCAGCACCACCGTGCTGAACGCAGTCTCCAGCGTCCCCGCTCCCCCGTTGGTCAGTTGCGCGATCGAATGCAGGTTGCGCTCATCCGTCACCGCCAGGTCGAACCGGCCCGTGCCCACAAAGACCGCCCCGGTCACCTGTCCCTCCACCGGCGCGTAAAAGTAGAACGCCCCCCGGTCGAAGTGAAACGTTGCGCCCTCGCGCTCCAGCGTAAAGTCCTTCACCGTCACGCCTTCGACCTCGGGCAGGTCCGCCCGCAGCGCCGTGTACGCCTGCTCTGTATTCGGGATCTTCGTCGTTCCATTCGGCGCGATTGGCTGCACTGCGGACTGCGCGCTCACGCCGATAGCCATAAAAAGTAGGGAAAGTAAAACCACTCTATATCTCATGCCTGCCAAATTACAGCCTGAACGACACCTCATGCAAATCGTTGCCCCACATCTCCCAAAGAACTGCTAAATCCCTGCATAACTCCCCGGCTAGGCGGCTCCTCCCAGAAACAAACTGGCTCTGACACGCACTGCTACCGGAGCTCTGCGCAGCATCCAGAAACATCCCGCGCGGGTCGAGAACTACTTCGGCCAGAAAGATGTCGCCTATGCCGCCGCGCAGCAATGCCTCAGGGCCGGATCAATAGCATCCGTGGCGTCAGATCGACAGCAGTTTGGTGCCGCAGCGAGACATCGAGGGCACAGGTGAGCACCCAGCGGAGAGCGAGGTTTGCACACCCAAAACACCGACGCGCCTCGTCTTCGGTCGGCCTGACGGTGCGAGGTTGCGGCTGCTTGACCTTTGGCACGCATCCGCTATAGTCCGGTGCGCCGAGCGCTGCGAGGGCGCGCAGGACTCTGCGGAGCCGCTTGGCGTTTGTCCAGCGGGTTGCTTGGCTGAGGTCTTTCCAGGCTGCGACCGCGCTATCGACGTGACCTTGGCTGAGGCTTGCGAGATCGACTTCAGCCGCGATCCTGCCGAGTACCGTTGCGACCGTTCGGAGGGTTGCGGCCTTTGCGATGCCTGCACAGCAGCCGCCGACTGTGCTCCCGGAGGGGCCAGTTGCTTCTGGCGGGTTTCGTGGCGTTTGGCCCAAGCGAGGTGTCGAAGGACTTCCGTTGGCGGACACCATCGGAAGTCCGCCAGTCTGCGTACTGCTTGCCATTCTTCTCGAACATTGGTGCCCTCTTGGACACCAGATTTGAATTTGCCGCGTGTATGTTGGTTGTTTGGCGAATCCTCTCGCCCCGACCATCAATTCAATCGCGGCTACAGCGGCCCTGGACCGGGGTTCGTACCGATAGGCGAGTTCGCCGTTGGTACTGTACCCAGCACGGGGGCGGACGCGGGCACGCCGCCCAGCCGCGACCCACCTCTGCCATTGCTGAACAGCGGCCCCAGATCGAGCGCAGCCGCAGAGTCCGGATGCGTTGGATCGAAGTCCTTGAAGTCGTCCACGATGTACTTCTCCAACCCCAGATTGTTCTCTTTGATCCCCATCACGATGCACTTGGCAAACTCATAGCCGCCGTACGCGGTCGAATGTGTCCCATCGGCCAGTATCTTCGGTGCGTCCGCGCCCGCCGATTCATAGATCGTGTCGCTCATGCTGTACAGGTCGATCAGCGCAACGTGCTCCTCTTCAGCCACCTCGCGCATCGCCTGCGGATAGCCGTCGTGGCCGTGCGTAGGCGCACCTGTCCCCCGCACGCCGCGATCCATCGCCGTCACCAGCACCGGCGTCGCGCCGCGCAGCCGCGCCTCGGCGATATACACCTTCAGATACGCCTTGAAGGTCGTCTCCGGCGCAACGTAAGTCTGCGGCCAGTTCGCCTTTGAGTCGTTGTGCGTGAACTGCATGAATAGATAGTCGCCCGGCTTCATCTGGCTCAGTATCTTGTCCAGGCGCAGCGCATTCATAAACGACTTCAGCGTCTCGCCCGATTGCGCGTTGTTCGCCACCGCCACGCCCGGCTTGAAGAACACCGGCAGCAACTGTCCCCAGCTCACGTCCCCGCCGCCATCCCGGTCCGTCACCGTCGAATCGCCCGCGAGGTACACAGTCGGCGCATCCGGTGCCGAAGCAATCTCTATTGAACGAAGCGCGGCGTGCGGGCTCACCACCTCAACCGTCAGCTTGCCCGCCCAGTCCCGCGCGTTCCCGCCATCGAACTGGTCCAGGCTCACCTCTTCCCGCCCAACCGCGTTCAGTGGAAGTTTCGGCAGCTTCGGCGTGCGCACGTTGGTGGTGAACGTACGCTCCACCACCTGCCCGGCGGGGGCTTGCACGCGCAAAAGCATCAGGCGCCCGGACTCCGCCTCGAAGGTCGTCGTAGTCGCAGTGGCTGAATCGCCAAACGTCACCGTCACATTGAAGTTTCCCTCCGGCACCTTGGCGGAAAACATGAAAGGCTTGTCGCTCGTCGTCGTCTTGCCGTTATCGCCGATTGCAACCTGCGCGCCCGGTTCGTATCCATAGCCAACCGCATCCGTATACACCGCATCCGGAACTACCCGCGTATAACCGGTCCTGGCCGGGCCGGCGCTGAACTCGAACTTCAAGTCCACCGGCGCGGCGAGCGGCGTGGCCAGCGTTGGCGTCGGCGGTGCAACCTGTGCCCGCGCCATGCCAAATGCGGCCCCAAAAATCAGCGCGCAGATCGGCGCAAAAGTGAAAGAGGCCAATGAACGGTGCAAACAAAATTTCATGCTGAGGATTTGTCCTTGAAGAAAATTTACAAGACGCAGCAAACCTCGGGCCTCGTCCGCATCATTTGGATTGTATGCCACGCAAAACGGCGCTGTCCGCAAACCCTCTCAAAACCGCTTGATCTCGATGCCATGCTTGCGCAGCGCGTAGCCCATCTGCCGCGACGTCAGGCCAAGCAGCCGCGCCGCCTTTGCCTGCACCCATCCGGCACGTTCCATCGCATCGACCAGCCGCTCCCGCTCCGTGCTTCCATCCTGCTCGCCGCCCGCGCCATCGCCGATGTGCACCCTTCCGGCGTCGTCGGCAACCGTCCACGGATGGCCCTTCGCAACAGTGCCTGCACGCCGCCCGTCGGCCAACGGCTTGCCCAATTCCACCGGGCTGCTCTCGTTGCCTAAGTCGAAGTCCGACGCCTGCAGCACGGGGCTTTTGGTCAGCGCTGCGGTGCGCCGCACGCAGCTCTCCAACTCGCGCACATTGCCCGGAAAATTCCACCCGGTCAGTCTCTCCATCGCACCCGGCGAAAGGCTCAACGCAACCCCGTGCTCCTTGTTGAAGCGTTTCAGAAACTCACGCACCAGCAACGGTATGTCCTCCCGCCGCTCGCGCAAAGCAGGCAGAAAAATCGGCACCACGCTGATGCGATAGTACAGATCGGAGCGGAAGTCGCCCGCAATCACAGCCGCCTCCAGGTTGCGGTTGGTCGCCGTCACCAGCCTCACATCCACCTTGATCGTGCGATTGCCCCCCACCCGCTCGAACTCGCCCTCCTGCAACACGCGCAACAACTTCGCTTGGAACGTTGGCGAAATCTCACCAATCTCGTCCAAAAACAGGGTCCCGCCATCGGCCATCTCGAAGCGCCCCTTGCGCATCCCGATCGCTCCGGTGAACGCTCCCTTGTCGTGCCCAAACAGCTCCGACTCCAGCACAGTCTCCGAAAGCGCTGCGCAGTTCAGCCGGATATACGGCTGCTCCTTGCGTGGCGAAAACTCGTGTACCGCCCGTGCAAACAGCTCCTTCCCCGTCCCCGATTCGCCGCACAGCAGCACCGGCAGATTGCACCGCGCCACCAGCTTCACCTTCTCCGTCACCTCGCGGATCGCCGCGCTCTCGCCCACAATCCACGAGATCCCCTCATGCTTCGTCGCCGTCCGCTCTTCCAACTCCTGTTCCAACCGGTTGCGCTCCACCATCAACCGCTCGCGATCGCGCTCCACCATCGTCTGCAACGCCACCGTCTGCCCCACCAGGTTCGAAATCATCGTCAGGTAGCGCACGTCTTCATCGAGAGTGCCCGCCGAAGACTGGCTGCCCACCCGCTCGATCGTGATCGTCCCGATCGTACGGCCCTCCCCTTTGATCGGCACCCCCACAAACGACCGCACCGCCGGTCCATTCTCTGCATTCAATTCGCTCCACTCCGCAAACAGTGGGCTGTGCGCCACATCGCGCACCACCAGCGGCATTCCGGAGACCACAATCTGCCCCACCGCCTGCTCCGGCAGCCGTTCAAAGTGCTCCCTCGCCCGCGCCTCGTTCCAGCGCGCGCCCACAACCATCGTGGCCCGGTCCTCTTCGTCCAGCAGTGCGATCAGCCCCCCGCTCATGTCCAGAAAGCTGTCCAACAGGTTCACCACACCGGAGAGCGCCGTCTCCAGCCGCGCAGGCCGTGTCAGCACCTTCGATATCTCGTAGATGCCCATCAACGCCGCATGAGTTCGCACAGACGCAGGCTCGATCGCATTGGGTTGCGTAGCGCTCTCCATCTCGTTCAACACATGCCCTCGTCTTCCGCTCCCAGCACAAATTGAATCTGGCCCAGGGATTGCATCCACAGCTTCACAGATCGACAGAATTAAACTGTAGCCTTAATTGTCGCAATGAAACTCCTCAAAACATGAGGCTTGAATTACATCAAGCAGGAGCGCATTGCTGAATCTTCTGTCTTTCGGCACAGCAACGATCCCTGTATTTCATCCATCGCGCGTAGCATTGCAAAATTTTCTGAAAGCAATTTATAGCGCGCCGTAATGAATCGCTCATTCCATGCGGCTATCGCCGTTCTGGAGATCCTACGGACGGCTTCTGCTTCCATAATTGCGGACGGTTTAGCGTCCATCTTGTCAGATTTGCCCCTCGGAATCAACTGCCACACTCCCCGGCGCGCACGCTCCAAAGCGCAATCGCCGCCTGTTCACCCTTGCCCTTCCAGCAGAAGCAGCCGCGCCGGGGCCAGCCGCACTGTCCACGGCTGGGGCTGCGCCAGCAGCGCGCGGCCTGCATCCTTCGCCACATCCACCTGCAGGTGCGCAGGCTCCGCGCCCTGCGCGGGCGCGTGCAGCCGCAGATACAGCGTCATCTCGTGCGGGGCCTCGCTCGTGCCCATCAGCCACGCGGAAAAGACGTTCTCCTCCGCTGCGCCCGCCGCGCCGTTTGCCCCTGCGCCAATCTCAATCTGGTGCGATCGCACGCCAACATGGGTCAGCGCATCGGGAACCGCGCGCGCCGTCCGCAGCTCGCACGCCCACGCATCGACCGCGATGCGCTCCGTGCCGCTGCGCCGTGCCGCCACGATGTTCTTGCACCCGGTCAGCCGCGCCGCCGCCACGCTGCGCGGACGTTCAAAGAGTTCCTGCTTCGGCCCGCTCGCAATCACCCGTCCGCCGTCCAACACCACCAGCTCGCTGCAAAATCGGAACGCCTCCTCCATATCGTGGGTCACAAACAGGACCGCGCCCTTGTACTCCGCGAGCGTCTCGCGCAACTGCTCCTCGGTCTTGCGCCGCAGGTGTGGATCGAGCGCCGCAAATGGCTCGTCCAGCAGCAGCGCCTCCGGCCCCATGGCCATGCACCGCGCGATGGCCACGCGCTGCCTCTGCCCGCCGGAGATCTCCGAAGGAATGCGCCCCGCCAGCTCGGCGATGTGCATCCGCTCCAGGTGCCTCGTCACCACGCGCCGCCGCTCCTCCGCGCCCAGAGCACCCAGCCCGAAGCCCACGTTCTGCTCCACCGTCATGTGCGGAAACAGCGCATAGTCCTGAAACACAATCCCTATTTTGCGGCGTGCGCAAGAGACGTTCACGCCGGTCGTGCTGTCGTACAGCACGCGCCCATCCAGCACAATCCGCCCGTTATCCGGCGCAACCACGCCCGCGATCAGGCGCAGCGTCATCGACTTCCCTGCCCCGGATGCGCCCAGGATTCCCACCGCGCCCCGCCCCGCGCGCAGCCGCAGCCGCAAGCGAAACCGCTCCAGCCCCTTCTCCAGGTCGATCTCCAGCGCGCGGGGCTGTGCGCTCTCTTCGTCGTTCGCCATCGGCCCGAGCGGTGCGACAGGCAACGATTCCTCCTCTGCCTGCGCGCTCGGCGCAACCTGCGCGCGGTCCCTCGTCCGCGCCGCGCTTCCCTGCCGGTTCAGCAGCCGAATCATCGCCAGCGAGATCGCCACGATCAGCGCGACCCACGCCACCGCCAGCCGCATGTTGCCGTCCTCCACCGCCGCGAAGATCGCGATCGGCATCGTCTGCGTGCGACCGGGAATGTCGCCGGCCAGCATCAGCGTCGCGCCGAACTCGCCCAGCGCGCGCGCGAACGCCAGCACCGTTCCCGCAACCACGCCGGGCGCGGCCAGCGGAAACAGCACCCTGCGAAAGACCCTCCACTCCGATGCGCCCAGCGTCCGCGCCGCCTGCAACAGCGTCGGGTTCACCTGTGCGAACGCTCCCAGCGCCGTGCGGTACATCAACGGAAACGCGACCACCGTCGCCGCAATCACCGTCGCCGGCCACGAAAACACAATTGTGACACCAACCCGTTCCAGCAGATGGCCAAGCAGGCTGCGCCGCCCAAACAGAAGCAGCAGAAAAAAACCCACCACCGTCGGCGGCAGCACCAGCGGAAGCGTCAGAACGCCGTCCATCCATCGATGCAGCCCCCAGCCACGCACGCCCCATCCCCACAGCCCTCCCACGCGCGCGCCTTCCTGCGTCTGCGCCCGGTACATCCACCACGCCGCCAGCAGCCCCAGAAAAAACGTCGCCACCGTGGCCGCGCAGGTCGTCGCAATCGAAAGAAGCAGCGGCGACACGTCGATCGGCACTCTCATCATGGGGCCATGGTAAATCCATGTTGCTCGAAGATCGCCGTCGCCGCCGGCCCACGCAGATACTCCACGAACAGTTGCGCGGCCCCGCTCTCGCGCCCCGCCCCAACCACTGCCACCGGGTAGACGATCGGGTCGTGCGTCCCCTCCGGCGCTGTCGCAACAATGCGCGCCCGCGCCGCTCCCTGCGCGTCCGTCGCATACACCAGCCCCGCGTCGGCGTTGCCCGTCTCCACATACGCCAGCACCTGGCGCACGTCCTTCGCCAGTACAATCTTCGGACCGACGCGATCGTACAGATGCAGCGCCGTCAGCGTCTGTTTGCCATATAGCCCCGCGGGAACGCTCCCCGGATCGCCCAGCGCAATCTGCCGCACGCTCCCGTCGGTCAGTCCCGCAAATCCCTGTAGCCGCGAGTCG
Source organism: Acidobacteriota bacterium (assembly GCA_021851465.1). Lineage (GTDB taxonomy): Bacteria > Acidobacteriota > Terriglobia > Terriglobales > Acidobacteriaceae > Edaphobacter. The sequence continues at coordinate 22,602 of JAJZDL010000004.1, forward strand.
CTGGGTGCGATCAGGACCAGGCTGTTGCGCAGAAGGTTGCGCCGCGTAGCGGCGACGATCAGCCCTTTGCCCTGCAGCTCGTCCATCGGCCCGGCCGCCGCCGACAGAAACACATCCACCGGCGCGCCCTCTTCAATCTCCCGCGCCAGTGTCCCCGATCCGCCGAAATTGTTGCGGAAATCCACCATCGCATGGCCCTGCCGATACTGCGCCTCGATCGCGCTCATCGCATCCGTCAGGCTCGCCGCAACCGAGAGCGTCAACGTCGTCCGCGCGGGCCTCTGGCACCCATCGGACCCGCCCACCAGAGCAAGCAGCGCCACGCACAAACAGCTTCGCCGCCTTCGCATCCCACAGGCCACACTCAACCCCCGCAATTCACGCACGCCTCTCAGCTCACAACCCATGACCCTTGATTCTTGGCTCACGCCTCGCAGTTCCGCGATCGATAAAAACTCCCGTGCCCTGCTCGTCCGCCACTCCAGTCGGCAACTATTTCCCCTTCGGCTTGCCTCCCGCCATCTTGTAGATCTCGCTGCCCGCCAGAAGATACCCGCCCACGCCGTAGTTGAAACTCGACGACGCTTTGAACAGTGCGGGCGCCGAGCCAGTCTGCTGGATGTCTCCCAGCCGCCCGTCCGCGTAGATGTGCTGCAACATTCCGGCCCATGCCTTCTTCACCACCGGCCCATACACGCCGCGATCCAGCAGGCCGTTGTTGATCCCCCACGCGATGCCAAAGGTCATCAGCGCCGAGCCGGAGATCTCCGGCTGGTCGTACGCCGCCGGGTCCAGCATTCCCGAGCGCCAAAGCCCGTCCGGCCCTTGCAGCTTGGCCACCGCGGCCGCCATCTGTTGCAGTTGTGTCTGGTACATCGCCCGCGCTGCGTCGTCCTTCGGCAGATACTCCAGCGTCCGCGCAAGCCCAGCCATCACCCATCCCTCCCCGCGAGACCAGAAGACCTTCTGCCCGTTCTTTTCCGTCACATCGATAAAGGTCGCATCGCGTGCATACAGGTGCGCCTGCGTGTCGTACAGTTGCTGCGATGTCTTCGCCCACTCCTCATCGAGATAGGCAACGTACTTCCGGTCGCCCGTCGCCGCATACAGCCGCGCCCACGCCGGGGGGCCCATGAACAGCGCATCGCACCACCACCACTCGATCCTTCTGTTCGGCCCCGGCTCCACCCGCGGCCGCGCCAGGATCGCATCGAACCGGGCCTGCGTCGGCGCCAGCTCCTCCGGCTTCCTGTCCATCAGGTATAGCTCAAGGTATGTCTGCGCCAGGCTCTGCTGGTTCGCGTCGGACTCCGTCGGGCTCAGCTCCCAATGGTAGCTCTCGCCCATCGCGCGCATCGCATTGCTGTACTTCGGGTCGCCCAACGATTCAGACGCCGCCATGAACCCGCTGTACAGAGCGCCCCACGTCCATATCCGCCCATCGAGCTGGCGCGTGCGGTCGAACGCCGTGAAGTACGGCTGCGACTGCGCAAGCTGCCAGTCCGCCACCTTGCGCATCGCCGCGGACACCGCCTTCGGCTTCAGCTTCGGCGAAAGCCCCTTGGCCGGCGGCCCAGGATCGTCCGGCACGCTGCCGAACTTGCGCGCAATGCCCCCTGCAATCGCCCCCTGCTGCCGGGCATCGGCGTTGCTCTGGCCTGTGCCTCTCTGCGCTGCCGCGCTCTGCTGCATCGCAGGGCTTTGCGGAGCGGACGCGCTCTGCGTCTGCGGCGCAGCCGCCTGCTGCGCCCACGCACCCTGCCAGCCCGTCCCATACACGCCCACGCCCGCCGCAACGGCGAGCACCCTCAGCTTCCGCCCAACTGACATACATCACCTCGGTCGATTGGCCAGCGAGCGGTCCATCCCAAATCCGCACAACGATCCGCGCCCCCAGCATGAGGATCATACCCGAACCGGCTAGGGAAAGTTAATCCGGTCGCGCATCAGTCTGCGCCAGGCTCGACGATCGGATCGTGTGCCATGCGGTCCAGGTCTCGACCGCTGGAAGGCGGACGCATTGCATTGCATCTCGCTCTTGCAACGCGGCTCCCACCCCCCTACGCCACAAAGCCCGGCGCAACATGCGCCAGCGCTCGCCGAAGCCCCCGCACATCTTCCTCGAAGCCCCATCTTTGAATGCGCTCGAAGGCGCGTTCTCCCATCGCCTCGGCGGCGCCTGCCGTGTTCAGAACGCGGCCGAGCGCGCTGGCCAGCGCGTCCACGTCGCCCACCGGATAGATGCACCCGTTCTCGCCGTCGCTGACCAGGTCGGGCGCGCAGCCCACATCGTCGGAGACGATGACAGGCCGCGCGGCGTTCATCGCCTCGTTCACAATGAGGCCCCAGGGCTCATGGCGCGAGGGCAGCACGAAGACCGATGCCAGGTCGAAGAAGCGAGGCAGCTCGGACTGGTTGCGAAAGCCGCAGAACCGGATGCCATCGAGTCCGGTGGCCGCCGCCTGCCGCTCCAGCGCGGCGCGCTGCTCGCCGTCGCCTACGATGACGAGATGCGCGCGCAGGCCGGCTTCGGGTGCGCGCGTGGACCGTGCGTATGCCTCGATCAGGTGGTCGCAGTGCTTGCGCGCTTGCAGCTTCCCCGCAAAAAGAATGACGCGCCGCGCGGGATCCAGCCCAAGCTCCGCCTGCAAACTGGCCCGGCTGTCCCGCGCCGCGCGCGCGCGCTCGGCAAAGTAGCGGTTGTCCACCGCGTAGGGCATCGCGAACTGAGGCACGCTATCGCCGAAGTAGTGCCGCCAGTACTCCGCATTCAAACTCCCGATCGGCAGCACGCCATCCACCATGCGCTTCAGGCTCGCAAAAAAAATCGCCTTCAGCGCCAGCTTGGTTCCGTCCCGCTCGCGGTCGCCAAGCCACGACTCCGCGCGCAGCAGCACGGGAATCCCCAGCAGCTTGGCCGCAACCATCCCGTGCAGCGCATTCGCCGTCCCATAGCCATGCACCCACAGCGCGTCGAAGGCCGCTTCGCCGCCGCTGCCGCGCAGTCGGCGGACGGTCCCGTAGTTCAGCGGACTGGCAAAGCTCGCGTTGCCCCGGTCGCGCAACTTTGGCAGAAACTCATGCCTGTACCCGTCGAGCAGTGGAATGTCCCACTTGAAGTCCACGCCGAAACCCGCGTCGCGGTATCCACGCACTGAAAAATCCGAGCCGAAATACACCGTCAGGTCGATCTCCGGCTCCTGTGCAATCCGACGCAGCAGCGGCGCCTGATACTGGATCGGATGGCTCACCAGATAGGCCAGCCGTACCCTTCGACCACCGCGTTGCTGCGCTCCTTCACTCTCGCTGCTCACCAAGCTCTCCCGTCTCTCGAATCTCCGAACCGCAACACGCCGCGCCCACCTGCTACAAATTCAAGAGCGGCTGCGCTGGAGGCTGCCGCCGCGTGTAAAGCCACATTCCATCCATTGCCTTGCCCACGGGAACCCCACCCGTTTGCAGTATATATATCCGTCGTCTGTCGAAGTAGAGCGGCGTGGCCCGGCCCAGCGGAGCCGCGCACGCAAAGCGGTTGAAATAAATCCGATGGAAGCCTGTGGCGCGTGCGTCGGGCACAACAGTTCGCCTGCAACTGCCGACAAACTCAGATGCAAGTCGCCGTCCGCTCATCCGTCTGCAACAATACAGGGACAAGGAGACATCATGGCCTGCTGCTCTGGACCGGAGAACAATGCGAAAGAGACCGCCCCCGTAACCGATCCGGTCTGCGGCATGGCCGTCGATCCTGTAAAGGCTGCGTCCGTGGAACACGGAGGAGTCAAGTTCTATTTCTGCTGCCAGGGTTGCGCTGCGAAGTTTCGCGCCGGCCCGGCAAAGTATCTCCTGCCCAGGCAGCCCGCCCCCTCGGTTCATCGACACAACGAAGTGCAATCGAAGGCCGACTACACCTGCCCCATGCACCCGGAGGTGCATCATGCAGGGCCCGGCAGTTGTCCCAAGTGCGGCATGGCGCTCGAACCGACAACCGTCGAAGTGCTCGCGCCGCGCACGCAGTACACCTGTCCCATGCATCCCGAGATCGTGCGCGATGGGCCTGGCCCCTGCCCTGTCTGCGGAATGGCGCTCGATCCGCGCGCAGTCGCAGCCCGCGAGGAGAACCCTGAACTGAGTTCCATGACGCGGCGCCTCTGGGCCGCTGCCGCGCTCACGCTTCCACTGCTCGCCGTTATGGTATCGGACATCCTGCCAGGCCATCCCATTCGCCATCTGCTTCCACAAGCGTTGCTCGACTGGATCGAACTTGCGCTGGCGACGCCGGTGGTCCTCTGGGCAGGCTGGCCGTTCTTCCAGAGGGGTTGGCAGTCGCTCGTACATCGCAGCCCCAATATGTTTACCTTGATTGCAATCGGCTCCGGTGCCGCTTACCTCTACAGTGTCGTCGCCGTTGTCGCACCGGGCGCATTCCCCGCCTCCTTCCGGGATGCGTCGGGAGGTCTTGGTCTCTACTTTGAGGCGGCTGCGGTCATTACAGTCCTGGTCCTCCTCGGCCAGGTGCTGGAGCTGAAGGCCCGCGGCCAGACGAACGGCGCAATCAAATCGCTCCTCGAACTGGCTCCCAGGACCGCGCGGCGCATCGCAGCCGACGGCGCTGAAAGCGATGTCGATCTGAGTGCGGTCCAGGTGGGAGAGATGCTGCGCGTCCGTCCCGGCGAAAAAATCCCAACCGATGGCGTCGTCACCGAAGGGCGCAGTTCCGTGGATGAGTCGATGGTCAGCGGAGAACCCATCCCGGTTGAGAAGACGGCCGGCGCAAAGGTGGTCGGCGGCACCGTCAACGGAACTGGCAGCTTCGTCATGCGGGCTGAGAGGGTCGGTGCGGACACTCTGCTGGCCCAGATCGTGAAGATGGTGGGCGAGGCGCAGCGGTCGCGCGCGCCGATCCAGCGCATCGCAGATAGAGTTGCCGCTTACTTCGTCCCGGCGGTGGTCCTCTCCTCTCTCGTCACCTTTGTCGTCTGGGCCATCTTCGGCCCGCCACCGGCCGATGCGCACGCTCTGGTAAACGCCGTCGCCGTCCTCATCATCGCCTGCCCGTGCGCTCTGGGCCTGGCAACTCCGATGGCGATCATGGTCGGCACAGGCCGTGGGGCCGCCGAGGGGATCCTTGTCCGCAATGCAGAGGCGTTGGAGATCTTCGAGAAGGTAAACACCCTGGTCGTGGACAAGACGGGCACCCTTACCGAAGGCAGACCGCGCCTCACATCGGTCATCCCGGCACAGGGTTTCGACCGGACGCGCCTCCTCCAGATGGTCGCCAGCCTCGAAAATGCAAGCGAACATCCGCTTGCCGCGGCAATCCTGGCTGCCGCCAAGCAGAAGCAAATCGACTTGCTCGCCGTCACCGGCTTTCAGTCCATCGCCGGAAAAGGCATCGCCGGTCAACTCCAGTCCATCGACCTGGGCATTGGCAACGCCGCGCTCATGGCGGATCTCGGCGTTTCCACCGATGCGATGAACGACAAGGCCGCTGCCCTGCAACATGAGGGGCAGACCGTGATGTTTGTTGCGTCGGACGGGGCCTTCGCCGGAATCGTCGCCGTCGCCGATCCAATCAAAAGCACGTCCCTCGATGCCATTCGACAGTTGAAGAACGAAGGCATCCGGGTCCTGATGCTTACCGGAGACAACCACGCCACCGCTGCCGCCGTTGCGGCAAAGCTGGGCATCGATTTTGAAGCGGACGTACTCCCGGAGAAAAAAGCGGATGCAGTCAAAAAACTTCAGGCCCAGGGCGCGATCGTGGCCATGGCCGGCGACGGAGTCAACGATGCTCCCGCGCTCGCGCAGGCGGATGTAGGAATCGCAATGGGATCCGGTACGGACGTCGCAATGAACGCTGGCGGCATCACGCTGGTCAAAGGCGATCTCCGCGGAATCGTCAAAGCGCGCCAACTCAGCCGCCGCACCATGTCCAACATCCGCCAGAACCTCTTCTTCGCTTTCTTCTACAATTCGCTCGGTGTGCCGCTCGCGGCGGGCGTTCTGTACCCGTTCTTCGGATTGCTGCTTAATCCTATGATTGCAGCCGCCGCAATGAGTTTCAGTTCCGTCTCCGTGATTGCCAACGCCCTTCGACTCAGGTCGGTAAAACTCTGACTACCAGTTTTGGACCGTAAGCAGCAGGATCGCGATCCCGATAACGCCGCCTGTACCCATGTTCTTCAGCGCGGCCTTCATCGAGTTGGTCGGCAGGAAGACGATGTCGTTGGACTGCAGCACCGGATCCGGCGCCTTCCCGTCCCGTATCTTCTGGATGTTGACCTTGATCAACTTGCGTTGGTCCCCCACAGTGCGGATCAACCGCAGGTCGTTGTATCTGCCCTCCCAGCCGATGCCTCCGCTGAGCGCGGTCAGTTGCAGCAGAGTCAGCGGCGTCGCCTGGTCCAGAGGCACCGCGCCCTGGCGCGCGAACGCTCCCAGAACATAGACCACGCTGGCACGCGTGATCTGGATGATGTCGTGCGGATGAACGGGGATGTTCGCTGCGGTGCTGGAAGCCAGATCCGTCCCCAGATCGACCACAATCGGATCGGCCAACCCCGGGCGCACGATCTTCACCGTATGGCTCGCCGAGGCGGGCAGGCCGCCCGCGGCCAACAGGACATCCCGCAGGCTCCGCTCGGTCGAGACGGGTACCGTCGTGTGGACCTCCCCGGTGACGAGCACCGAGCTGTTTACCGTGTCCAGCACCTGAACGATGACCTCCGGGTTTTGATAGTACCCTCCGGTCCGTAGCCGGTCGGCGATCAGCGACTGCGCCGCCCGAACGCTCAGGCCATCCAGCGGAACGCTCCCGATAAACGGCAGTTGCGCGCTTCCATCCAGTCCCAGGCGCACCGTCTGCGAGTAATCCTGCATGTATACCCGCACCTCGATCAAGTCCCCCGCACTGAGATGAAAGTCCTCGCCGGGATACAACATCGACTGGTTGGCATACGGCATTCCCGCCGAGATCCCCGATTGCGCTGCCGTCGTCTCCGCCATCGAGCCCGTCTGCGTGCCAGTCTGCGCGCCCGACTGCGTACCGGCTTGCCCTCCAAACTGCCCGCCGCCCAGCGCCCATGCGACGCTCGTCGCGCCGATGCAGCAGAGTGCGGCCAAGGTCGCGGCGCGCAGCCGGCGCAACACGCGTGGCATGGCTCGGCCGCACAGCGCGAATCGCGCCGTCGGGGTCGCCCAGCGGCTCGTCCTCGCTTGCAGAACCCGGCCTTCGCCCGCTAAGTTCCCGCTCATCGCTTGGCCTTCCCTTCCGACCCCGCCTCCTCTGGCGGAGGGTCCTGCGCCTCCCAACTGCCCGCATCGACGTTCCCGTAAGAGTACCCCGAATATCCGTAGTACCCGTAGTAGTCGGGAGACTTTGCATCGACTCCGTTCAGCACCAGGCCAGCCATCGGCGCACCCGATCGCGCCAGAAGCTCGCGTGCCCGCCGCATTACATGTTTATTGGATTTCCCATAGCGGACCACCAACACCACCGCGTCCACCACGCGCGCCAGCACCACGGCATCGGTCACAGAAAGCACCGGCGGCGAGTCGATCACAATGTGCGTGTACACCGTCCTCAGCTTCTCCAACAGCGCCAGCAGCGCCGCCGAACCCAGCATCTCGGTCGGAAACGGAGGAACCGGACCGCTGGGTAGAATGTCCAGGTTGGGCATCTCGGGAATCTTCTGGATGGCCTCATCGAGCGTCGATGTGCCCGCCAGAACGGTCGTCAATCCCAGCTTTCCGCTGAGCCCGAACCGGTGGTGAATGTTGGCCCGGCGCAGATCTGCGTCCAGCAACAGAACCCGCGAACTGCCCTGGGCCATAATGCACGCCAGATTGCTGGCCATCGTAGTCTTGCCCTCCGACGGCATCGCGCTGGTAAACAGAACAACCTTTGGCGATTGCCCCGTAGTGGCCAGCAAAAGCGATGTGCGCAGCGCACGAAACGCCTCCGTGAACTGGGACTTTGGCTGCGTCAGAACGTGAACGTTGCGTTGTGCCGAGGACATGCCCGCCGCCTGCTCCACGCCCGGACGCTTGGATTGCGGGATGATCGCCAGCGATGGCATCTCCATCACCGCCTCGATCGCCTGAACGTTGTGCAGCCCCGTATCCAGGCTCTCCAGAATGAACGCAATCACAATGCCGCCAAGCAGGAAAAACACCGTTGTCTGGACAATGATCGACTGCGGAGGACGCATCGTCGGGCTCACCGGTGGCCGCGCAGGATCGATCACGTCCACTTCCAGAGATTCCAGGCCCGCCTCCACCTCCGCCGTGCGCAGCCGCTGCTTCAACCCGTCGTACAGCGTACTGTTCTGTTCAAACTCCCGCTGCAGCAGGGTGTAACGCACAATGTCGTCGCCCTGCTCGTACGCTTCGACCTTGACCTTGTCCAGCTCCTGCTCGATCTTGTCCTCCGACGCCTGCGCCGCCAGATACGTCTCCTTCGCCTGCACCTCCAGCCGGTTCTGCTCCGCGTCGATCTCCTTCGTCAGTTGCGCCATCTCGTCCTGCAATGCCACCGCCCGCGGATTCTTCGGGCCCAGCCCCCC
>JAJZDL010000005.1 GCA_021851465.1 Acidobacteriota bacterium
ATTTCGATACAGCGAAGAGTGGGGCAGGTATGCTGAAGATCCAAGTGTTGTACTTTGCAGGGTGTCCGAACAGCGCGCCAACTCTATCGTTGGTGCGTGAGGCGGTGCTCGAGTCGGGGGTCGAGGCAGAGATTGCTGAGGTTGAGGTGCTCTCGGCGGAAGAAGCGCAGGAACTGGGATTTTTGGGGTCGCCGACGGTGCGGGTCGATGGCTTGGACGTGGAGCCGGGGGCGCGCGCCGCGACGCACTTTGGGTTCGGTTGCCGGACGTACGTCGATGCGGGACGGCGAACGGGAACGCCTCCGGCAGCGATGCTGCGCAGCGCCATCGAGGAACAGGCCCGGCGGGTACGGAAGATTTGAAGGAGCAGGAGACGATGGCGATATTTTTACCGGGAACGGCGGACGACCAGGCATTGGCGCTGGATGAGATGACTCCTCGCGAGATTGTGGCGGAGTTGGACAAGTATGTGGTGGGGCAGGGCGCGGCCAAGCGCGCGGTGGCGATTGCGCTGCGCGACCGGATGCGGCGGCAGAAGCTGGCGCCGGAGCTGGCCGAGGACATCATGCCCAAGAACATCATCATGATTGGGCCGACGGGCGTGGGCAAGACGGAGATTGCGCGGCGGCTGGCCAAGCTGACCAGCTCGCCGTTTATCAAAGTGGAGGCGTCGAAGTTTACCGAGGTGGGCTACGTCGGGCGGGACGTGGAGTCGATGGTGCGCGACCTGGTGGAGATCGCCATCGATATGGTGCGCGAGGAGAAGATGGAGGACGTGGAGGACAAGGCCGAGTTGAACGCCGAGGACCGGCTGCTCGATCTGCTGCTGCCCGCTCCGCCGACGCAGGCCGCTGCCGCGGCGAAGAGCGCCGGGCCGACCGCCGTGATGGTGACCCCGACGGGGATGCGCGCGATGCATGTGATGCATTTGGCCGCGCCGGAGGACGAAGCGGATGAGGTGGCAGCAGCAGCAAGCGGCGCGACGACGGCACAACAGGAGAGCCAGGCTGGCCACGAACGGTCTGGCTACGAGCGGAGCCGGGAGAAGCTGCGGCAGCAGTTCCGCGAGGGCAAGCTGGACGAGCGCATGGTGGAGATCGACGTGCGCGACCGCAACCAGCCGAGCTTTGAGTTTCTCGCCGCGCAGGGGGCGGAGGAGATGGACATGAACCTGAAGGACATGCTCCCCGGCCTGTTTGGACAGCGCACCAAGAAGCGCAAGATGAAGGTCGCGGAGGCGTTCGAGTATCTGGTGCAGGAGGAGGAGTCGCGGCTGATCGACATGGACCAGGTGACTCGGCTGGCCGTGGAGCGGGTGGAGGACTCTGGCATCGTCTTTTTGGACGAGATCGACAAGATCGCAGGGCGGGAGGGCAGCCACGGGCCGGATGTCTCGCGCGAGGGCGTACAGCGCGACATTCTGCCGATTGTGGAAGGCACGACGGTTAACACCAAATACGGCATGGTCTCGACCGACCACATTCTGTTCATCGCGGCGGGTGCGTTTCATGTGTCGAAGCCGAGCGACCTGATTCCTGAGCTACAGGGGCGGTTCCCAATCCGCGTGGAGCTGCAGTCGCTGACGGTGGAGGACTTTGTGCGCATCCTGAGCGAACCGAAGTCGTCGCTGGTGAAGCAATCGACCGCGCTGTTGGAGACCGAAGGGTTGAAGCTGGAATTCACGCCGGAGGCGCTGGCAGAGATGGCGCACTTCGCCTTCCGCGTGAACGAGACAACGGAGAACATCGGCGCGCGGCGGCTGCACACCATTATGGAACGCGTGCTGGATGAGATCAGCTTCCAGGCGCCGGAACTCTTCAAAAGCCCGCGGTCGGAGGCATCGCAGGAGGGCGTGATCGCCGAGGTGGGTGCGTCCGCTCCGCTGACCGGCGGGCCGCAGAAGCCCGCGCCGCCGCTGCCGGTGATCGAACGGAAGAAGGACGATGGCACGGTGGAGAAGGTGATCGTGGTCGATCCGGAGTATGTGCGCCTGCAGGTGGCCAGTATCGTGAAAGACCAGGACCTGAGCCGGTATATCTTGTAGCTTCGATGGAAGCAAATAGAGCGCGGCCTGCGAGGAACGCACGTTCCATTGCAGGCCGCGTCGATTACGAGGCCACCGGCGTGGGCTTCCAGCCGTGGACGAAGGGCTGTTTGGCGGCGACGACGACCTTGCCCTGCGCGTCGAAATCCACCTTGACAATGGCGGGCTTCTCGCGGAACGGCGACTGGGTGTCGTTGCCGAAGAAGCTGGACCACCAGCCTCCGTCGCGGCCCTGAAAAAAGCCGGTTCCACCACCGCAGGGGACGGATTCGTGGCGCGAGCGATAGGGGCCATAGACCGTGTCCGAGATGCCGAGGCAGGTGGAGTAGCGCCCCTCGTACTCGTCGGCTGCGCCCAGGTAGTAGCGTCCGTCGGCCTTGAAGAGGACCGCGCCCTCGGTGCCGAAGTCGTTCGATCCGCGCGCGGTGCAGCGAGCGGCATGGTGGGAGGGCGTATGGTCGGGATCGGCGAGGACGACGGGGCGGAACTCTTCGGCGAGGCCGGAGAGGTCGTCATTCATGCGTGCGATCTTGTTGGCTCCGGCGTAGGTGAAGTAGACCGTTCCGTCGGAGTCCTCGAAGAGGGTGGGGTCGATGCCGCGCACGATCGGTTCGTTGGGCGAGAAGGCGTGGACGTAGGGGCCTTCGGGTTTGCCGCTGGTGCTCTTGAGGATTGAGATCCCGGTGGGCGCGATGCTCAGGCAGATGAAGTAGTTGCCGCGCAGATAATGCAGCTCTGGCGCCCAGATGGCGCGGCACGGTTTGCCGTGGAGATCGCGCCAGGCCTTCTCCCATGTACCCTCTTTATCGATGTCCCAGACGAGGCCGAGATACTGCCAGTGGACCAGGTCGGGAGACTTCCATAGTTCGACGCCGCGGTTGTAGGCCCAGATGTTCTCGCCGGTCGAGCCTGTGAGGTAGAAGTTGCCGTCGCCGCCGTGGCAGACGATGGTGTCACGCACCTGCACGTCGATGAGCGGCTTGATTGCGGGAAGAATTCCGCTGGCGACGGCAGAGCCGGTAGAGTAGTTGTCCCAGGGGAGCGTGGGAAAGGGATACGGGTGTATGCCCTGGTAGGCGAGGCCGCTACTGCCGGAGCGGTATCCTCCATGGCAACTGGCTTCGACGACCGGATAGCCCGCGCCGCTGATGCCGAAGTAGGGGTATGGATTGGTGGCGGGCTGCGGGTAGGCGGATGGAGCAGGCGGCCCCTGCGGCGCGGCAGTGGGAGCGGTTGGAGCAGCAGTGGTTGAAGCGGACGCGGGCTCTCCGCGCAAGGCGGCAGGCAGCAGCAGGCCGCCTGCAAGAAGGCTTGCGTCCGCCAACAGGGATCTTCGCGTGTGACGATTTGCCAAATTCCGCTTGATGAGATGCACCTCCACTTCTCAAATTTGCGAGGATCCAGTGCGTGGCCGCATCTGTGCATGGCGCGCCTCCATGATACAGCCGCGTGGAGCAGCCGTGCGATTCGGCGTGTGCCTTTGGGCTGGCTCCGTTGCGCTACGGGGCGGTGCGGTAGATATGCGGAGCGGAGGCGCGCTTCTCCGCATCGATCGACCGGGCGGTTCGAATGCAGGGCGGCGATCCGCACGTATGATGGAGGCAGGGGAGATGGGTATGCGATTGGCGTGGCGCGCGGCGGCGGGGTTGGTTGCGGTTTGCGCGCTTGCGGCTGGCTGCAAGCATTCGGGCAGCGGCACAGGCGCAGCAAATAGCGCAGCGGCGGCGGGCGAGATGAAGACCTTTTCTATTCGCGGCACGGTGGTGAGCGTGGACGCGGCGAAGGGGATGGTGTTGCTGGAGGGCGAGGCGGTGCCGGGCTTCATGGATGCGATGACGATGCCATACCAACTGAAGGACGCTTCGGTGGCGAGCGAGTTGCACCCCGGCGACCGAATTGCGGCGAAGATACTGGTGCACAAGGTTGGCGACGGCGACTACAGCGATGCATTGCTGGATGAGATTGTGGTGATGGCGCAGTCGCAGCCCGACTACAAGCCGACGGTGCAGTACCACGTTCCGACGGCGGGCGACGCGGTGCCCGACTTCAAGCTGACGAACGAAGAAGGCCGCACGATCCACCTTGCGCAGTTCAAGGGGCGGGTGCTGCTGCTGACCTTCGTCTACACGCGCTGTCCGCTGCCGGACTACTGCATCCGAATGAGCCGGAACTTTGCCGACATCGACCGGTCGCTGGCGAAAGATCCAGCGCTGTATGCGAAGACGCACCTGCTGAGCATCAGCTTCGACCCGAAGGTGGATACTCCGGCGGTGTTGAAGCGCTACGGCGAGACGTATATCGGCGACGGCGCGCAGCGGGCGTTCGCGCACTGGGACTTTGCCGTGCCGCCTGCGGACGAGTTGGAAGCGTTGACGCAGTTCTTCGACGTGGGGATTACGCCGGGCGATGGGGGCACGCTGACTCATTCACTCTCGACGGCACTGATCGGCAAGGATGGCAGGGTGTTGGCGTGGTATCCGACGAACGAGTGGACGCCGGCGGAGGTGCTGGTGGCGATGAAGAGCGCGGCTGCGGCGTGATGCAGTTGATGAACAGGCCCGAAGACAAACTACATTAATTTCAGAAGAAGGAGTTTGACGCGATGGCGAAGCTGACGATTGGATTTGGCGTTGTATTGATCGTGCTGGGCGGCTGGGGATTTGTGGCGACGGGGAGCGCGCACCCCACGGCGCTGATCCCGACGTGGTTCGGGCTGGCCCTGGCGGCTTGCGGCGCACTGGCGACGACCGAAGACGCAAAGCGGCGAATGCTGTGGATGCACGTCGCGGTAACGGTTGGGCTGCTTGGGCTTCTGGGGTCGTTTTCAAGGGCGATCGACGAGTATATCCAGGCGCACGGCGCGCCCCTGGCGCATCCGGTTGCGGTGGAGGACCAGGCGGCAATGGCGGCGATCTGCGCGCTGTATGTGGGACTGTGCGTGCGGTCGTTCATCGCGGCGCGCCGCTCGGGCAAGCTTGCGGCGTAGGGCACGGAATGGCTCCGTTGCGGGCTTCTGCGGATGTGCGACCACGCAAGGCAGCCGTTTGCGGTGCGGTGCGGGGGAATTGGATGGGCGTGCGGGGTACACTAAACAGATATGGGTTCGTTCGGTGGGCATGGCATGGGGAGCGGAATGGGCGGCGGGATGCATTCCGCGGACCGGCCAAGCCGCGGTGTGGGGCGCGCCGTGGCCGCCGACCTCTCCGCGAAGCGGCCCAAGCCTGCGTTGAAGAAGGTGTTGCCCGAGGTATGGAAGCTGGTTGTGCCGCGACGCTGGCTGATCGCAGGCAGCTTCCTGCTGATGCTGATCAACCGGCTGTGCAGCTTCGTCCTCCCGGTCTCTTCGGGGCCGTTCATCAACCGCGTCATGATCGCGCACGAGATGCGCCTCTTGCCATACCTCATCGGGGCGGTGGCGGCTGCGACGTTCGTGCAGGGCGTGACGTCCTACTCGCTGACGCAACTGCTCTCCACCGAGGGACAGAAGCTGATCTCCGACCTGCGCAAGCAGGTGCAGGCGCACATTGGGCGGCTGCCGGTGGCCTTCTACGACAGCAACCGCACGGGCACCCTGGTGGCCCGCATCATGACCGATGTGGAGGGCGTGCGCAACCTGGTAGGCACGGGGCTGGTGGATTTTATCGGCGGCATCCTGACGGCGGTGATCGCGTTCGTCCTGATGATCCGCATCAATGCGCGGATGACGCTGCTGACCTTCTGCATCATGGCGGTCTTCGGGCTCATCCTGCAGCGGGCATTCAAGACGATCCGCCCGATCTTCCGTGAGCGGGCGAAGATCAACGCGGAGGTGACCGGACGGCTGACCGAGTCGCTGGGCGGGGTGCGCGTGGTCAAGGGTTACCACGCCGAGGAGAGCGAGGCGGGGGTCTTTGCGGCGGGCGTGACGCGGCTGCTGAACAATATCATCAGCTCGCTCTCGGCGCAGTCTTTGATGACGTTGTCATCGACGATGGTGCTGGGCATGGTGGGCGGCCTCATCATGTATCTCGGCGCGCACGAGAGCGCGGCGCACCGGCTGAACACGGGCGACTATGTGAAGTTCACCATGCTGCTGGCGTTCATGATCGCGCCGATTGCGCAGCTTGTGAACATCGGAACGCAGTTGACCGAGGCGCTGGCGGGGCTGGACCGTACGACGGAGATCCTGAGCGAGCGCGAGGAGGACTCCGAGCCGGGACGGACGCATGAGATCGATGTGGTGCGCGGCGACGTTCGCTTTCAGGATGTGGAGTTCGAGTATGAGGCGGGAAAGCCGGTGCTGCACGGCATCGGCTTTGAATCGAAGCCGGGCAGCGTGACCGCGCTGGTGGGGTCGTCGGGTTCGGGCAAATCGACGATCATCAGCCTGGTCTGCGGCTTCCATACGGCGACAGCGGGGCAGGTGCTGATCGACGGAGTGGACCTGGCGACGGTCCGGCTGAGCAGCTACCGCCGGCAGTTGGGCGTGGTGCTGCAGGAGACGTTCCTCTTCGACGGAACGATCCGCGAGAATGTGCTCTTCTCGCGTCCGACGGCGACCGAGGAGCAGTGGAGGGAGGCCTGCCGCATCGCGCGGGTGGATGAGTTTGCCGAGAAGTTCCCCGAGGCGTACGAGACGATCGTAGGCGAGCGCGGGGTAAAGCTCTCCGGCGGGCAGCGGCAGAGAATATCGATTGCCCGGGCGATCCTGGCCGACCCGCGAATCCTGATCCTGGACGAGGCGACCAGCTCGCTCGACTCCGAATCCGAGGCCATGATCCAGAGCGGCCTGAACCACCTGATGCAGGGGCGCACGACCTTCGTCATCGCGCACCGCCTCTCGACGATCCGCCGCGCGGACCAGATATTGGTGGTCGAAGCCGGCCTGATCGTGGAGCGCGGAACGCATGAATCGCTGTACCGGCTCGGCGGGCGCTACTACGACCTCTACACGCGGCAGCACGGGCTGGAGGCAAACCTCTTCCTCGCGCCCGGCGAGGGTGACACGGTGGACGAAGAGCAGGAAACCGCGGCTGGGTGAGCGCTCGTCGTGCAATCCATCCGCATTTTATCTCTGGACACTGTTTTATGTTGCGAGTTCCCTACGACGATCTCTTCCGCGCGCTCCTCCGCGCGATGCAGCGCCTTGGCCTGCAAGGCGAGCGCGGCGCGTTATGCGCCCGCCTCTTCGCCGAGACCACGCGCGACGGGGTCTACACGCACGGCCTCAACCGCTTTCCGCGCTTTGCGGAGATGGTGGACAACGGCTGCATCGACGTCTCTGCCGTGCCCTCGCGCGTGGCCGCAGCGGCGGCGCTGGAGCGATGGGACGGGCATCTGGGGCCGGGCAACCTGAACGCCTACGCGGCGATGCAGCGCGCCATCGAGCTGGCGCGGCTGCACGGCCTGGGCTGTGTAGCGCTGGCCAACACCAACCACTGGATGCGCGGCGGCAGCTACGGCTGGCAGGCGGCGGAGGCGGGCGTCTTTGCGCTGTGCTGGACCAATACGCTGCCAAACCTGCCCCCCTGGGGCGCGCAGGTGCCGGTGCTGGGCAACAACCCGCTGGTGGTTGCCATCCCACGCGCGGACGGCGCGCACGTAGTGCTGGACATGGCGCTCTCGCAGTTCTCGCAGGGCGCGCTCTCCGCGTATGCAGTGCGCGGAGAACGCTTACCGGTTCCCGGCGGATACGACGCGAGCGGCACGCTGACGGTCGATGCCGAGGAGATCAATGCATCCCGGCGCATGCTGCCCATCGGCTACTGGAAGGGATCGGGCCTCTCGCTGACGCTGGATCTGCTGGCGGCGATGCTCTCCGGCGGGCTGGCCACGCACCAGATCCCGCGAGACCCGATGCGCGAATCGGGTGTGAGCCAGGTGTTTGTGGCCATCGACCCTGGCAGCTTTGCCGCGCGCGGCGATCTCGACCGCATTGCCGCTGGAATCATCGAGTCGCTGGTCGCGGCAGTCCCGGTGGATCCGGCGCGGCCGGTGCGCTACCCCGGACAGCAGACGCTCATGCTGCGCGAGGAGAACCTGCGGCTGGGAGTCCCGGTCGATCCGCAGACATGGGCGCGCCTGCTGGCGCTGGCGGGTTAGGGTGTTTTCAGCGATGGCATGGAGTGTGGCGCTGTCAAGAACTATCCTGCGTGGGTGGCGAGGGCTGGGGAGTCCTGCAACGCAGCCTCGGCGGCTGCGGCGCACGCGGATGGTGGCTGGGCCTTGGGCGGGATGGCCTGGCCTGAGAGCTGCGCGGCGCGGGGGAGCTTGATCCTGCTGAAATTGAATGCCATTCCAGCCACGCTGCGGGGAATGAGGCGCGGCGATGGCAGGCTACAGCGATCCACGGACGATCCCAAGGCCCGGAACCGGATCATCGGCGGTCCTCTTCATCCCGGTGCGGATGCGCGGCGATCGGGGTGCGCGATGGGAGCGGTCTTGCAAGGGCCTTGACAGGAGATGATCGGTGAATCATTGCGTGCTGCTCCAGAGCGACCGTTTCGGCCCCATTCAAGAACCATGATCGGCGCAGTGCCCAGAGTGGGACATAGCACTTGGGAATTATTGCGTACAGCGCAAGTTGTATGCAGGAACGGTCTGTGGACTACGCCGCGGGCTGGGCGCAGAACTTGCAGCGTTTGGCGGAGAGCGGGATCTCGGAGAGGCACTCGGCACAGGTTTTAGTGGTAGGTGCCGTGGGCTTTCTGATCCGGGCCATGAAAAAATTTACCGGCACAACAATCAGGAAGTAGACCACCGAGGCCTGGATGAGGAAGTCGATGACGGCGGTAAGAAAGCTGCCGTAGCCGATTTTTCCGCCGTGCAGGGTGAGGATGAGATAGGAGAAGTCGGGTTTGCCCGCGATTGCGCCGATGAGAGGGCTGATGATGTTGGCGGTGAAGGCGGTGATGATCTTGCTGAAGGCAGCACCGACGATGACGGCGACTGCGAGATCGACGACGTTGCCGCGCAGGATGAAATCGCGAAATCCCTTGAGCATGGAAGACTCCTTGGTTGAGATGGGCCGGGGTGAGTATATCGCATACTGAAGACGGCGGATGAACTGGGAGGGGGCCGCGCGCACCACCAAGCACTTTTACCAACCTGATCCGCTTCGCGCCGCGAACGAAATGCGGCGGTTCTTCGCTGCGCACAGAATGACAACTTTCAAAAAAACGTCGCCGACACGCGCGGCGGTGCGGTCAGTTGTCGGCGCGGGTGCATTTGTAGGGTGCGGCCAGGCGGGCGCGTGCCTCATTGATTGCCCCCTGGGTGTTGTCGTTGGTCTGCACGGCGAGGCGGTACTGGTTGACGGCGCGCTCGCGCTGTCCCGTGCAATCGAAGATGTAGCCGAGGTGGATGTCGCTCCAGACCTGGGTCCAACTGGGTTCGCCGTCGCCGCGGAGGGCGTCGCGGAAGCTGTTGGCGGCGGCCTGGTAGTTGTGCTGCATGAAGAAGACCTCGGCGATGCGGTAAGCGGCGAGGGAGCTGGCTTTGTTGATATCGAGTGCCTTCTGGTACTCGGCGAGCGCTCCGGCGAGGTCTCCCTGCGCGACCGCCTGCTGGCCACGCAGGACGGCGACGCGGACGGCGAGGTCAGGCGTGCTCTTGAGCACCCAGTCGTTGGGGTCGATGGAGATGCGGCGCGGGCGTCCGAAGGTGTCGATGCTATAGGGCGAATCGGTGCCTGCGACGTCGATGCGGCGATCGACGGTCTTTCCGTCGGTCTCGATTTGCAGTTCGAGGGGCATACGGAAAAGGTCGAGGTTCTCGGAGATGGAACCGACGGTACGGAAGCCCTTGTTGTCGCCAAGGCGGTAGACGGTGTAGTTGTCGGTGAAGGCGGGCGCGCCCGTGCCATCGACCCACTGGGAGAAGAATGGGGTGAGTTCGAGGGGAGAGCCGTTGACGGGTTGCTCCTCGGCGAGGTCTTCGAGCTGCGAGGCACGAATGCCCTTGTCTGTGTATTGGGAGAGGACGGTGCGCAGGAAGCTCTGGAAGGCGTCGTCGCCCATCTCCCAGCGGAGCATATGGAAGACCATGGCGCCTTTTTCCAGGGTCATGGACTGGAACTGCGGCGAGAAGGGATCGAGGCGTCCGAGGGTGGAGAGTGGCTCGGTGTCGTATGCGAGCGCGCCCGCGGAGACATCGCCGATGGCCGTCTGGAAGGCGCTCTTGCCCGCCGAGTCCTCAAGGTACATCAGCTCCCCGTAGCGGCTCATGCCGTTGGTGATCCAGGCATCGTCGAGCGTGGCGGGCGAGACCTCGGATCCCCACCACTGGTGGGCGAGTGTGTTGGCGAGCAGGCGCTGCGAGGCCACCGTGCGATCGACGATGCGGTTGCCGGCGATGCAGGCCATCTCCGGACCCCAGGCGGCGGAGACGGCATCTTCGGGCAGCTCGACGATGTCGATGCGGGTGGACTCAGGCTGGCCGAAGACTCCGGTCATGTATTCGAACTCGCGGCCTGCAAGGGCGGCGAACTCTGCCGCGCCGCCCTTGCGCTTGGCGGTGACGTAGACGTGGACGTTGTTAAGGCCTCCGTTGATCGCGGGCAGAAACTTGCCCGCAACGATGGTGCCGGGAAAACCGGGCTTCGACCAGAGAAAGCTGAACTCAGTGCGTCCATCGGGTAGCGTCTTCTTCGAGGCAGGCCCGCTGCCGACTGCGGTGAAGTCGGCGGGGATGCGGATGTGCATCTCGGCAGTGAAGCGGTCGGTAAACAAGCCCGTCATGGGAAACCAACGGCCTGGGTAGAGCAGGATGCTGATGGGGTCGGCGATGGCGGCGAGCTTGATGCCATCGACTGGGCTGGTGTTGGAACTGGTGAGTGTACCGGAGTAGACGAAGTGGAATGTATTGACGGAGCCTTTGGCGATGGGCGTGGGCAGAGCGGCGCGGACGGTGAAGTTGGCGGCGACGCGCACGGGGTCGAGCGGCGCGCCGGAGGTGTCTGTGAGCGAGGTGACGTTGAGGCCGTTGTTCAGCTCGAAGCTGGCGGTGGTGAGGTCGTCGAGCGCGCTGAAGGTGACGTCGGCGGTGGCGGAGAGCTTGCCGGTGGCGGGATCGAGATCGGCGTTTATGACGTAGCCGGTGATGTCCAGCAGCGGACGCGCGGGCGCGGCGAGCGCGGCGTGCCATGCGGAGAGAGCGAGGGCGCAGAGGAGAGCGAGGGCGACGCGCGCGCGAAGGTTGAGGGTGGGCCGGACACTGAGTTTGGCTGGAAGAGACATGCCTGCTGAAATCCTCAAGATGCTGTTCAACCATTAATGTAATCGCAAAATCGTGGGGATGGCTCTCGACGTTGGATATGGGCGCTGGAGGGCCGTTGCCGGTTGCGGCCCAGAGGGTTAGACGTCTGCGGCGGGGCTTCGGGCTGCAACGGAGGCACTCGCGCGCAGCAGAGCGATGGCGCCGTCGGAGACGCGGCGGATGGGGTCTACCGTAGAGCCTGGAGCGGGGGCGGGGTTGGGTTGGAGCTTGGCGCGGGTCTCGGCGAGCGCAGCGATCGTCTCGGCGCGGGCTGGCGTGTCGGTGAGCAGTGGACGGAGCGCGGCGGCCAGCGCGGCGGCGGTGAAGCGGCGATTGAGCAGCTCGGGAACGATGCGACGGCCGGCGATGAGGTTGGGCATGGCGATGGGCAGATTGCCATCGGCGTCGCGGGCGGCGGGAATCTCTGCGGGATAGCGGATAAGGCGCTTGACCAGTGCGAAGGTGAGCGCGGAGACGCGGTAGACAACGACGAACGGCGTGCCGATAGTGAGTGCCTGGACGGTGGCCGTGCCGCTGGCGACGACGGAGGCGCGGGCGTGGTGAAGGGCTTCTCGCGCGTCGGGAACGAGTACAATCCGCGGCATCGTTGCATCGCCGTGCATGGTTCGACTGCCGGACGATTCGCAGGCGGCCAGCTTCTCTTTGAGCCAATTGATTTCAAGGGTGGATGCAACTGGAAGAATAAACTCACAGGCCGTCGCGCGGTCCCAATTGAGATCTGCCGCGGCATGCAACATCTGCGGCAAGTTCTTCGCGACCTCACCCTGGCGGCTGCCGGGAAGGAGCGCGATCCATTGCTTTGCGGAATCGAGGCTGTGTCGCGTGGCGTACTCCTCGCGGGAGACCGTAGGAAGCGGGAGAGTGGCGAGCGGGTGGCCGACGAACTCGGCGGCAACTCCCCGTGCGCGATAGAAGGGTTCCTCGAAGGGGAAGATGACCATCATGCGATCGACGCGCTGCTGAATCGAGCGTAGGCGACCGCGCTTCCAGGCCCAGACCTGCGGGCTGACGAACCAGAGAACAGGGACGGCGAGGCGCTTGAGGTGGCGCGCAAGCCGGAGGTTGACCTCGGGAAAGTCGATGAGAATGGCGACGTCCGGGCGCGTGCTGCGAATCGATGCAACCAGCCTGCGGTACTGCGCGTAGATGTACGGCGCGTGGCGGAGGACCTCGGTGAGGCCCATGTGGGCGACATCTTCGGCGCGGACGATGCGTTCAAGGCCGGCGGCGGCCATCTCCGCGCCACCAAGTCCGGAGAAAACGGCGGCGGGCAGGCGCGCGCGCAGCTCCGCGATGAGCTGCGCGCCGTAGTGGTCGCCCGAGGCCTCGCCGGCGGAGAGGAAGATGCGCGGATTGGAGATGGCGGCGATGGCTATGAGTTTATCGTCTCCGCACTTGCAGACGCACGCATCCGTTCATTCCGACGATTGGTTGGGCCATTCCTTGAGTTGAATCCCGCTCGACAAATCCAATTGGCAGTGAAATAGTGTTCCGGGAGAACTGAGTGCATGGGATCGTTTCATCGGGTTTCTTGCGGCGCGCGCAGAAAGTGCGTACAGGTCCTCGCGCTGTTGCTGGCCGCTGCGCCGATGGCTCAGGCACAGGCGACGCAGGCGAGCACACACGGCGGCACCGGTTATTGGATATTCAGTGCCGGCGACGGGGCGTCCGTTCCTGCCGGAAGCACTGCTGCGACAACGAATAAAGGCGTGGTCTTCAGTCTTGAATTCGGGCGTCATGGGGCTGGACGTTGGCTTTACCCGTTCAACATGATGATTTCCGTCAGCAATCTTCCCTATGCTGTATTGCAGACGACCAATGAATCGAATGGGCAGACAAATCTCTTCGCGTTTACGTTCGATCCGGCCTGCGAACTGGTGCGGGGCCGGCGTTGGGGCATGTATGCAGCGGGCGGCGGGGGGTATTCATTGAAGCAGTCGATGCTACTGCAGCCCGACCCAACGTGCAACGGAGGTTATGGGTACAACGCTTGCTTCAACGATGCAGGCTCCGCGTCCAGCAATCAACCGGTGCTGGATGGCGGTGTTGGCTTCACATTTCGTGTCCGTCGCAACGGCATTATCCAACTGGTTCAGGACACGCGGTATGTGGACATGTTCACACCAAAAGGTTCGTTTGCGGGGTTTGAGACGGCGGGCGTGCGGCTGGTTGTTGTGACCATGGGTATCCGCGTGAACTTTGCCCACGGCCCCAATCCCGCTACGACTCCATATTGAGCATTTTGCAAATGGCGTAGACGATGGCGCTCGTAGAAGAATGCGGAGATTCATCACTGCACTGAGGCAATGAACGGATCGAGCTGCGTCGGTAAATGCGTCATTGAGACTCCATCCAGCGGAGGGTTTTGGCGGCGAGGCGGTCGAATGCGGCGACGGCTTGGCAAAGGTGGTCTTCGCGGGTGTCTTCGATCTTGTTATGGCTGATGCCGCCGAGCGACTGCACGAAGAGCATCGCGGTGGGGATGCCGGCGCGGGCGACCTCGGCGGCGTCGTGCAGCGGGCCGGAGGGCAGGCTGTGCGACGGTTCGCCTGTAGCGAGGGTCTCCTCGATGGCCTCGCGGCAGAGAACGATCAACTCGGGATGGAAGGGGATGGGCTCGATGCTCCAGATGCGCGACCACTCGACAGTGCAGCGTTCTTCTTCGGCGAAGCGGCGACTCGCTTCCTGCGCCTCGCAGTACAGTGCAGCGAGGATGGCGGGGTCGAGGTCGCGCTGGTCGAGGGTGCATTCGCAGCGGCCAACCACGGCGGTGACGATTCCGGGGAAGGTCTTGAGGCTGCCCATGGTGCAGACGGCGTCGCGGTGGCGCAGGGCGATGCTGCGGACTTCGAGGGCGAGGCGCGCGGCGGCGGCAAGGGCGTCGCGGCGGTCGGCCATGGGGGTTGAACCGGAGTGCGCCTCCTGTCCGTGAAAGGTGATGGCGTGGCGCTCGACGCCTTTGGTTCCTTGTACGACGCCGAGCGGAAGGCCGAGGCGTTCGAGGACGGGGCCTTGCTCGATGTGCAGCTCAAGATAGGCGGCGATGTCTTTGCGCTCCAGCTCGGCTTCGCCGATGCGGTCGATGTCGATGCCGCAGTGGGCGAGCGCGGCCTCCAGCGCGACGCCGTCGCGGTCGGTGCGCGCACGGTCGGCGGCGATGCTGTGCCTTCCAGCGAAGGCGGAGGAGCCGAAGAGGCTGCGGCCAAAGCGCGCGCCCTCCTCGTCGGCCCAATCGACGAGGCGCAGGGTGAAGGGCGGGCGAGCGCTGTGGTCGCGGGCGATAGCGGTGAAGACTTCGAGCGCGGTGAGGACGCCGAGCGCGCCGTCGAGCCATCCGCCGTTGGGAACGGAATCGAGGTGGCTGCCGAGGACAAGCGACCTGGGTGATGCGCCGGGAAGCGTGACCCAGAAGTTTCCAGCGGCGTCGCGGTGGCGTTCGAGCTTCCACGCAGCGGGCAGGGTGGCGAGCCTGGTGGCGAACCAGTCGCGGGCGCGCTGCCAGCCGGGCGTGAAGGCGACACGCTGCGCTCCGTTGGCGTCGCCGGTGAGGGCGGCAAGCTCGCGCAGGTCCGCAATCACTCGGTTTGCATCGGCAGGCATCGGTGGCTCCTGATCCACTGTACATCCGCGCCGCACCTGCGTTCAGCATGGTTGTCGAGCATGGTTACACTGAATACAGACGAATGCCCTTTGAGACGCCATACGCGGCGCGCGGAACCGGCCCACAGGAGCCGCTGAGCGGCTTTGCGCCGCTGCGCATAGCGACCTTCCGCGACCGCTGGATTGCTTCGACCATCTCCAGCGTGGGGACGTGGATGCAGGACACGGCGGGGACCTGGCTGATGACCGCGCTGACCGCGTCGCCGCTGCTGATAGCGCTGATGCAGACGGCGGCCAGCCTGCCGGTGCTGGTACTGGGACTGCTGGCCGGGGCAACCGCGGACCTCTTCGACCGGCGACGGCTGCTGATCTTTTGGCAGGCGTGGATGCTGGGTTCGGTGGCCGTTCTGGCGCTGCTGACGTTTCTGGGGCACATCTCGCCCTGGTCGCTGCTGGCGTTCACATTTCTGCTGAACATCGGATCGTCGATGAACAACCCGGCGTGGCAGGCGATTGTTCCCGAGCTGGTGCCGCGTGAACTGGTCCCGGAGAGCGTCTCACTTAACGCCGCCTCGAACAACCTGGCGCGCGCGGTCGGCCCCGCGCTGGGCGGACTGACGGTCGCGGCCTTCAAGCGCGCCGACACGGGCAGCGCGTATGTCTTCCTGCTGAACTCGCTCTCGTTCGTGGCAGTCATCTGGGTGCTGTACAACTGGAAGCGCACTCCGCTCTTCAAATCGACGCTTCCTTCGGAGCGGATTGCGGCGTCGATTCGCTCCGGGCTGCGCTACATCCGTTACGCTCCCAATCTTCAGGCGTCGCTGCTGCGCTCGTTTACCTTCTGTTTTTTCTTCTCGGCGATCTGGTCTCTGCTGGCGGTGGTGGCGCGCAACAACCTGCATCAGGGAGCACTGGGCTACGGCATTTTGAACGGCTCGCTGGGTGTGGGCGCGGTGATCGCCGCGCTGACGTTGCCGCGCGTGCGGCTGCGTTTCTCCGCCGACCGCATCATTGCGGCATCGACGTTCTACACCGTCTTTACGCTGACGCTGCTGGCGCGCGTTCATCGTCCATCGCTGATCGTTGCCACGCTGATTGCCGCCGGGTACTGCTGGACCAGCACCATGGCCTCGCTGAATACTTCGGTGCAGGTCTCGGTCCCGGCGTGGGTGCAGGCGCGCGCACTCGGCGCATACATGATGACGTTTCAGGGGGGCCTCGCGCTTGGGTCCGTGGTCTGGGGCTTGATTGCGCAACGCGCTGGCGCCCCAATCTCCCTGCTGTGCGCGGCGGGCGGGTTTGCGGCCAGCTTCCCGTTTGTGCGCCGCTTCGGCGTGCTGCAGGACGGCGTGCCGGACACCACTCCGCACAAGTGGAAGCGCAGCGTGCCGCAGCTCGCTCCGTTTCCCGAAGCCGCCCCTGTCGCCGGAGAAGACGCCGAGGCCGGCGACCCAGCGCTGGCAGGTCCGGTACGCATCTCCATCTACTATCAGATACCGGTGGAGAACTACGCGGAGTTTACCCGCGCCATTCACAAACTGCGTGGCGTGCGGATGCGCGACGGCGCGCTGCGTTGGGGCATCTACCGCGACGCCATCCTCCCGGAGATGCTCAACGAGAGCTTCATCATGGAGAGTTGGCTGGACTACCTGCGCTCGCGAGAGCGGCACACAGCAGCGGACGAGCGCATCCGCGAGCAGGTGTGGGCGCTGCACCGGGGCGCGGAGCCTCCGCGCATCAGCTATCAGATTTATGCGAGAGAGATCGCCAACCCCACGCCGCGCGCTCGTTCTTAGCCATTCCATTGCAGTCGATTGTCAGATGGTCTTCGGCTATGGGGTAGACAGTCGCGTTGCCAAAACAATACAAGGGCGCTTCGTTGTGCTCAGCAGGACAATACGTAATTTTTTCGCCGGGACAATTCATTCACGCACTACAGCATTTTCTAAGAACCTGTCCAGAAACAGTTCTTCTCGTCGAAAATTTATGAATTGTCATTCTGAGCGCGGCGAAGAATCCCGGTATTTCGTCGTTGCTTGTTCCTGGTTGAGCGCTGGTTCTGTACTTTCTGGACAGATCCTAAACCGCCATAACGAAAGAAAAGAGCGGAGCAACATCCGCGCAGTTTATACGAAAGGCGGAGCAGCAGAGAAAAGCGCGACTGAGTTACGATGTGGGCGTAGGACGATAAAAATAACAGTTCCTGACAAACTCCGCTTGAAAGAGATTGGTGGAGTCCTCCGCCTGCTCGGCGGTACCGAGCATGAGATAGCCTTCGGACACCATCTGTCGATAGACGTCGCTGAAGACGCACCCGCGGTCCTGTTGGGGGAAGTAGAGCAGGACGTTGCGCAGCAGGACGAGATCGAAGATGGGCAGCCTAGGCAGCGGCGCGCAGAGGTTGGCGTACTGGAACGAGCACAGAGCGCGCAGCTCCGGGACTACCTCCCACTCGTCGCCGTCGCGCACCAGGTACTTGATCAACATGCGCGCGGGCAGGCCGCGATTGACCTCCATGCGGCGATAGCGGCCGCGCTGCGCGTACGCGACGACCTGGCGCGAGATGTCCGTTCCGACGATCTTTACATCCCATGCGGCCAACTCGGGGAAGTTCTCGCGTATCAGCATGGCGACGCTGTATGCCTCCTGCCCGGTGGAGCTTGCGGCGCTCCAGATGCGCAGCCTGCGCTGCGCGGCGTTGCGTTCGACCAGGCGGGGGAGAATGGTATCTCGCAGCGCATCGAAGGGGCTGCCATCGCGGAAGAAGCTGGTCTCGTTGATGGTCATGGCCTCGGCGACGGCGCGTTGCAACTGGGGCGTCCGCTCGACGCGCAGAAGAGTGACGAAGTCTTCGAGCGAGGATGCGCCGGCCATGCGCGCGATGGGCGTCAGGCGCGTCTCGAACAGAGCGTTACGCGACGGGTCGATCAGGTTGGCAGACTCGGTGAGCACGAGTTGGCGAAGGTATGCGTAATCGGAGTCAGAGCAGCCCATGGAGCACCTCTGGATGTGGCGTTGCGGTGGTGGTCCGGCTGCTCTGCGGCACCGGCAGGATTGCGGCAGCGGCGTGAGCAGCGTGTCCTCTTCGGCCCACGCGGGCCCTTCTTGTCAACTCCGCTGCGATCTGCTGCAGCGGCAGCGGCGTGCGCGCAAGCCCGGCCTCGAAGACACGCCCCGGCATTCCCCACACCGCGGAGGTGGCTGCATCCTGGGCGAGCACAACGCCGCCCGCCTCATGCACGCAGCGCGCGCCTGCCAGCCCGTCGGAACCCATTCCGGTCATCACCAGGGCCAGCGTTCCCGCGCCGTAGACCCTTGCCGCCGAACTGAACAGGTAATCCACGGAGGGCTTGCAGTGGTTGAGCGAACGCTGCTGATGGAGATGGATGGCGATCTTGCGGACTCCGTCATTTCCGTTGCCAAACGCGGGGCCGAACGCAGCCTCTGCGACCTCCATGTGAGAGTCTCCGGGGGCCAGCCAAACAGTGCCGGGAACCAACTCCTCGCCATGGCGCGCCTCGCGGACACGCAGCGCGCAGCAACGGTCCAGCCGCTCCGCAAGCTCGCCGGTAAAGAGCTTGGGCATGTGTTGCACAATGGCAATGGGAACGGGAAAGCCCCCCGCCAGATGCGGCAGTACAGCCTCCAGCGCCGATGGCCCGCCAGTTGAGACGCCGATGGTTACGATGTTGACCTGAGTGGAGGCCGCAGCCAGCATCGAAGACGGTGTACGCTCCGGGTTCTGCGGCGCGCTCGACCCGCCGATCTCCTGGCGCGTCGTTCTGCCGCGCACCTGCGACAGCGCCTCGAAGCCGGCGCCGGCAAGCGCGGCGATCTTGGGCAGCAACTGGGTGGCCAACGCCATCTTTGCAGTTGCAAAGTCGCACTGCTCGCTGGGCTTCATCACATAGTCCGCGGCGCCCATGGCAAGCGCATCCAGAGTTGCGCGCGCGCCGCGCTCGGTATAGGCGCTGCACATGATGACGGGCAGCCCCGGCTCCTCCAGGCGCAGCCGCTCGAGCACGTCCAGCCCGTTCATGCGCGGCATTTCCAGATCCAGGACAACGACGTCGGGGCGCAGCCGCAGAACGGACTCGAGACACTCCAGGCCGTCCGCCGCAACGCCGCAGAGTGCCATCTCCGGCAGCTCGGAAGAGAACAACTGCGGAGCTTGGAAGAGCGTCCGCAGAACCCCACGCATCACGACGGAGTCGTCCACGGCCAGCACTCGAATCGGCCTTGCTGTTCCCATTTGCATTGAGACATTCCCTTTCGCAGCAGCTTGCACTCGATCTATCGGCCTACGCCGCCAACCCAATCATCGCCAACTTTTCGCGCAGGCCTTCGGGCGTGAACGGCTTCATGAGAAACTCATCGGCGCCATAGTCCAGCGCCTGGCAGATGTACGAGTTGTCGGCCTCGGTGGTGACCATCATTACCTTCATAGGAGGTTGCAGCCCGGCCTCGCGGAGCTGCCGGACGCACTCCAGGCCGCTCATCCCGGGCATGTTGACATCGAGCAGCATGAAGTCGAACGCAGAGACGCCGCGCAGCATCTGCAGGGCCTGGGCCCCGTCCACCGCCTCCTCGCAGTTGAGGCCCATGCCCTCCAGCAGTTGCCGCAGATACTGTCGAATGAACCGTGAATCGTCCACAATCAGAGCTCTCATAGTTGGCTTCCCTGCCTCTCCTGCGTTATCGTTTCAAACAAGCCGCTCTCCCCCAGATGCGATGGCCGCAGTTTGCGCGGATCCAGGCGCACCATGAGGCCGGAGGGCAGTTTGTAGGCCCCATCGAAGATCTCCATGCTGCGCGCGTCGAGCCCGCTGGGGTTTGCCTCATGCGCGCTGGGTTCGACCGCAATCACGCCGCCGACGCCATCGACGATCAGGCCAAAGCGTTCCTCCGCGCGCTCGCCGTCGAAGACGAGGATGCAGTGTGCACCGGCCCAGCACTTCATCCCCAGCAGCGCGCGGAAGCACACCGTGGTGAGCACGTCTCCGCGATAGGGGACCACGCCAGCGATGTACGGCGGCGCCAGCGGGACATGCCGTGGCGCTGCCGTTCCCAGAATCTCGCGAACCTGCCGCGTATCGATGCCGAAGATCGCGTCGCCGACGCGCAGCGAACAGAGCGAGACCGGCTCGCCGACATCTGCCCCCGCCTGCTCCGCGCCCTTCATGCGACCTCCTGCATGAGCGACTTCGGCAGGGCGTCGTCCGGATGCGTAAAGCCGCGGTGTACCGTCGTCACGCGGTCCTTCACCAGGGCCAACTGCTCCTCGCATGTCGCCGCATCCTCGGCCAGCAATGTGCCCGCAGCGACATCCAGAACGCGCCGCACAACCACGCCAATCCGCCTGGTTCCGCGCGCATCGGGGCGCAGACAGATCAGCACGGTTGCCACCCTGGCGTCCGGCGCCAAATTGTCGGCGGCGTCCGCAACTTCAGCCGCGCTCCCTTCGCTCAAGACGCCGCCCTCATCTTGCAACGGGATCAGCTCGCCGCGGTACTGCAACACAGGCCTTCCGCCCACATGCTCGATCTTGCCTAACGGTACGCTTTCGATCCGTTCGACCGCGCTCATCGGTATGGCCATGCGCTCGGCGGCCGCGTTCTGCGCGGGCCCGCGTTTTGCCACCTCGTAGACCACCATCGAACTCTGTAGTGCGGCCTGCGCCGATGCAGGCTGTGGCAACTGCGCGACGACGATGTTTTCCGTATCGGACGTCGGGCGCACCCCGGCGCGAGCGCCGGTTGCCGCCACGTCGAGGATCAGCGCCAACGTGCCGTCGCCCAACACGGTTGCGCCGGAGAAGACGCCGAGCGAGCGCAACTCGTCCGAGAGCGGCTTCACGACGATCTCCTGTGGCTCTTTCAGGTCGTCGACCACCAGGCCGAAGCGGCGGCCCTCCGATTCAACCACCGCGATATAGAAGTCGTTCAGGTGCGCGTTGTCTCTCGGCTCGAGACGGAGGAGACGGTCCAGCCAGACCAGCGGCAGAAGGCCGTCGCGCAGCCGGAACAGATCCGTAGTTCCGATCCGCCCGAGCGCCTGCTCGACTTCGTGGCGCGGCACATAGGCCAGCTCCACCAGCGCGTTCTGCGGCAATGCGAAGCTCTCGCCGCCACTCTGCACCACGAGCGCGGGAACGATCGCAAGAGTCAGTGGAACGCGCATCCGCAGCGTGGTCCCCGCGCCCACACGCGACTCCAACTCGACGCTTCCACCCACTTTTTCGACATTGGCGCGCACCACATCCATTCCCATGCCGCGGCCAGAGACGTTTGTCACCGTCAGGGCGGTCGTGAACCCAGCCAGAAAGACCATCTGAAGCGCCTCTCGTTGGGTCATCGAAGCCGCCTGCTCCGGCGTGGCAAGGCCGCGTTCGATGGCCTTTTCCAACACCCGCTCGGTTGAGATGCCGGCGCCGTCGTCGATCACCTCGATGACGACTGTTCCTCCCTGGTGGAAGGCGCGCAGACGCAGCACTCCCTCGACCGGCTTGCCCATCTGGATGCGCACCCCCGGTGGCTCGATGCCGTGGTCTACAGCATTGCGCACCGCATGGGTCAGCGGGTCGCCGACCGCTTCGAGCAGGCTCTTGTCTAGCCCCGTCTCCTGTCCCTCGAACTCGATGCGCACCTGCCGCCCGCAGGTTATCGCCAGGTCGCGCACCATGCGGGGGAACTTGCGGAAGAGATGGCCCACGGGCTGCATGCGGGCGCGCATCACGCTCTCACGCAGCTCCGCCGTCACGCTGTCCAGCCTGCGCGCCAGGGCGGGAAAGTTCTCCGCGCCGGGCGCGCAACGCAGGATCTGGTTGCGCGTCAGCACCAGCTCGCCGACCTGGTTCATCATGCGGTTCAATACATCGACATCGATGCGCAGGGTCTTGTCCTGCATCGACGAGCCGGTTGCGAGATCGGCCCCACTGGCATCCGGCGGCAAAACGGGATGCCCCGCATTCGGATCGCGCTTGCCGGGGCCGCGCAGAGCAGGATCTTTGCTCTCCGCGGACATCGGTTCGTCCGACTTCAGCTCCGCGAGCAGGTCGATCAACTGCCAGTCGTCGTCGGTCGATCGCTCGCCCTCCGTGCCCCGGATCTCGATCGTCGAAAGGATGCTGCGCAACCCATCCATCAGTTGCAGCAGTCCGCTGGTTCGTTCGCGAGTCACAGCGATCGTCTTGTCGCGCAGCGCGCCGAGCAGGCCCTCACCGGCGTGCGCCAGCCTCTCCAGGCGTCCGAACCCTAGAAAGCCGGTCGTCCCTTTAATGGTGTGTACCGCGCGAAAGATCTCCGCCAGAAGTTCGCCGTCTTCGGGACGCCGCTCCAGCTCGGTGAGGCAGAGATCCATCCGCTCCAGCCCCTCCTGGCTCTCTGCGAGAAACTCGTTGATTAGCTCGTCCACTTCTCCCTTATCGGGCAACGGCGACAGCTCCATGAGTCTCTGGGCCCGAGTCCGGCAACCTCTGTGCGATTGTCCCTGCATCTCCACTGCCGCCGGGCAGGCCACGACACCTTTGCCTTGCCGCGGCGCGCCCAATGTGTGCCATATTGAGACAAGGTTCAAGGCGGTGCGCCTCAGAACCTGTCCAGAAACAGTTCTTCTCATCGAAAATTTATGAATTGTCATTAATTTCGAATTGTCATTCTGAGCGCAGCGAAGAATCCCCGTATTTCGTCGTTGCTTCTTTCCTCGTTGAGCGCCGATCCTGTCGTTTTTGGACAGCGCCTCAGAGCCGGGCCGCATGGCCGCCTGGGTTGGTTGCAGGCGGCAGCAAATTGCTCGCCGCAGGGCTGCGCGATTGGGTACACTCGACCCACACTCGACCGGGCCGCGCCGTGCGCGCCCAAATCCGCGAGGGGAGCAAGCCGTGGCACGATTTACCGGAGTTCTCGGGATCATCGCGTTTCTTGGCCTGGCGTATGCTCTCTCCACCGACCGGCGCGCGGTCCGCTGGCGCACAGTGCTGTGGGGCCTCGGCCTGCAGGTCATCTTCGCCTTCGGTGTGCTTCGCTGGGCTTACGGAGAGCGCATCCTGCAGTGGGCCGGCAACGGCGTGACTGCGTTCCTGGGCCACGCCGCAGACGGATCGAGGATGGTCTTCGGCCCGCTGGGCGACCCGCAGAACGGACTCAACGTCTTCGCGTTCACGGTGCTGCCCACCATT
Organism: Acidobacteriota bacterium; assembly: GCA_021851465.1. Taxonomy (GTDB): domain Bacteria; phylum Acidobacteriota; class Terriglobia; order Terriglobales; family Acidobacteriaceae; genus Edaphobacter. Next base: position 23,076 of record JAJZDL010000005.1, read on the forward strand.
ATCTTCGTCGGCGCGTTCTTCGCGGTGCTCTATCACGTCGGAGTGATGCAGCGGATCGTGCGCGCCGTGGCCTGGGCGATGCAGCGCACCATGGGAACCAGCGGCGCGGAGAGCACCAACGTCGCGGCCAGCATCTTTGTCGGCATGACCGAGGCGCCGCTCACCATCCGTCCATTTCTCGCTGGCGCAACCAACTCCGAGCTGATGACCATTATGACCGCCGGCATGGCGCACGTCTCCGGCGGGATCATGGCGGCGTACATCAGCTTCGGTATCGACGCGAAGGCCCTGCTCGCGGCTGTGGTGATGACCGCGCCGGGGACTATTCTGGTGGCCAAGATGCTGGTGCCGGAGACGGAGACGCCGGCGACCGCGGGCACGGTCCACATGCCTCCCAGCGAGGAGCACGCGGGCGAAAACCTGATTGGAGCGGTTGCGCGCGGCGCCATCGATGGCGGCGCGCTGGCCTTCAACGTGGCCATCATGCTCATCGGCTTTCTGGCGCTGGTCGGTCTGCTGAACGCGACAATGAACGGCCTCTCCAACTTCGCCTGGGCGCACGGACACATCCCGTTGCCCCACTCGCTGAACGCGGCCCTGGGCTTTATCGGTGCGCCGGTTGCGTGGCTGATCGGCATTCCGTGGCGCGAGGCGCCCGCCATCGGCAACCTGCTGGGAACGCGCGCGGTGCTGAATGAACTGATCGCTTACACGCAGCTCGGCGCGATGAAGACCGGCCCCTGCGCACTCTCGCCGCGCACCGTTACCATCGCAACATTTGCGTTGTGCGGCTTCGCCAACCTGGGCTCGATCGGCATACAGATCGGCGGCATCGGCGCGCTGGCGCCCAACCGGCGCAACGACCTCGCTCGCCTCGGTCTTCGCGCCATGCTCGCCGGGACCATGGCCAACCTCATCTCCGCCGCCATCGTCTCCATGCTGATCAAATGATTGTAATGTCAATCTTCGACATTTTTTGTTATCCTGAACTGCGAATCCAGGAGGGCTGCCAATGAACGTCTCACTCACCGCCGAACTCGAACGGATGGTCGAGCAAACCGTCTCCACCGGGCGTTACAGTTCTGCCTCTGAGGTCGTCCGCGCAAGCCTTCGCAGCTTCCTCGATGAGGAGCGATGGAAGAATTACGCCCGCGCCAAGATCGACAAAGGGATGGAGGACGCCGTTGCCGGTAGAATTGTCGCTGGCGGAGTCGCCATGCGCAGAATTCGCGCCGCCGCGCGGAGAAAAAAATAGTGCCCGCACGCTTCCGGCTCACCGAGGACGCTGTCCGCGATCTCGAAGAGGCAGCCGCATTCCTCGCCGAAGAGAGCGAAGCCGCTGCCCTCAACCTCGCCGATGCCCTGGAGCATTCGTTTTGCTTTATCGCGGCATGGCCTGGCTGCGGACATCGCCGGCCCGACCTCACCTCCAACCGGGATCTTCGCTTCTGGTTCAGCAGCGGTTATCTCATTGCCTATAACATCGACACCAGGCCAATCCTTGTCCTCGGCGTTTTGCATGGCGCTCGTGACTCCGCACAATTGATTGACCGCAGATTGGAAGACCGATGAACATACGCCAGCCATACGCCCCCTTCGCCGCCACCCTCTTGCTTGCCGCGCTCGCCTTTGCCACCCCGGCCGCCCCCGCCCAATCCAGCGACACTCCCCGCCTGGAGAAGAAGGACGGACGCTTCGCGCTGATCGTCGATGGCAAGCCCTTTCTCATTCTTGGCGGGCAGATCAACAACTCCAGCGCATGGCCCGCGACCCTGCCCGCTGCGTGGAGCGCCGCCGAGGCCATGCACGCCAATACCGTCGAGGCGCCCGTCTACTGGGAGCAGATGGAGCCAACCAAGGGCGCCTTCGACTTCACCAACGTAGACCTGCTGGTCACGCAGGCCCGCGAGCACCGCCTCCATCTCGTCCTGCTCTGGTTCGGAACATGGAAGAACGGCCAGAACCACTACGTCCCGGAGTGGATCAAGTCCGACCCCAAGACCTACCCGCGCGAGGAGAATGCATACGGCAAGCTGCTCGACGTGATGTCGCCCAGTTCGCAGGCCAATCTCAACGCCGACAAGACCGCCTTCGCCGCGCTGATGCGCCACGTCAAGTCCATCGACGCGACTCAACACACTGTTATTCTGGTGCAGGTGGAGAACGAGTCCGGATCGGTCGGCTCCGTCCGCGACTTCTCCCCTGCCGCGCAGAAGGCCTTCGACAGCCCGGTTCCCATCGAGCTTGCCCATGCGCTGCACGTTCCCGAGAGCACATGGACACAGGCCTTCGGCCCCGACGCGGATGAGAGCTTCGCGGCCTACTCCACCGCGCATTACATCGACCAGGTTGCCGCCGCGGGCAAGGCCGAGTACCCGCTGCCCATGTACTGCAACGTCTGGTTCGCCTACCCCGTTCATGCACTGGAGAACCGCGACAGGCCGAGCGCTGGGCAGGAGTATCCCTCGGGCGGGCCGCAGCAGGCCAACATCCCGATCTGGAAGGCCGCCGCGCCCTCCATCGACATCCTTGCGCCAGACTTCTACTCGGACGACTTCAGCCTCTTCCGCTCGATCATCGCCACATACGCCCGCGCCGACAACCCGCTGCTTATCCCGGAGAGCCAGATTGGCCCAAACTTTGGGCGCTACTTCTTCTATGCTCTGGGCAAAGGGGCCATCGGCTTCGCGCCCTTCGGCATCGACCGCGCCCAACTGCCTGAAGTGCCCACCCCGCAAGGAACCATTGCCTCCGCCCCGGCAAGGCCCGCCAATCCCGCCGACAACTTCGCTCTCTTCAGCCCTGCCGACAGCCAGATTGCGCAGCTCAACCTGGAGGGCAAGCTCCAGACCGCAGTCGAGGACAAGGGCGCGGCGCGGCAGACGATCCACTTCGCCAGCGCGGATGCGGTGGTCTCCTTCGGCTTTCCCCAGCCCGATGGAACCTATCCTCCCGGCACACCGACGCTGCAAGGCCGCGCCGTGGTCGCGCAGCTTGGCCCGCTGGAGTTCCTGGTGAGCGGCTTCGATGCGAGCGTCCGCTTCTGCTTGTCTGACAACGCTCTGCAGCAGACACCTAATCTACAGCTTGAAATTCTGCGTGCCGAGGAGGGGCAGTACATCGATGGCGTCTGGCAGTCCACGCGCATCCTCAACGGCGACCAGACCGACCGCGGCCTCAACTTCCGCGGCGGCACGCCCCCGCTGGTGCGCATTCTGCTGCACACGCTGCCCCTCTACGACGAAGCAGTCCATCGCGCAAGCAGGTAGACGCGCGGCTACTTGCTTGCGGAAGCGGTCGAGGCGGCGGAGTTGCCGTGCGCTTCGGCGGCCTTGCGCGATTCCTCGAAGGCGCTGCTGGAGTACTCGTGCGCGCGCCGCGAGAGCTCGTGGGCGGTGAGGCTGCCCTGGCCATGCGAGGCCGCCGCTGCGGCGTGGGCGTGTGCGGCTTGCTTGTGAAACTCGGCGGCGCGGTCGTGAATGCTCTGGGGCATGGGCGGAATCCTCTGCGCGGTTAGATGCCGGTGGAGCGGGAAGCGTCGGGGTCGAGATGGGACGCGGGCTTCGGTCGATGTATAGGCTCTTACGCTGCGAGTTTGCCTAAAGCGGCGGCGCTGCAAATTTGCTTCGAATTCAGCGCGATTAGCGGCCATGAATGGTAAAATAATGGCAATGACAACTCCGCTGAAGACTCTCTTCCTGAACCCGCCCTCCTTTGAAAAGTTCGACGGTGGCGCCAGCAGCCGCTGGCCTGCCACGCGAGAGATCGAGTCCTACTGGTATCCCGTCTGGCTCACCTATCCCGCGGGGATGTTGGAGGGATCGCGCCTGGTCGATGCTCCGCCGCACCACCTCAAGTGGCCCGATGTCGTGGAGATTCTGAAGGATTACGAGTTCCTGGTTCTCTTTACCAGCACAATGGGCTGGGAGGGCGACCAGAAGATGGCTACGGTCATCAAGCAGACCTATCCCGCGATCAAGATCGCGTTTGTCGGGCCGCCGGTGACCACCTCGACCGATCGCGCACTGAACGAATGTGCGGCCATCGACTTTATCTGCCGCCGCGAGTTCGATTTTTCTATCGTTGAATACGCCAACGGCAAGCCGTTGAACGAGATCCTCGGCGTCAGCTACAGGAACGAGAATGGCGTGATCCAGCACAACCCGGACCGTCCGCAGGTAACTCCCGAGCAGCTCGACGAGATGCCGTGGGCAACAGAGATCTACGCGCGCGATCTGGACGTGACCAAGTACAGCGTGCCATTTCTGCTGCACCCGTTCGTCAGCCTCTACAGCACACGCGGCTGCCCTGCGCAGTGTACCTTCTGCCTCTGGCCGCAGACGCTCAGCGGGCATGCGTGGCGCAAGCGCTCGACCGACGATGTGGCGGCCGAGATGGCCAACGCCAAGAAGCTCTTCCCGCATGTCAAGGAGTACTTCTTCGACGACGACACCTTCAATATCCAGAAGGCGCGCACTGTGGAGCTGTGCGAGAAGCTGAAGCCGCTGGGCCTCACCTGGTCCTGCACCTCGCGCGTCACCACCGACTACGAGACGCTGAAGGCGATGAAGGAGGCGGGCTGCCGGTTGCTGATCGTCGGCTACGAATCGGGCGACGCGCAGATCCTCAAGAATATCAAGAAGGGTGCGACGGTGGAGCGCGCGCTGGAGTTCACGCGCGACTGCCACAAGCTGGGCCTGGTGATCCACGGCGACTTCATCCTCGGCCTGCCGGGCGAGACGCACGAGTCCATCCGCAACACCATCGAGTTCGCCAAGAGGCTGGACTGCGAGACCATCCAGGTCTCCATGGCCCACGCCTTCCCCGGAACCGAGCTGTACGAGTTCGCCAAGGAGAAGGGCTACATCACCAACTTGGCGATGAACGACGACGCCGGCCACCAGTTGGCCCACATCGAGTACCCCGGCCTGCCCGCCGAGTATGTGATGGAGATGGTGCACAAGTTCTACGACGAGTACTTCTTCCGCCCCAAGGCCGCCTTCCGCGTCATCTGGCAGGCCATCGTCCACCGCGACGTCCCGCGCCTATACACTGAGGCGCGCTCCTTCATGAAGCTGCGTGGCCAGCGCAACAAGGCAGCGCGCGCCGTCACAAAATCCAAGGCCCTGAAGGCGCAGGAATCCTCCAGCTAAACGGATTTACGCTCGCTTGCGCGCACCGGACAGCTTGGAAGGCCGATGAAGCACACCCTTACCCCACAGCGCTATCTCATTCTTCTCGCCGTGATGCTCACCGCGTCGGTGGGCGACACGCTGCTGTCGCATGGCATGGAGCAGGTCGGACAGGTCTCGCTGGCGCACCTTGGTCTTCTGCTTGCAGCACTGCGCAATCCGTGGGTCATCAGCGGAATTCTCTGCCTGCTGGGCTTCTTCGCCAGCTACCTGACCGCGCTCTCCTGGGCCGACCTGACGTTTGTGCTGCCCTCGACTGCGTTTGGATACGTCGTCGTCGCGCTGCTGGCGAAGTATTGGCAGCATGAGACGATCAGTCTCTATCGCTGGGCGGGAATTCTGCTGATCGTGTGCGGCGTGGGCTTTGTCGCCAACGGGCCATCGCTGACGACACACGAGTCGCAGCAAGCGGTAGAAGAACCGACTGCTACGGGCAAGAGCGCGGCGACAACGGGTGGAACGCGATGACCTTTGCCAGCCCGATCGGCACGGGCCACGTCTATGCTGGGCAGATCGAGACGTGGGCCACGATTCTCACAGTCGCAGCCACCGCGGTTGCGGGAGATGTGCTGACCGCGGGCGCAATGCGGCGCATCGGCGACCTCGACCTGGTCCGCGCAAACTCCGGACTGGGCGGGGCGGTTCGCGCGGTCGTCTCCAGCCCGATGTTTCTGCTGGGCGTGCTTTCAATGGCGGTGAGTTTCTTTTCGCTGCTGTTTACTCTGTCGAATGTGGAGCTGTCGCTGGCGGCGCCGGCCAGCGCGTCGCTGACGTTTCTCGGCAATGCCTTCGCGGCGAAGCTGTTTCTCCGAGAGAACGTTGATCGCCGCCGCTGGCTGGCCGCGCTGCTTGTCTGCGCGGGCGTCTTTCTGCTGGCAAAGTAGAGCGGCTTACGGCTGTGGGGTGGGTGTGGCCGGCAGGCCCTGCTGGGGGGACGGAGAGGCAGGCTGTGTAGAAGCAGGCGGCTCTGCGGTCGCGCTGGATTTAAGCCAGGGGATGAGTTGGCCGGTCTGGCGCAGGAGCTGGATCTCAGCCTGGCGCAACTGGAAGGCCGCATCGAGAACGAGAAGGTATTTGTCGCGCTCGGCGATCCGTGCGGTCTCCTCGTCCTTCGGGCTGAACTGCGGGCCGTCCGGGTTTCCCGTGCCGTACTGAAGCTTCTGGTGGAGGATGTCGAGCTGCTGCTGCGCAAGCTGTTGCTCGAACCCGGCGACATCGGCCTGCGCCTTAAGCTCCTCGATGGTATGGCGCAGGTGGGACTGGCCGTCGAGCGCGTCCATCTGTGCGGTCTGTGCGTCGTGCTGCGCGCGCGCGGCATCGGCCGCGGACTCGCGCGCCTTGGACAGATGCGAGCGGTCGAGGATGGGAAGGGTGATGAGAACGCCAAAGGCGCTTTCATTGGCCCCAATCTGGGTGGACTGGGTATTGAGGCTCTCGAGAATTCCGAAAGAGTTGGTGAAGGTGGCGTAGCGGTTGTACTGGGCGTTGAACTCGAACCTGGGCCAGAAGGAGAAGCGCGCGTCGCCGGTGGCCTGCTGCCGCTTGGCCTCGGCGTTGGCGAACGCGGAGGCGACGGCAGCGTTGGCATAGCCGTGGGCGGAGGGAACAACCGCAACGTCCATCGCCGGATCGAGCAAGGCGGGTGCTGCGGGCAGCTTGCCATCCACGCTGAGCGCGGCGGCGGGCAGGCCGACGAGCCGCGCGAGGCGGTCGCGGTCGTCCTCGGTCTGGTCCTGCGCGCGCAGGGTGGCGAATCGAAGCTGCGCGGCGGTCAGGTGGGCCTGGGTGAGGTCGATGGGTGCGTCCTGGCCCGCATCCACGCGCTGTTGCACAATGCCGACGAGAGTTGTGGCGTATCCCTCCTGCAGCGCAACGTTGCGCTGCCGCTGCTGGTCGTGGTCGAGGGCGAGAAAGGCGAGCGCTGTGTCCTCGGCAACCTGTTCGCGCACATCCTGCAGCGCAAGCAGTGTGGCGTTGAGGCCAGCCTGCGCCGAGTGGATGTAATTGCGTTGGGAGATGCTGAAGACGAGCGAATCGGCGGAGATGGTGAACTCGGTGGGCGGGTCGGGCAGGTAGCCGTATGCCTGGCCGAGGCCCGCGCCTGCGCTGACGGTGGGGATGTAGACGTCGTGTGTCTCGGCAAGCTGGGCGCGCGCCTTGGCAACGTCGGCCTGCGCGCTCTGTACGCGGGGGCTGCCGCGCAGCGCCAGATCCACCGCGCTGCCAAGCGACATCTGCGCGGCGGCGCAGGGCGCATGGACGAGAACGAGCAGCAGCGGAAGCGCGGCGCAGAGCAGGAACCAACAGCGGTCGCCGCGCGGAACGGCATCTGCAGGCGAACGAGTTGGACGAAGGAAGGTCATGGCTGCCAAGGAGCGTTTTTGTAGACGGTCAACCTCCATGGTATCGTCTTCGTGCATCAGAGGCCCTGGGCCGATCTGGCGGTCTGCGTGAAGTCCGGCGCAAGCGCTGCGGCGGCGGCGACCTCGCTGGCCGCGCCGGTGGCGTCGCCACTGGCAGCGAGCAGGCGGCTGAGCTGCAGGTGGACCTTGAATGCGGGGGCCGCGTCGGAGAGTGCGTGCGAGCTGAGGTAGTCGCGCAGGCAGCGAATGGCGAGGCCGGGGTCTCGATTGGCTGCGGTGAGGATGCTGGCCGCATCCACCAGCGCGGGGCCGTGATTGCGGTCCAGGGCAAGAGCGGATTTTACGGCCGCGACGGCATCGTCGGGGCGCGCGTGGGTCTGGTAGAACTGGGCGAGATCGATCCATGCCTCGGGCGAGCGATCGGCTGCTATGGCCTGTTTGAACTCGGATTCCGCGGTGGGCAGGTTGTTGTCCGACACCGCAATGCGAGCCAGCAGACGATGCGC
>JAJZDL010000006.1 GCA_021851465.1 Acidobacteriota bacterium
CCGATGCGCGCCGCCTCGTTCTGCACGAACCAGCGAAATCCCACGCCCTGCACCCGGCCTTTAACCAAAAAATGCTGCACCATAAGTGTTTGTCTGTGGCCGCTCAGTTTACGCGCGGCTCATATACGCGCCTTCCGCCGTGTCCACGCGGATCTTCTCGCCCTCGTTGATGAACGGCGGCACCTGCACCACGAGGCCGGTCTCCATCTCCGCCGGCTTGGTCACGCTCGAGGCCGTCGCCGACTTGATCCCCGGCTCGGTCTTCATCACCGTCATCTCGACGAACGTCGGCAGCTCGATGCCGACGGCCTTGCCGTCGTGGAAGCTCACGCTGATCGAGAGGTTCGGCGTCAGGTACTCCACCGCGTCGCCCAGCGTGTCGCGCTTCAGCACCGTCTGCTCGAAGCTCTCGTCCATGAAGTAGAAGTCGTCGCCGTCGTTGTACAGGTACTCCATCTTCACCTCGTCCACCTTCACGCGGTCGATGGGGTCGGGCGAGCGGAAGCGCTCGACGAACATCGCCCCCGTGCGCAGGTTCTTCAGCTTGGCCTGGATGAAGGCGCGCAGGTTGCCCGGCGTGCGGTGCTCCACTGAGAAGACCACGTGGAGCTGGTTGTTGTGCTTGATAATCATGCCCGGGCGCATCTGCGTGGCGGGTATCGACATAGAATAAAACCCCTGAATTATTTGGCTGTGCGCGAAGCGATTCGCGAAGATCTGCGCAAAGTCCCGAACGTCGCCGTCCCGCAACTCCGCAACCCTACCATTGTATCCCGTGCGTTCGCCGCGAGCGCCACCCGAGGGGCAGCGGCGTTCAATGCCAATTCGTCGCAGACGATCACTTGACCTCCGGCTGTAACCGTTGAACGACCCGGCCCTTGTCGTCGAGAAACGTCAGGCTCCTGCACTGCTGATTTCAATCATCCTTACTGTACGCGGTCCGGTCGCAACCGACTCCCACGGCCCCGATACGATCCACTCCGCCTGCGATTGCGCGGCTGCGTGCAGTGCATTCGTATCGCACATGGAAGTATGAGGATCGTACAACTGGCGCAATCGTTTAGCAGACGCAGCATCTCGGATCAGATGCCACAACTGTGGTAATTTTGCCACAGTCCACGCTCCATTTTCCCGCTGTACCCTGGTTCGTAGGGTTCTTGGGAGTCCCTCTCTTTTGGCCCAAAGCGCGCACTGCGAGCAGACAATTCGCTCCGAGATCGAGTTCACTGGCGTCGGCCTGCACAGCGGCGCGGAGGTCTCGATGCGCCTGGTGCCCGCGCCCGCCGGCTCCGGCATCGTCTTCCGCCGCACCGACCTGGACAACTTCGAGGTCCCCGCCACTGGCCGCAACGTCGCCAAGGTCAGCTACGCCACCAGTCTCATGCGCGGTTCCGTGCTCATCTCCACCACAGAGCACCTCCTCTCCGCCCTCATCGGCTTCGGCGTGGACAATGTCATCGTCGAGGTGGACAACCTCGAACTCCCCATCCTCGACGGCAGCGCCCTGCCCTACGTCGAGGCCTTCCACGCCGTCGGCCTCAAGCGACAGCGCCGCCGCCGCGAGTACATCCGCATCCTCAAAGAGGTCGAGGTGCGCGAAGGAAACAAGTTCATCGGCGTCTATCCCGGCTCCGGCTACGGCATCGACTACACCATCGACTTCCCGCAGCCCATCGGACACGCCACCTTCCGCGGCGACCTCGAGACCGGAGACTACGCCCGGCTCATCGCCCCCGCGCGCACATTCGGCTTCCGCGAGGACGAGCCCAAGCTGCGCGACATGGGCCTCATCCGAGGCGCATCCGAACAATGCGTCATCGTCCTCACCGCCCAGGGCGTGCTGAACGGCCCGCTGCGCTTCCCCGACGAGTTTGTGCGCCACAAAGTCCTCGACCTGATAGGCGACCTCGCCCTCGCCGGCCGCCGCATCCAGGGCCATGTGGTTGCAGAGCGCGCAGGCCACGCCATGCACACCGCCCTCGTACAGCGGCTCATGCGCGACCGCTCCGCCTGGGAGCTCGCCCACCTGTACGACGACGCCCCACAGCCAATCGAAGCAGAGACCGCCCCGGCGCAGACGGAGTTGGCCAACACCACTCTGCCCGAGAGCCTCGCCATCCATGCTTGACATCCGCGCAGGAAAATTTTGATCCGCCTCGCCGCCATCGCGCTCGGCTCGAACCTCGCATCCCAGTGGGGAGACCGTGCCGCCACTCTGCTCGAGGCCGTGAAGCGCGTGGCTGCGCTGGGCGAACTTCGGGCCGTCTCCTCTTTCTACGACACCGCTCCGGTTGGCTACACCGATCAGCCAAACTTCCTCAACGCCGCGCTGCTGCTCGCAACCGGCCGCGAACCGCTCGACCTGATGCGCGCGCTGCTGGCCATCGAGCGCACAATGGGCCGCGACCGTGCAACCGTTTTCTCCGATCCGGTTCAAATTGGCGCGTCTCAGCCCGATGCGCCGCGATCAGTAGCGATACCAATCAAGGGGCCGCGCGTCATCGACCTCGACCTGCTCCTGATGGACGACATTGTGCTCGCAACCACCGCCGAGATGCAAGACGGGCAGCAAGATGACCCAGCCCTCACTCTGCCTCATCCCGCGATGGCCCAGCGCCGCTTCGTCCTCGAACCCCTCGCCGAGATCGCGCCAGGGCTGGTCGATCCCACCTCCGGCCGCACCGTCGCCCAACTGCTCGCGCAGCTCACTTAAGAAGCTCCGCACAAATTTCCGTTTTGATAGGGCGGGACGACAGTTCCACCGTCAGTCCCCCTCAATCAAGCAGGCTTTAGCCTCCGAGACACGCCAGAAAACTGTGCAGGCTTCGCTAAACTGCGCTAGAAGCGCAGGCCGAACTTCACCGGAATGTAGGTGGTGCGGTTGCTGTTCTGCGGGTAGTAGTTGGTGCCGTTATACGTTCCCCCGGGGTTGGACGTGGAGCCGTACGGGGCCGTTTGGGAGTCGGCCACGGTAAGGCCATAGCGCTGCTGGTTCAGGATCAAAACATAGCGCACTTCCATGTAGAGCCGCTCGCTGGCGAACTGGGAGAACTTGTAGGTGATGCCGAAGCCGCCGTTCACGCCGAATGCGTTGCTGGTGTAATGGTCGATGTTCTGGTTTGCCTGGTATGGAACCGTTCCGAAGTAGGGATCGAAGTAGTATCCGGTCTGTGGCTCGGTGAAGTTGGTGACCTTGTGATAGAAGCCGGCGCCGACGACGGTGTAAGCGCCCCATGTGCCGCTGGTGGGAAGCGTAAAAGTAGGATTGAGGGTAAACGACCAGACGTGATTGTTGCCGCCCAGGTACGAAACCCCGCAGGTGCCTGCGTTGAGGGATGCGGACGAGCAACCAAGGTTGTAGAGATAGCTCTGGTTGTTGATGGTATTGTTTTGCAGCCCAAAATGGTCATAGTCGAACTGGGCGATAAGGCCGAAGATCTTGTTGTAGTTGCGCCCTCCACCGAACTGGAAGCCCCAGCTTGGGGTCTCATAGACGTGGGTGTCGCCGACCGGCAGGGTGAAGCCGAAGCCGCCCATGAAGGTGTACTTGCGGGAGCCGTCCGCGTTGGTGTTTCCGCCGGCGTAGCTCGGCCGGCCATAGCGGCGCGGCGGCGGCTGCGAGCTGTCCAGCAGGTTGAAGCGCGTGCCGGAATCGGCGGCCGCATCGGAGTCCGAGGAGGACGAACTGCTGCTATACGCCGCCGAGGCGATGCTCGCTGAAGCGGACTCGGAGGCCAGCAATAGCGGTGCCTGCACGGTCGGCGCAGAGGAAGCACCCTGTTGGGCCTGTAGAAGCGAGGCCGGTCCCACCATCAGGAAGCTGAGGGCCGCGGCGCGGCACGCAATAGCGAAGAGACTACGGTGGCTGTTCATTGTTTTCCGACTCCCTTTTGAATGCATGGTCTTTCGGATTTACCAACCCGAATCACGTGAGTTTGTTGTGCCAGTCGCGTTGCCGGCCGATGACCGGAGGCGCTGCAATTCAAGCGTACTCCCATAGCTACCTAGGATGCGCGAATGCGCAGTTTGGATCGCTCGCCCGTGAGCGATTTCAGTGGATGTCGAAGCGCTCCGGGTGCAGGGTGGGGTCGCTCTTGAGCAGGATGGTTTTGCCGACCATCTCTTCCATCTCCAGCAGCCACTTTGCTCCGGAACTCTTGAGTTGTTTGACGACCTCGGGGTGGACACGCAGCATGACGTCTCCGCGATCCAGCGTCTTGTGCATCTTGCGCATCTCGATATAAATGTCGTTGCAGACGGTGATCGGCGATTTGACCATTCCCGTGCCCTCGCAGACCGAACAGGTCGTCGACAGCGTGCGCTCCAGCGACTGCTTGACCCGCTTGCGGGTGATGGCGACCAGGCCGAAATCGTTGAACTGAAGGACTTTGGAGGGTGCGCGGTCGGACTTCAACTCCTCTTCCAGCGCGGCCATCACACGGTTGCGGTTCTTGCGCTCGTCCATGTCGATGAAGTCGATGATGATGATGCCGCCCAGGTCGCGCAGGCGGATCTGGCGAACGATCTCCGGGATGGCGTCGAGGTTGGTCTTGACGATGGTGTCCTCGAGCCGCGCCGTCTTGCCGACGTACTTTCCGGTATTGATGTCGATGGCCACCAGCGCCTCGGTCTGGTTGATGACGATGGATCCGCCGCTCTTCAGCCACACCTTCGAGCGCAGCGCTTTGTTGATCTCCTCCGTGATGCCGAACTGCTCGAAGAGCGGCGTGTCCTTGAGGTAGAGCTTGACGCGGCGGATCAGCGAGGGCTGGAAGCGCTGCAGGAAGCGCAGCACACGCTCGTACTCGGCCTCCGTGTCCACCCAGATGGCGGAGAAGTTGTCCGTCACCTGGTCGCGCAGGATGCGCTCGATGAGGTTCAAGTCGTGATAGATGAGCGCGGGCGACTTGGACGATTCAGACCGCGCCTTGATGTCTGCCCACAGGTTCAGCAGGAAGCGCAGGTCGCTGCGCAACTCCTCTTCGCTGGCCCCCTCGGCGGCAGTGCGCACAATGAACCCGCCGCTGGCCTCGCCGCGTTCGCTCAGCAGAATCTCCTTCAGCCTGCGGCGTTCGCCGTCCGACTCGATCTTGCGCGAGACGCCGATGTGGCTCACCGTCGGCATAAAGACAAGGAAGCGTCCAGGAAGCGCAATATGGCTGGTGATGCGCGCGCCCTTCTTGGCGATCGGCTCCTTGGCGATCTGCACCAGAATCTCCTGCCCCGGCTTCAGCAGGTCGCTGATGGCGGGCAGGTTGGTGGTCTGCATGGAGTGGCGTCCACGCCCTCCGCCGGAGTGCCCACTGCGGTCGCGGTCGCCGGAACCGCCGGTGTTGCGCGGACGCTCACCACGCCCGCGTCGTCCATCGCGACGACCGTCTCGACGGCCTCCGCTACGCTCTGCGTCGCGCCCACGCTCCTGTCGAGGCGCAACGTTGCCGGACTGCTGAGCCGCGCGATCCAACTCTGCACTCTGGCCAAACTGCGCCTCGAAGAACTCAGCGTCGGCGACGTTGCCGGTGCGTGCGGCCTGCTCCTGTTGGTCTTCATCGGAGCCCTCCGACTGCTTCAGACCGTCGTGGTCTCCCTGGTTCTGGCCCTCTTCATCGTCCTCGTTCTCTTCGTCGAGATCTTCCTCGTCGAGATCGTCTTCTTCAAAGTCCTCTTCGTCGTCGAGGTCGTCCTGCTCTTCCACTTCGGGCGCGGTGCGCGTGATCTGATCGATGGACATCTCGCGCAGCATGGTGCCGAGATCGGCCACGCCCTCAACCGCCTCCTCCTCCGAGTCGTCCATCTCCTCGATGGAGCTGGCGTGAAGGGTGGAAATCTCGGGATCCTCCTCGTCGAGAATCTCTTCGGAGAGCTGACCGTGACCGGGAACGAACCCGGTCGCTACACCCGGCTGGCCAGACGGCAGCTCATAGCTGCTCTCCGCTGAGACCACCGCCCCCTCGATGCGAATCGGCGATATGGGTTCGGGAACCTCCATCGTGGACGGGTGCGCCGCTTCGACCGGCAGAACAGCGGCACTCTCCGAGTGCATCTCGCCCGCTGGCGAGATGGAGGTAATGTCGTGCGCCTCAGAGTCGGGCGCGTTCGCCGAGGTTGCGAGTTCAGCCACCGGTTCAAGCACCGGCTCAAGCGCTGGTGCACTCTGGCGAAACTCGCTGGGAGGAATGGGATCGACGCGGTAGGAGGCTGAGGCGTCGCTCGGCTCGTACTCGACTGGCGTCACCGGCGCGGAAGGAGTAGCTGCGGAAGGCCCGGAGCCTTGCAGGACTGTTGCAGCAACGGCTGCTGAAGTGTCGTTGCGCAGGTCGTGGCGTCCGTCCTGCCGTGTTTCGGAGCGGTCGTTGCGGCTTTCGAAGCGAGCATTTCGGTCGGGGCGTGCATCCCGTCTCGGCTCGCGATCGAACTCGCGCGGAGAGCGGCCCCGTCCCTCGCGCGCATCGGAGTGCGAATCGGCCGGGCGGCGGCGAGAGAGCGTCTCGCCGGGCAGCGTTGCGCCACCGTCCCAATCAGCCGCCAGAGTGTAGAGGTTGGCAGGAGGGGCGAGTGGGGTCGAGGCCGTCTGCTCGGGCTTGGCCACGGCCTGTTCATCGCCACCCTTGCGGTACTTCGAGAGCGATTCACCGGGCAGAACGATTGGCGCGGCCCCCTCCGCAAAGTCCTCGTCGGGGTATGCGTTGGCGATAGGGCCAGTGCCGCCGGCCTCCTCACCGCCGTCCACGCCGTACAGGTTGCGCGAGGGCTCGAATCCGCGGGGGCCGCGTTGTGGTTGTTGATCCGAACGCTGGCCTGGATCGCGTCTTTGGGAGTCGGAGCGCCCACCGTCGCGGCTCCGTCCGTCTCGGCCCCTGTCGCGCCGCCCCCGCTCACCGGAGCGGTCGCCGCGCGATCTGTCGTTGCCGCGGTCGGCGAGCGGAGCGGTTGAGTGGGTTGCCGCTGCGTCGATCTCTACGCCGGACTCGCGCTCGAAGATCGAGCCGTCCTCGTCGCCAGAAACTTCGGAGTAGCTCTGTGCTGCAGGGTAGGCCGCAGCGGAGTTCTCCTGTCTGGAGTCGCCCGCCTGGCCAGCCGACTCGCCCGCCTGGCCAGCGGCGCCGCGCCCGCGACGGCGTCCGCGACGCCCGCGCCACCGGCGGCTTGCCTCGGCACCGGGTGCGCCCTCGCCAATCTCGGTGCCTTCGTTGAACTCTCTGGGGGCCGCGCTGTCGGAGTAGCCCTCTCCAGCATCGCCGCGGTCCATCGACGCATGCTCGGCAGACGTGAGATCTCCTGGCCCGCGCTCCCCGCCCTGCCGGCGCGATGCCGCTTCGGGGCCGCTCGACCGTTCAGCGCTTTGGTTGCGCTCGCGGTCTCGTCCGCCGCGCCGTCCTCTGCCGCCCCGGTCTCCGCGCTCTCCATTGCGCCCGCCGGCATCGCTGCGTCCGCCCGCTTCGCCGCTCTGCTCGCCGGGGCCAAGCCGCGGCGCGCGCGCGGCGCGCTCTCCTGCCGGCGAGGTGTCGAACTCATCCGAGTCCGGCGCTTCTTCCAGAAAATCCGTGATGTAGAGAAAGGCGTCGCGCTCCAGGCCGATCTCCACAAAGCTCGACTGCATCCCCGGCAGTACGCGCGTGACGCGGCCGTTGTAGATCGATCCGGCGAGCGTGTACTCGTTCTCGCGTTCGTAATAGATTTCGGTGAGTGCTTCGTCTTCGACGATGGCCAGTCGCGTCTCGTGGGGCGTGCTGGATATATAGATTTCCTTCGACATGTTCCTGCTCTTTCTGCCCGCTCCGGCTTTGAGAACCGGAGGCGCGGGCGGCAGGCGCAGACGAGAGGATCGGAGGGGTGCCTAGCAAAATGCTAAGTGCCGCTCACCGAGGTGCGGACAGGATCTGGGACCGGGAAGCGGTGTAGACCGATGGGTGCAGGCGAGGGATAAGACCCACCCCAGACTGCGCCCAGACCGCGCCGTCGATGGGCGCAGTCTGGCTGTTGCGTAGAACTATCGGAGACACTGGCAATGCTTCAATCGACGATTCGCACGCGGAGTTTGTGGCCAGAACAACCTCGAAAGAACCTTGAGGCGGGGCCGTTCGCCATCCACATGGAATCATTTCCCTTCAAACCTGTCCGGCCAACGGATTCGATCCCTGCCTGGCCGGCCTTTTCTAAAATCAAAAGTCTAAAATCTTCAAAAATCGAACGCCGCGTGCCCGGCGCCATGCGCCAACGGGTGCGGAGAGTTGCACCGGCCTGGATGCAACAGCCGGGTAAATCCAGTATGCACTAAAATCGCTTCGCGCGCATTCGCCCCTCGGCGATTGTGTCATGCCACAATAGAAATGTCCCTCTGTTCACCTCGATAGAAATCTTCCCTGGGTTGCAGTTGGCAAGCGTGGCGATCGGGGTGCTTGCATCGGGTTGAAGGCCTGTCTCCAGGGATGATTCTTGGAGGGCGTGTTGGCCGCGATGGCCCGGCGCCACAGCCGCTTGCCAGGCCGATCACTCATCCCCGACAACTCACACGCATCGCGCAAGCGCAAACTCCCCGAAGACACACGCCCAAATGCCTCAACCCCCGGCCACCCAATCGCGTCCGCCCCAATCCCCAATCCCCAATCCCCAATCCCCAATCCCCAATCCCCAATCCCCAATCCCCAATCCCCAATCCCCAATCGCCTGCACCCAAACCCCATTTTCCGCTTTGCAGAACTTGCTGTATTCTGCTAATCTTTAGAAAGTGGAGTATTGTTCGCACAAATGCCTCTAACGGGATACTGCATAGTGACGGATCGGTTGTTGGGTGCAGTGCCCGCATTCGGAGAAGGTCGGAACGTCCTTCGAATGAATCGGCAGCGGACAAGCCTCTCGGCAGTATCGTCTGGGCATCGCAGAGCGGCAACCTCCAGACAGGTTTGAAACAGTCGGTCTGCTTTTCTATGCTTAGGGGAGCAAGTCCTGGGCGGATAGGGCCATCCTCCCGAATTGGGATCGACGCTGGGAGTTCCATAGGAACGCACCTGCTTCACTCCCACTGACCGATTGCTGGTTTTCTGAGTTTGCTTTATTTTGCAAGTTTGCTTCCAGGAGACACTGTGATGTTGACAAGGTTGCGCAGCATCCTAGCGGTACTGCTGCTTGCGTTCATCGCCACGCACCCCGCATTTGCGGGGCTGCCCGATCCCGGGGGGGGAAATGTGCCGGAGATCGATCCCCAAATGGGCATGGGCGCGCTTGCGTTCCTCGGCGGCGTTATCATGGTAATCCGGGGCCGCGCCAAGCTCTGATCAACGTCCTGCTTTTCAAGCCTGAAACATAGTCCTGAAACATATAGTCCTTGCCGGATGAGGTTTCCATGAGCGTGAGGGGCGGGTGGCCGAGGGTTCTCGGTCAGTCTGTGTACTCGCGTTGCTGGTGGTTGGCCTGCATTCTCATGGTCGAATGCATCGTGGCCACGGCCCTGCCCCACCCCTGGTTGCAAGGCAAATCCGTAATGGTGACGCAGGGCCAGCCCGTCACCATCAACCCATTGCCCTTTCGCTGGCTGCAGGCGCGAACTGTAACCACCTCGACGATCTTCTTCTGTGTTGCGCTACTGTTCTTTGGCCGAGACAAGCTGCGCGCCGCGCAATGGGACGCCCCACCGGTTCGCAAAGGCTGGGCCCTGCTTCATCTATGCGCTCTAGTGCTGTTTGCGGGAGCCAGTTTTATTTTTAAGCACTTTTTATACCTCAATAGCTCTTTTGCAATGCGCGGTTCGCCCCGCGAGCATGGCTTGGTCTGCGTCTGGGGCGTCCTGCTCGCGTTCATCCCCGCCACGCTTTTGCAGTCGCTGCTCGGCATCCCGAAGCTGCTGCTGCTCGCGCGCAGCCTGGACGACGCCTGGGGGCTGGCGGCGCTCTGCGACGTGCTGATGATGGCGGCCCGCAGCCTTCTGATTCTGTTGTGGGACAGGCCCCACTCATGGCTCGGACACAGGCTGCAGGCGGCCACCTTTCGCGGAGTGAAGTTCCTGCTGGGACTCTTCTACCCAGACGTCTTCCGCGATCCCGCGCATTTTATGGTCGGCACCAGGGGATTCTTCGTCGTCATCGCGGACCAGTGCTCCGGGGTCGAGGGACTGGCCCTGATCCTGAGCCTTACTGTGGGATGGATCCTCTACACGCGCCGTGAGTTGAGGCTTGGCCGGGCCATCCTGCTGGTGCCGATCTCGCTCCTCCTCAGTTGGCTGCTGAACCTGGTTCGGATCGCCGGACTTATCGCCATTGGGAACGCCGGCTACCGCAAGGTGGCGATGGTCGGCTTCCACTCCCAGGCCGGTTGGATCCTG
Source organism: Acidobacteriota bacterium (assembly GCA_021851465.1). Taxonomy (GTDB): domain Bacteria; phylum Acidobacteriota; class Terriglobia; order Terriglobales; family Acidobacteriaceae; genus Edaphobacter. The sequence continues at coordinate 10,319 of JAJZDL010000006.1, forward strand.
TTCAACTGCGTCGCGTTGGGCTTCCTGCTCACGGTCAACAACGTCGCCTGGTTCCGCCAGCCCGGCGCCACCCTTGGCGCGATCCAATCCTCCGCACCGCAGGTTGGATCCGGCCCTCTGGCTGGAACCAACGTTGCCGCTGTCTATCTCGTGCCTTTGCTTGCGTTCCTTGGCGCGGGATTGCTGGCCCAGGCGACATCGAACGGATTTGAATGGATGTACGCGCTGCGTCCCATCGCGGCGCTTGCGGCCTTCTACGTCTACCGCCGCCAGTACCGTGGCATGGACTGGCACTTTGGCTGGCTGGGGCCGTTGGTTGGCGTCGCCGTCTTCGCCTTCTGGGTTGCGCTCGACCACTGGATCGGCTGGCAGACGGCCGGCAGCGGGGCCGCTTCGACCGGGGTCGCCGAGGGGCTGGCGCAGTTGAGCGCAGGCCAGAGGGCTGCGTGGATTGTGCCGCGGGCCATCACCGCAGCAGTCATGGTGCCGTTCGCCGAGGAGCTCGCCTTTCGCGGTTACATCGCGCGCCGACTGATGTCGGCCGATGTGCAGAGTGTGCCCTTCGGCAGCCTGAGCCTCTTCGCAGTGCTCGCCAGTTCGCTGGCGTTCGGCATCCTCCACGGGCGGATGTGGCTTGCCGGAACACTGGCCGGAGTGCTCTACGCGGCGGTCGCCAAGCTGCGCGGCAGGCTCGGCGAGGCCGTCGCCGCACATGCCACCGCCAATCTTCTGATCGCGCTCTGGGTCGTCGCGCGCGGAGACTATTCGCTCTGGTAAGTGTTGTCCGCGCGCCCGTGGAACCGGGACACGAAGCGCCCCTTCACACGTCACAGTCCTATGTTCGCAACAGAAACCCGAAGGCGGTTCGTCCGCTCAGTGCTTGATCAGCCACATCGCCCAGCTCGCCGCGACCGTGCCGCCGACAAACAACGCGAAGCACAGCGCGCCGAAGCGCGCCATCGTCTTTGGCTCCGCTCTCTGTGTGATGCCGAAGACGATGGAGGTGAAGAGCGAAAACAGCAGCACGGCGCTGAAGTGCGAGAGGGTCACGAGCGCTTCCTCCCGCTGGCCAGGGAGTGCGCATCCACCGCCGCGACGACGTTCAACAGGCCGGCGACCACGATGAACTTGGTCCCATAGTCCGCCACCGCTGTCAACACCGGCGCCTGTCCCCAGCCCTGCAGGCGCGCCAGTAGATACAGCAGGCCGGAGCCGAGGTCGCCGACAAAGCCAAGCATGTCCAGCGGCTCGCCTGCATTCGGCGTATAGACCTTGCCCTGGAGCGCGGTGCCGATGGCGAACATGCACCCAATCGAGGCCAGCAGCAGAACTGCTCGCACCCACTTGCCCAGTAGCAGATGGCCCGCGCCGGGAACCAGCCAGCCCGCAAGCAGCGCCATCGTCGGCGATACACTGCTGCTTGCGTTGCTCTCAACCGTCTTGCCGCCAGCCACTCCAGGCACCTGTACCTTGCTCGTCATCGCTATCCATCATAGCAGCCTGCGTACCGCCTCGCAGCGGGCCTCCCCGCATCGGGCGCGGAGGCCGCCACCCCACAGGCCGCTCTGGGAATGTCTGGAGATGCTCGCACGCTGCGCAGTCCGCCGCGCGGCTCGTTGCGCAGCGGAAACGCGCCCTTACTGGGTTGCAGCAGCGGTCGACGGAACCTGGCTTGCTGGAGGCGGCGTCGATCCATTCGGAACGGTGGTCACCTGCCCCGCCTTTTCCTGCGCCTGGAGCGCCTTGTTGTTGGCCTCTTCGGACTTTGCGTTGGCATTGTCCACCGCGGCAGTTGCCTTGGCCGCCTTGACGTTTGCTTTGGACGCGGCTTCGTTGTTCTTCTGCTGCCTGCGCTGGCCCTTCATCTCGCTCTTGCTCATGGTGCCGACGGGCTGCGAGGTCGCCGTCGTTGCGGCGGTCGGATCGCTGCTGGTGCTGGCGGCAGGTGCGGCCTGTTGGGCAATCGAGCTGCTCGCAGAGATCGCAAAGATCGCGCAGGCTGCCAGTGCAGCCAGGCGCGTTGCCGCCGGTGAAGTGGTTATCATCTCTATGCCTCGTTAGGAGTAATGTTTCCTTGCACAGTAGGATGCGTTTTCACAGGGAATGGATGTGCCTTCAACAATGGCAGGGCCGCATTCCCGGCTGTAGCGCGATTGCCGATGACTTGCCGGCTGCTCGCATCGGGCAGCAAGATTGCGCACTCCCCGCTTGGCTTTCTCGCTCCGGTCGTAGAGAATCCTCTAGTCGGAAAATATCCGCCAAGCCGTCGCCGAGAGGTGCCTACAATGTCGCACGATCTTCTGTTGCACGCTCGTCTGTCGCAGAGACAGCTTGCGCCTGCCCGCCCCACTCTTCGCCGCATCTCTTCACTCGCGCTCGCTCTGGCCGCCACTCTGTACTCCTCGACCGCGTCGGCCCAGTCCGCGCCGCCGCCGACACCCGCGCCTGCCGCCGCCGCCGCGGCAGTTCCAGCGCAGTCGCCGCCGATGAACGGCATCGCGCACATCGCCATCCGCGTCCAGGACATCGCCGCCTCGGTCTCCTTCTACAACAAGCTGGGCTTCCAGCAGGCCTTCGCCATGACCGGGCGCGACGGCAAAGTCTCGCAGTCCTTCATCAAGATCAACGACAAACAGTTCATCGAACTCTACCCAGTGAACGCGCAGAACCCCACGCAGAGCGCGCCCGGCTTCATGCACCTCTGCTTCGAGGGCGCGGACCTGAACGCGCTGCACGACTACTACGTCGCCGAGGGCCTTGCGCCCATCTCGGTGCGCAAGGCCGGCGCGGGCAATCTGCTGTTCACCCTCAAAGGCCCGCAGCAGCCCGCCTTTGCGCAGAACATCGAGTACACACAGTACATGCCCGGCTCGCTGCACTCGAACGACGCCGGTCAGCACCTCGGCCCGGACCGCGTGGCCGACAAGATGGTCGCCGTCACCTTGGCCATGCAGGATCCGTCCGCCGCGCGCGCCTTCTACCTCGATAAGCTCGGCTTTACGATCGCGGATAAATACAACGGGCATGAGTTCCTGGCCCTGCCCGGCCATTCAAACGAGGCGGTGGAGATCGTTCCCGCCGCCTCGCTCGGTGCCAAATCCAGCATTCTGCTGTCATCGCCGGACATTCGCAGGTCGGGCGAGTTGCTGAAGGCGAAGGGCATCGACTTCAGCGATGGCGATACCCTGACCGTGGCCGATCCCGACGGCAACATCCTTCGCATCGCGCCGCAGGCCGGGACCTTCCAGGGGCCGATGTGAGGGCGGTGAGCGTGTGCGCCCCCATCGAACGCGCATGACGCTGCGCGACGCGCTGGCCTACGGCGCCGACCGGTTGCGTCACAACCCAGACCTGCGCGCCGAAGCCGCCCGCGACGCGCGTTTGCTGCTGTTGCACGCACTGCAAATCTCGCGCGCCGCGCTGATCGCCGATCCAGATCGCGCACTCACGCCCGGCCAGAAGGCCGCCTACGATGCGTTGCTCCAACGCCGCCTCGCCAACGAACCGATCCAGTACATCACCGGCGAACAGGAGTTCTACGGCCTCGCCCTGCACGTTACGCCCGCCGTGCTCATCCCGCGACCGGAGACCGAGCATCTGGTCGAGGCCGTCCTCGCGGAGATGAAACAGACGAAGTTGAATGGCCCGCAGCCGAAGCGCGGCGCACTGAGGATTTTAGATGTCGGCACGGGTTCCGGCGCGATCGCCATCGCGCTGGCCCATCACCTGCCTCATGCGCGCATCACCGCCGTCGATCTCTCCACCACGGCCATCGAAGTGGCCGCATCGAACGCCGCGCGCCACGGCCTCAGTGACCGCATCCAGTTCGTCGCATCCGACCTGCTGGGCGCGCCCGCTGCCGATGAACTCGGCTTCGACGCACCGGGGTCCCCGGCGAGCGGTCTTGGCTCGCTGGGGTGGGACGCCATCGTCTGCAACCCGCCTTATGTCCCCACCGCAGACCGCGACAGCCTGCATCCCCAGGTGCGCGACCACGAACCGGCGGCGGCGCTCTTCGCTGGCCCCGACGGCCTCGACATCTACCGTCGGCTGGTCCCGCAGGCACTCGCCGCGCTGCTGCCGGGCGGCCTGCTGGCGCTGGAGATCGGCCACGGACAACGCGAGGCGATTGCCGCAATGCTGGCGGATTGGAACGAACTGCGCTTTGTCGAAGACCTGCGGCAGATTCCGCGCATAGCGCTGGCGCGCAGGCCATAAACTACGCGGGCCAGAGCCATGCGGCGCCGCGGACCCCGCTGGAGTCGCCGTGTTTTGCCTTCAGCACCGGAGTCGCCAACGCTCCGCCGCCAAACAGATGCCGCTCGATCAGTGCAGGGAGGTGCGCGTAGAGGCGGTCAAGCTGCGACAGCCCGCCGCCCAGCACAATCGCATCGGGGTCGAGCAGATTGACAACCGAGGCCAGTGCGCGCGCGATGCGGTCTTCCAGCCGCGCGATGCTGGCCCCGGCCGCTGCATCGCCGGATGCAGCGGCGGCGGCGATCATCTGTCCGCTCAGTCGATTGCCAGTGGCGCGTTCGTGGTCGCGGGCAAGTCCGCTGCCGGAGATCCACGTCTCGATGCAGCCGTATTGACCGCAGTAGCAGAGCGGTCCAGGCACTTCGCTGGGCGTGGACCAGGGCAGCGGGTTGTGTCCCCACTCGCCACAGACTCCATTCGGCCCCACGCGCACCGCCCCGTTGACGGCGATACCGCCGCCGCAGCCAGTGCCCAGAATCACCGCGAAGACCAGCGCAGCGCCAGCCGCCGCACCGTCGGTTGCCTCGGAGACGGCCAGGCAGTTGGCGTCGTTGGCGCAGCGGACTGGACGCGTCAACGCGGAGGCAAGGTCGCGCTCGAGCGGCTGGCCGTTCAGCCACGTAGAGTTTGCATTCTTCACCAGACCGGTGGCGGCCACAATCGTCCCCGGAATCCCCACGCCGACCGAGGCCGGTTGGCTGTTGCAAGCGGCGCGGCGCTCCAGATCGCGCACGAGTTCGGCGATGGCGCGCACGGTAGCCGTATAGTCGTGCTGTGGCGTGGCGATGCGCAGCCGCGCAATCTCCGCTCCACTGCGGTCGAGCGCGAGTCCTTCTATCTTGGTGCCGCCCAGGTCGATTCCGATGCGGATGCGGTCTGCCATGCGCTTAATTCATCGCTTTGAGCAGCGCAACCAGGCGAGCGAACCCCTGCTCGCGCGCGGCCTTGTTGCCGGGGACGGAATTTGTCGGGTCTTCGCCGGCACGCATGAAGCCATGCCCTGCGCCATCGTAGATGACCGGCTCATACTTCTTCCCGGCGGCCTTCATCGCGGCGATTGTGGCCGGAACGGTAACGGTAACGCGTGCGTCGTTGCCCGCGTAAAACCCATAGACGGGCGCGGCAATGGGGGCCACATCCGAAGGCGCAGTGCCATAGAAGACGAATGCGGCGGAGAGATCTTTGCGGTGGGCGGCGAAGGCGAAGGACTTGGTGCCACCCCAGCAGAAGCCAACCACAGCGATCCGGCCGTTGGCTGCCGGAATGGCCTTTGCATAATCGGCAGCGTCGTCGAGGTCGGCGTTGACGCTGTTCGAATCGAGCGCGGAGACGGCCTTGACGGCGGCCTCCTGGCTGGGAAACTCGCTGCTGCCTCCGCCGTTGGGGCCGGAGCCGGAGAGAAGGTCGGGCGCGACCACGATGTAGCCCTGCGCGGCCAGTTCGTCGGCCATCTCCTTCGCCCAGTCGGTGAGGCCGAATATCTCGTGAACCAGAATGACGACGGGCACCTTGTCTTTGACCTCTGGGTAGACCACGAAGGCCTGCAGGGTGCGGCCTCCGTGGTGCAGGGCGACGTACTCATGGTGGCGGGGCGAGGCCTCGAGGCGGGCCTTCGCCCAATCCTGCGCCTGCATCGACAGGGCGGCGCAGAAGAGGACCGGAGCGGCGGCAAAGAGCTTGAGGGCGCGCGCAAGGGTTGGCATCATGGACGTGATTCTACCGGCGCGAAAGAGCCTGCCACAAGAGATTGGCGGCAAATTCGACCCGCCGCGCTTGCGAACGCTGGCCCGCGCCAAAGGCTGGACGATCGCAAGCCCGATGGCCCCCGCCATGTTGCGAGGATGCACCCCATCTCTCGGCACGCTGCACGGGTCGGCGCGGATGAAGGGTGCGTAAGCGCAGGCGACGCAACCGCGACACAGAACCAAAGCCTAATATAGACTGGGCCAGAATGAGTGTCGGCGTACGACCGGCTTCCGTTTCTCTTGTTCGATATCTTCGCGCTCCCCTTGACTATATCCTAGGGGGATATGATATAGAATAAGGACACGAAGGCCCGGTCGCCGGCCTGCGCGATGGACGACGGAAGACACCCCCTGAAGGCTGAGCAACCGATGGATCAGATAAATGCAGTGAGGTTGGCGAGCGCGGTGCTCTGCGTTGCGCTCGGTTCGACCGTGGGATGCAACGGCGGGTCCGGCGGCGCCGCGAGCGAAGCCCCTCCTCCGGCCACCGTTCAGGCAGACACAAGCTCCAGCCTGGTGCAGGTGGCGAACCCCAACGCATTCCCCTTGGCAGTGGCAGCCAGCTATGCGTCGCCCTCGAAGCTCGACGTCACCGGCACGGTGAATCCAGACGTCTCGCGGACGATCCCGGTGATCTCGATTGCGTCGGGGCGGGTGCTGCATATCTACGCACGCATTGGCGACCCGGTGAAGAAGGGGCAGCTCCTGATGGACGTGCAGAGCACGGACGTCTCCACCGCGTTCGACGCATATCTGCGCGCCGTCAACGACGAACGCTTGACGCAAGTGCAGCTCGACCGCGCCAAGTTGCTGCACGACAAGGGGGCCATCCCGACCAGCCAGCTTGAGATTGCGCAGGATGCCGAGGACGACGCAAAGTCCGTGATGACCGCCGCCGAGGAACAACTCAAAGTGCTCGGCGTCGATAAGGACCACCCCAGCGAGACGGTGAAGGTCTACTCGCCGGCCAGCGGCATCGTCATTGCGCAGAACGTGACCGATGCCGCGGCCGCGGGCGTCACCTACTCCGGGTCGGCCAACGCCTTCACCATCGCCGATCTCTCCCGCGTCTGGGTCGTCTGCGACGTCTACGAAAACGACCTGGCGCAGGTACATCTTGGGCAGAGAGCGGAGATTCGCCTGAACGCATATCCCGGCAAGGTCTTCACCGGCACGATCAGTGATATTGGCGCGGTACTCGACCCCTCGCTGCATACCGCCAAGATACGCATCGAGGTGGCAAACCCGGAGATGCTGATGCGCGTGGGAATGTTCGCCACCGCGACCTTCTTCGGCCGGACCGCCGAGATGCACGCCAGCGTTCCCGCAACCGCAATCCTGCACCTGCACGACCGCGACTGGGTCTACGTCCCCGTGACTGGCAGCGATCTTCCCGCGGATGGCGCAGGCAACTTCCGCCGCGTCGCCGTCGATGCCGGAGAGATGCTGCCCAACGGAATGCAGGAGGTCAACTCCGGGATCGCCGTCGGCCAGCAGGTCGTCTCCAACGCGCTCACGCTACAGAATTCGGTGGACCAATAGATGATCCGCGGCCTCATCGACTTCGCCCTCAACAATCGCTGGCTGGTTCTCGGAGTGGCCGTCCTGCTCTTCGCCTGGGGCGTCGTATCGTTCCACGACCTGCCCGTCGAGGCGTATCCGGATGTAGCCAACAACTACGTCCAGATCATCACGCAGTGGCCGGGCCGCGCCGCCGAAGAGGTCGAGCAACAGGTCACCATCCCCATCGAGATCCAGATGGCGGGCATTCCACACCTCGAGCACCTGCGTTCCACATCGCTGGCGGGCCTCTCCAGCATCATGCTCATCTTCGACGACGACTCCACCGACAAGGACAACCGCCAGGAGGCCTTCCAGCGCCTGGGCCAGGTGACGCTGCCGACCGGACTGCAGCCGCAGATGGGCACAGACTGGAGCCCCGTCGGGCAGATCTACTGGTACACGCTGCGCTCCACCAATCCCGCCTACGACAGCATGGATCTGAAATCGCTGGAGGACTGGAAGCTGGAGAAGGAGTTCAAGTCCATCCCCGGCGTGGTGGATGTATCGAGCTTTGGCGGAATCACCCGCGAGTACCAGATCCGCGTCGATCCTGACAAACTGATCGCCTACGGCCTCTCGATCGGCCAGGTCGAGCAGCAGATCGCCAACAATAACGTCAACGCCGGCGGCAACTTCATCGAGGCGGGTGAGCAGCAGATCAATATCCGCGAGGTCGGCCTCTTCAGCAATGTGCACGACATCGAAGACACCGTCCTCAAGGCCCAGAACGGCACACCGCTCCGCGTCAAGGACATCGCAACCGTCGTGCAGGGGCCCAAGATTCGGCTCGGCCAGATCGGCAAGACCTGCCGCTTCGGCGCAACCCCGGCTTCAGAGTCCGACCCCACCGCCCGCCCAGACCCCTGCGTCCAGGTGCTCGACAGCCAGGGCAAGGCAATGCCCATCGAGAGGGAGGATGGCAAGCTCATCGACAACCCCGACGTGGTCGAGGGAATCGTCCTGCTACAGAAGGGCGACGACACCGACTCCACGCTCGCAGGCATCCACAAAAAAGTCGCCGAACTGAACGGCGACCTGCTGCACCCCGGCGAGCTCCCCCCCGGCGTCAAGATCGTTCCCTTTCTGGACCGCAGCGACCTGCTCCGCTACACCACGCACACGGTGCTCCACAACCTCAGTGAAGGCATCGTCCTCGTTGTCTTTGTTCTGTTTCTCTTCCTCGGCAATGCGCGCGGTGCAGTCATCGTTGCCCTGACCATTCCGTTCTCCCTGCTCTTCGCCTCCATCTGCCTGGACCTGCGCCACATCCCCGCCAACCTGCTCTCGCTCGGCGCGCTGGACTTCGGCATGGTCGTCGATGGAGCGGTCGTCATGGTGGAGAACATCGTGCGCCACCTCAGCCACGAACGCCGGGACGATGTCACACCCATGCACCAGATCCGCGAGGCCGCCCACGAGGTGCAGCGCCCCGTATTCTTCGCCATCGGCATCATCATCACCGCGTACCTGCCCATCTTCACGCTGCAGGCCGTCGAGGGCCGCCTCTTCAAGCCCATGGCGTGGACCGTCGCCTTCGCGCTGCTGGGTGCGCTTCTCTTCTCGCTGCTCATTGCCCCCGTCCTCTCCAGCTTCTTCTTCGCGCACGGCGCAAGCGAGTGGAAGAACCCGGCGATGACCTGGCTCACCAACCACTATCGTCGCGCAGTCCGGTGGACGATCGCGCACCGTTACACCACAGTCGGACTGGCATCTCTGGCACTGGTCTACGCCGGGTTCCTCGCCTTCGGCGGCGCGATCGGCTCCGAGTTCCTTCCCCACCTCGACGAGGGCGCCATCTGGGTGCGCGGTACGCTTGCGCCCTCCACCGGCCCCACCGAGAGCCTGCGCGTGGTCAACGAGGCGCGCATTCTGCTCAACTCATTCCCCGAGGTCACCAAGGTCGTCAGCCAGACCGGGCGGCCCGACGATGGAACGGATACCACAGGTTTCTTCAATACCGAATACTTCGTCGATCTCAAACCGAAGGACCAATGGCGGCCCGCCTTCCATCAGAACAAGGACGAGCTGATCGCCGCCATGAACCGCGAACTCGGCAAGATGCCCGGAGTCATCTGGAACTTCTCGCAGCCCATCTCCGACAACGTCGAGGAGGCCGTTAGCGGCGTCAAGGGAGAACTCGCCGTCAAGGTCTACGGCGACGACCTGAAGACGCTCGAAGACAAGGGCAACCAGATCGTCTCCATCATGGGCCAGATCAAGGGCGTGCAGGACCTCGGCCTCTTCCGTGTCCTGGGACAGCCCAACCTCGACTACACGGTGGACCGCGCCGCCGCGGCGCGTTACGGCATCAACGTGGCGGACGTGCAGGATGCCATCCAGACCGCCGTCGGCGGCAACGCAGTCACCCAGCTCCTGCAGGGCGAGGCGCGCTACGACGTCGTCATCCGCTATCTCCCGCAGTACCGTTCCACCCAGGAGGCCATCGACAACATTCGCCTGCTCGCGCCCAGCGGCGAGCGCGTCTCACTGGCGCAACTGACGAACGTCAAGATGGAAGACGGGGCCGAGGAGATCTATCGCGAGGGCGGGCGACGCTACGTCGCCATCAAGTACAGCGTGCGTGGGCGAGACCTCGGCTCCACCGTCGAAGAGGCCATTCGCAAGGTCAACGCCCAAGTCTCCCTGCCGACCGGCTACAAGATCGACTGGGCCGGCGAGTACGCCAGCGAGCAGCGCTCGTCCCGCCGCCTCAAGCTGGTTCTGCCAATCACCATCATCATCATCTTCACCATCCTCTACACCATGTTCCACTCCGGCAAGTGGGCGCTGCTGATCCTTGCCACCGTGTCGATGGCGCCGGTGGGCGGCCTCACCGCTCTGCTGCTCTCCGGGACCCACTTCAGCGTCTCCTCCGGCGTCGGCTTCCTCGCCCTCTTCGGCGTCTCCGTGCAGACCGGCGTCATCATGCTGGAGTACATCAACCAGATGCGCGTGCGTGGCCACTCCATCGAACAGGCGGCCATCGAGGGAGCAGTGCTGCGCCTGCGCCCCATTATGATGACCATGCTGGTGGCCACGCTCGGCCTGCTGCCCGCCGCCACATCGCACGGCATCGGCTCCGACTCGCAGCGTCCATTCGCCATCGTTATCGTCGGCGGCTTGATCGGGGCGCTGGTCATCAGTGTCTTCCTGCTGCCCACCCTCTACGTCTGGATCGCGCGGCCCGGCGACATCCTTCCCGTCCGCGAGACCGAGTTCGAGAACTAGCCATGAAACCAGCGTGCAAATTCGTCAATCCGAACGCAGCCACAGGATCTCTTCTTGCGGGTCCGCTCGCCTCAAGATGTGGCCTGCGCCTGGCAAGTTGTCTCGCAATCCTCTTCGCCTTCGCCGCCGCGACTGCCGCCTGCGCGCAAGGCCAGCCGCAGGCCGCGGCCGCTCCGCTCACCATGCAGCAGGCCGTCGCTCTGGCGCTCGCGCAGAACCCCACCCTGCTCGCCGCCCGGCAGAACCTGCTCTCCGTCAAGGCGCAGGAGCTGCAAGCAGGTGTCCGGCAGAACCCCTACTTCGCAGCCTCGGGCAGCGACCTGACCGAGTCCGACAACACGAGCAATCCCTACTTCGTCGCGCTGGGCGTGGGCCGCCTCTTCGAGCGCGGCAACAAGCGCGAGTGGCGGCTGGACACAGCCCGCTCCACCACCGCCCAAACCGACGACCAGCTCCAGTTGACCGAGCAGCAGACCATCCTCGCCGTGCGCACCGCCTTCACCAACCTCATCGTCGCCAAGGCCGCCAAGAAGCTGGCCGACGACAACCTCAGCGACTACAAAAAAGAGCTTGCCATCGGCAGCGACCGCTACAAGGCCGGAGACCTCGCCAAGCTCGACTACGAACGGCTCGACCTGCAGCTTGCGCAGTTCGAGAGCGACGACTCCAACGCCGTCACCGCAGCCGAGCAGGCCAGCGACCAGCTCCAGGTGCTGCTTGGCATCGCAAAGCCCAGTGCGAGCTTCGATGTGGTTGGCAACGTCGTTCCGCCGCCCGTGACGCTGACCATGGACGAGTTGGAACAGAAGGGCCTGGCCGCGCGTCCGGACCTGAAGGCCGCCGTCGCCGCCGTCGCCGTCGCCGATGCGCAGGTCAAGCTGGCATACGCCAACGGAACCGCCGATCCCACGCTGGAGGCCGACTACAACCGCAACGGCACGGAGAACACCGTCGGCTTCTCGCTCAACATCCCCATCCGCATCTTCGACCGCAACCAGGGCAACAAGGAGACGGCGAAGTTCACCGCGCAGGCCAGCCGCTTTAGCGTTGCCGCCGCCCGCAACCAGGTGGTCGGCGACGTGGACCAGGCCTACTCCGGCTACATCAACTCAAAGGTCCTCTCCGACCGCTACAACGGCCACTATCTCGATGAGGCCAGGGACGTCCTCGACATCGCGCGATTCAGCTACGAGCACGGCGGCCTCGCGCTGATCGACTACCTCGACGCGCTGCGCGACTCGCGCTCGGTCTCCTTCGATGCGCTCAACGCCTACCAGCAGACCTGGATCGCCATCCACCAGCTCAGCTTCGTCACCGCCACGGACATCGCACCCTGATGGCCCGAGTTTCAACTTCGCTTATAAACGGGTCGCCCTGGGAGAGCGTGCAGCGCGCGTCGAAGGGCCCTGGCGCTCTACGCCAAACCGCATCTTCCCAATCTGCATGGCTCATCGTACTTGTTATGGCAGGCTTCAGTCCCGCCGCAACTGTCGCGCAACCGGCCATGTTGAGAGCATTTTTGCAGTTGTTATAGAGAAATATAATTTGTCATTCTGGGCGCAGCGGAGGGTCCCCGCATTCCGTTCGCAACGCGCAGCGATACATCATCGGTAAAGATGCTCTGGCCCCCGGACAGGCCCTGTGGCCTGAGCAGGCCTTTCATCGGTTGACCAACACCTGCATAAAACACAAAGGAGAGATCCCTGTCGGTGTATCCGGCGGGGATAACCGATGACAAACTGGAGTCGCGACGGGGTATCGAGAGCGCGCCGCCCGGCATTCGGTCGTACTCTATAGACAGGCCCATGAAGAAAAAACTGCGCATCGGCATTCTCTTTGGCGGTCGCTCCGGCGAGCACGAGATTTCGCTGCTCTCCGCCGCCTCCATCCTCAAAGCAATCGACCGCAAACGCTACGATGTCGTTCCCATCGCCATCGACAAGCAGGGCCGTTGGCTCACCGGCACGCAGGCCCAGCAACTCCTTCCCGGTCCCGTGTCTGCGATGCCGAAGCTCTCCGGCGTTCCGGCGGAAGACGACACCGATGCCGCCGCCGAATTTGCCGCCGCCGCCGCAGTTCTGCGCTGCGGCGAGGCGTTCCGCATCCCTCCGCCGCCGCCGCAGCGGCAAGCCGCGGACTCCCTGCGACACACTTCGCCCGCCGATCTTGCCCAACCCGGCAACCCGCTCAGTGCCGCGCTCGATGCCGTCTTTCCCGTCCTCCACGGCACCTTCGGCGAAGACGGAACCATCCAGGGTCTCTTTGAGTTGGCCGACATCGCCTACGTCGGCTCCGGAGTCCTCGGCTCCGCCGCCGCCATGGACAAGGACGCCATGAAGCGGTTCTTCGCCGCCGCCGGACTGCCCCAGACGCCGTACCTCACGCTGCTGCGCAGCCAGTGGCGCGCCGACCCCAAACGCTGCACAAAGCTCATCGAAAGCTCTCTCCGCTATCCGCTCTTCGTCAAGCCCGCCAATCTCGGCTCCTCGGTCGGCATCTCCAAGGTCCACGCGCGCGGCGAGCTGGCTGCGGCCATCGACCTGGCCGCCTGCTACGACCGCAAACTGGTCGTCGAGCAGGGTGTCGGCGGCCCCGGCGTCAAGCCCCGCGAGTTCGAGGTCGCCGTCCTCGGCAACGAAGCGCCCGTGGCCTCCGTGGTCGGCGAGATCGTTCCCAACCGGGAGTTCTACGACTACCAGTCAAAGTATGCGGGTTCGCCCGAGGATCCCTCCATCCCCATCATCCCCGCACAGATCACCGCGTCCCAGTCGAAGCAGATGCGAGAGATCGCCCTCGCCGCCTTCCGCGCCTGCGACTGTTCGGGCCTGGCCCGTGTCGACTTCCTCATGGAACCGGCGGCAACAGGCAGGCGAAAGACGTCCAGCGGCAAGTATGGCAACACGTCGAGGCAACGCATCTTCCTCAACGAGATCAACACCATGCCCGGATTCACCGCCTTCTCCATGTATCCCAAGCTCTGCCAGGCCAGCGGCATTCCCTACAAAAAGCTGATCGACCGCCTCATCGCCCTCGCCATCGAGCGCCACCGCGAGAAGCAGCAGACCCAATTCACCAGAGACTGATGCGCCTGCCGCGCAAGGTTCGCCGACACATTCTAAGATCGTAGGGTCGGACAATGCACTTCATGCCACCCGTCCCGAGGAGACACCTTGATCAAGAAATTGTTCTTTACGCTGCTCCAGTTTTTCCTCTTTCTGCTCGCGTATTTCGTGGGCCAGTTTCTGCCGCTTGTGGCCGTGCTCGCCCTGCACACCCTTCGCTCACCCTCGGTCATCACCAAGTGGGCGAACGGCACTCGCGGCTTCCAGTGGGACGGCATTCTGCTGATGCTCGCGTTCTTCGCCGTGATCCTGCTCATCGAGGCCCTGCGCAAGCGCATTCGCTCTGCGGCCCCGTGGACCGCGCTGGCTCTGGTGCTGGCCACGATCGCCGGGCTCATTATGAAGTTCGGCGTCCTCTCCTTCGATCAACAGTGAGAACACCCGATGCCGCGCGGCATCGGGTGGGCCCGCTGAGACTGCGGCACCGCCCCAGCGCGGTCGCATTGGGAGATCTCCGCTGCGCGCGACCCATGGGCCACGCGCTCTTCGGCCAACGCGGCCCTGAGATCGCTTCCTCCAGGCCCAAAGGCAGTTGTTTTAGAGCGTTTCCCGTTTTACTGTAGGCCTGCTGTGGGTCGCCTGAACCATGCGGCAGCGTTATCGGGGGTGATGAGCTGAAGGGCTTCAGCGATGGCCTGTTCGAGTGTTTCTTTGGTTCTTGCCTTGGCGGTACTGAGCTCCTGTTTCAGTTTGGCCCAAGCCTTCTCGATGGGATTCAGATGGGGCGAGCAGGGCGGCAGGTAGAGCGCCTCCGCGCCAACTGCTGCGATCCGTCTGGTCACACCATCGACCTTGTGCGAACTCAAGTTGTCCATCACCACCACGTCCCCCGGTCTCAACGCTGGACAGAGCACTTGCTCGACATAGGCCAGGAAGATCGCCGTATCCGTGGCCGCTTCGATGGTCGTCGTGGCGATTCATGCCGCGAAGGCTCATCGCACCCAGAACGGCCAGGATTTTCCAGTGGCCGCCCGGCGTGGCTTCATGGATGCGCTGGCCCGAGAGGGAGCGCGCATAGGGCCGCGTCATCGAAGTCGTAACACCGCTTTCGTCAAGGAAGATCAGATGTTCCGGCACGACCGTCCGGATCGTGGCGACGAACTCTTCGCGGCGCTGGAGGTTGGCTTCGGTGTCGCACTCTCTGGCGTGGAGCGACTTTTTTTCAGCCGCAGACCCAGCCTTCGTACCAGGTACCCAACCCGCCCTCGGCTCAACTGGACTGGGGCCTCGCGACTCAGTTTCGCAGTTAACTCCGTCAAGGTCAGATCGGGTTGCGCTCGGCCCCAGGCGATTGCCTGCCTCTCGGCTGCCGCTCCGGCCTGCCGTGTGCGACCGGGCTGATGTCGCACACGGCAGGCCTGCCCATTGCGATCCACTGTGCCGAAATCTTCTTCGCCCAGCCCAGGCTCACCACGAAACGTTCCGCCAACTCTTCAAGCGTTCCTGCGCCCTGGTCGTAGGCCGACAAGAACTTCCGGCGCAGATCATCCCATATGCTTTAGCCATGGCCTGCTCGTCGCGGAGAATCGCCAAGAACGGTCTACACTATTTTGAGAAATGCCCTAGTGGATGCGGAAGACAAGGCCCGTGCTGAGCGTGATCAAGTAGTTGCTCTGGTTCTGGCCGAGCCCGCCATTCAGGGTAAAGTATCCGGTCGGGTAATTGTTCAGCGATCCCGCGCTCGCCTCCAACACGCGCCAGTCGAACTTCTTGAACCTGCCGTGTAGCGGATGGTCGATGCCGAGGCTCACTTGGTAGATGAAGTTGTTGTTGTAGTAGGAGCGGAACGGGTTCCGCGTGTGGCCGATGCCAAATCCGCCCTGCACATAGGGAATCGAGCCGTAGCTGTACTTGTAGGGCCGCTTGGTAGATACCCGCAAGCTGAAGATGCCGTCTTCGCGATCAATCTGAGAGCCGTAGATATCGTCGCGCAACACATCCCCGCGGGCATCGATGCCCACCAGGACCGGCCCGGTCTTGAGTTTGCCCACATGCGGAAGATGGGTGACGTCGTAGTAAATGCCGTAGGTGGCGCCGAAGAGCCAGGGACGATCGACGTTGCCGTGTATCCCAGGATTCACAAAGACTCCCTTTTGGGTGAACTGCTGGGTGTCGAACATCAGATAGGCACCGGATTGAGCATGGGCAGCAGCAGCAGATGCGAGGGCGACGGTTAGAACAAGAGCTATGGTTCGCAGTTTCATCGTTGTTCCTTTTGCGAGGAGTTTATTGGCGCACCGATGAGCATATAGAACTGGAGCGCCAATGTCAGCAAATTTCTATCGGAGGAGAATTCCGGGGTACAACCGGGGTTGAGCCGAGGGAGGCGCCGCCGCGCCCCGGAGGGCAAAACCGGGCGCCCCGGAAGCGCCAACACCCGAAAAGCGCCCTAAAAACGGAAGACCAGCCCCGAGCTGAAGCTGATCTGCGTAGACGCCGGGACGTTGAGGATGCCGCCATTGCCCACGGTTGCGCTGCTGATGGTGGTCAGGGAGCCGTACCCGAGCTCGAAGACCCGGAAGTCCACATGCCGCGCCAGCGTGTAATCGACCCCGCCGTACAGGGCGAAATCTCCCTTGCTGATGTGAACGGTGCTGACCGGGGCCTTGGTCGTGCCCACGCCGAAGGAGATCTGCGCATACGGCTTGATCGGCCGCTTGAACGGCTGCCCGGAGACGCGCATGCCCACAAGAAAGCTCCGCAGCATCGCGTTGTTCGCGTGCAGGTCGGACAACCGCATGTCGGCCCCGACCACAATGCCGCCGGCGGTGCGGTAGAAGTCGTAGAAGCCGCCCAGCGAGTACCCATAGAAAACCTGAGAGGTCGAGTTCTGGCCCAGAAAGGCGTACGGGCCAACATCCGGGGTCACGTTGCTGATGCGGATGGCGACGGGATTCATATACACGCCGATCTTGCCTTGGCTCTGGGCATGGGCGGAGACGGTCGCAACTGCCAGAACGACAACTGCGACGAGAGTGCGAAGCTTCATGAAAAATCCTCAAAATCCAACGTGGCGCTGGCGCATCTCGCCTGCGGAGTCCGACCGCAAATGGTGCGCTGTATCGAGTCTATAGAAAGATTCGCAACTGGATGTGGTTGTGCTTCAAGAATGGTGGAGTGCCGCTTGAAGAGGCCGGACCTGTCAGGGGAAGCGGACGTCAGCTAAAAGCGAAGCACAAGGCCGCTGTCAACCGTGAAGAGGTGGTCTGCGGAGGGGGGATAGCCGCTGCCGGTTCCGGTCATCCTGCCGTATCCGAGTTCGGCGACGCGCCAATCCAAATGCGGGGCGACGGTGAGATCGGCCCCGCCGAATATCTCGTATTGGAACTTGTTATTGTAGGTGGGTGCACCGCCGTGGAAACCGCTCTGGCTGGCGCCGCCGACTCCGACAGACCCCTGGATATAAGGTTTGATCGGAATGACAGGCGGCTTGACGGAAAGACGTATGCCGAATAGGGCGCTTCTGTATTTTTGCTGGCCTCCGAAGAGCTGATCGCCTCGTAAGTCCGCGCCGATGCCAACCGGTCCAAAGTGGAGAAAGTCGTAGTAGGTGCCTGCGCCTATGCCTTCGTACCAGGCCGTGGGCTCGACGGAGTTGCTCGTGGAAACGTGGGTCGAATCAAATATCCCATAGATGCCGACCTGCGCATGGGCCGTCGTGGTAAGGATCGCAGTAGCAAGAAAGAGGATCAACCGATGCAGTTTCATAGGCGTCCCGTGATCGAAATGATTTACACCGCAATATACGCGATCGGAACTGTGGCCTTCCAATTTTTATCTGTGAATCGTCCGAACGAGACTGGATGCGGTGGGTGTTTCCCTGCCTACCGCGCCCGGCCCCGCGCGCGCGGAGCGGGCGGCGGGTACGAGGGCTTGCGCTTGCCCGTCTTCCCAAGCACAGGGGTTGACGAGTTTGGTACGCCGCCGCCCGTCCCGCTCTCGATCGGCCTGGGCCGGTGCGCCGCAACCATCTCTGCCACGGCATACTTCAACGCCTCAATCCCCTCGCCCGTTACCGCTGAAATTGCGTAAAAAGGCAGCTTGCGCCGCTTGGCGAAGGCGCTGAGCTTCTTCAACTTCGCCGGATTGGCAACGTCGATCTTCGCCGCGACCAGGATCGTCGGCTTGGCGGAGAGCGCCGGGTCGAAGGTCTCCAGCTCCGCCGTGATGACTCTAAAGTCGCCAACCGGGTCGGCGCGGTCCGCCCCGTCGGAGACATCCACCAGATGCACAATCACGCTAGTCCGCTCGATGTGCTTCAGGAACTGGATGCCCAGGCCCGCACCCAGATGCGCGCCCTCGATCAGCCCCGGCAGGTCGGCCACCGTGAACGATTCTGTATGGGGAAATTCGCCCACCTGGACCACGCCCAGGTTCGGCTCCAGCGTCGTAAAGGCGTAGTCGGCAATGCGCGGGCGCGCGGCGGAGAGGCGCGAGATCAGCGTCGATTTGCCGACGTTGGGGTAGCCGACCAGGCCCGCGTCGGCCAGCAGCCGCAACTCCAGGCGGCAGGCCCGCTCTTCTCCCGCACGGCCCAGCTCGTGCTCGCGCGGGGCCTGGTGCGTGCTGCTTGCGAAGTGTTGGTTGCCCCGGCCTCCGCGGCCGCCGTGGGCCACCACGATCGTCTCGTCCGGTCGGGTAAAGTCGTGTATCAGCTCGCCGGTCGAGTCGTCGTACAGCAGCGTCCCGACCGGGACCTTCAGAATGGTATGCTCGCCCGCTGCGCCCGACATGTTCGAGCCCAACCCGTGCCCCCCTCGCTGCGCCTTGTGCTCCGGGTTGAAGCGAAAGTGGACCAGCGTGTTGTGCGAGAGCGAGGACGACACCAGAACGTCGCCGCCGTGGCCGCCGTCGCCGCCCGAGGGCCCGCCCCGCGGGACGAACTTCTCCCGCCGGAAGGCCATGCACCCGTTGCCGCCATCTCCGGCCTTGACGCGAATTTTAGCTTCATCGATGAACATCGGATCCTTCCCAGTGTAGCCGAAGCAAAATCGACCCCCCGCGCCGCTCTTCAGCGCACTCGCTTCAACTGAAGAGAATCCCCGCCGATCCGATCTCCCCCGTCCTCCCAACCGCCGCATCCTTTAAGAAGCTGTCCAGAAACAGTTCTTCTCCTCGAAAATTTACGAATTGTCATTCACCTCGGCCAGCAACATGCAGATCTCGGCGAGGACGATCAGCCCAGGCGCGGCTTTGTCTATGAGTCTGCTGTCGAGCACAGCCGGGATCGCGTTTCAGTCGCAGTGGCAGCGCCCCCTGCAATTTGCGGTTGCGGGATCGTATGGAGGGTATGGAGGGTCTGGAATGCCCGGGATGGGAATAGGTGCTCCGGTTACATGGGCTGGACAGTAGACGCCGTTATTTGGATGGGCACGGGTAAGAATCTTTAAGAAATAGAAGGACGAAAAAGGCTGGCTTGTCATCGCTTTTCATGTTTGGGTTTGCGTCGACGTAGTGGACATAGTTTGCCGCAATTGGGAGCATGTCGGTGCCATCTGGAGCGCAAATAAGCCGCTTCGCCGATAGTTGGTCTGAGTCGATAAATCCATGGAGATACGAGATGCATCCTCCGGCGTTCATCCAGTCTGTAGGGTCGGGGTCTCGTAGCTTGTTGCTGTTGATGGCTATCGCCACTTTGCATTCGTAATACAGAAAGTTAGCGGGGGGCGCGGCTGCTGGCGCGTTCTGCAGTGCCATAGCGAGCGTGATAAACCGTAGAATCATGCCAAAAATGATAGCACCGGAGTTGTTGTAAATAAAGGAGTTTGAGAGAACAATGCCGACAGTTCCCTATATCGACCAGATGGGCGCAGCGAAGAATCCCCGTATTTCGTCGTTGCCTGTTTCCTCGTTGAGCGCCGGTTCTGTAGTTTCTGGACAGAGGCTTGTCACTCTGACCCTGAGATCGTCGAAGGGGAAGAACCCCGCATTCGCCTTTCTCCCCTCACCACAACCGCCCGTCCCGTTCTCCAAACAATCTCCAGCCTTTGCCTTTGCCTTTGCCTCTGCCTTTGCTTTTGCCTTTGCCTCTGCCTCTGCCTTTGCCTTTGCCCACGCTGCCCCCACCCCCACCGGCTTGTCATCCTGAGCGCAGCCTCCCGCAGCCTCATCGCGGGAGGCGGAGTCGAAGGCCCCCGACGCTCTCCGCCAAACCACCCCCGCCCGCCCCGTTCTCCCAACAATCTCCAGCCTCTGCCTTTGCCTCTGCCCTTTCCCCCACCCCCGCAACCCTGTCAACCCCCCACCCCGCCCCCCGAA
>JAJZDL010000193.1 GCA_021851465.1 Acidobacteriota bacterium
CGAGACGCCTCGCTCAAGCCATGGACCGATTACTACAACCTGCAAAGACCCCATGGTAGCCTCAACTACAGGCCGCCCATCAGCCGCTCCGACAGCGGAACAACGTCTTGATCATCTACAGGCACCCCGCACAGCCTGATGAAAGCTAGGGGAGTGGAGATAGTGGCGAAAGTTCTTTTTGTTTCGGGTAGTTTCCGTCACCGTAATACACCGTCACGGAACCAGGCCGATCGTTTAGATGCCACACTGTATTAAGCCGTCCGGAAAAATCGTATCGTTTGACTTCACCGTTGCCGTCGGCGCTTTCGGTGTAGAGGTAGAAACTTCCGTTCGTATCAAGTGCGAATTGAGTTTGTTCGGAGGCGGCGAGTGCCGGGACTGGCTTGGCGAACTGATTGAAGGCGACGACCGACAGCATGACTGCGATCAGTGTGAGTACAGCCTTGGTATAGAGGTCTGCTTTCATTTCGTGCTCCGTTATCTGAATACTTGCATATGGTTGCCGGATACGGCGGAGTTATAGTTGCTGCTGCTCCACGGACGGATAAGCTGAGCGCACAGCTCAGGGCAGCGGCTGCATGACGACTTCGATGTTCAGGTGGCCGGTGCTGCCGGGGATGTCCACCGATCCGAGCAGTACGGGCTTGCCGGGAGCGAGCAGCGATTCCCCCTTCAGCGAGGCTTGGCGGACGATCGGCTCCGTGACTCCCTCTATGGTGGACTTTTCCGGCGCGACGCTGGAGTCTTCGACGGAGGACTTCAGCATGGCGTTCTCCCCCATCGCCGTCAGGGTCGCGGTGAAGTTCATGCCTACGTCGACGTAGGTGAACTGGGTCTGGACGGCGGTTGCTCCGCCAGAGCTGTAGGAGCCGGTGGCTATTGGAATTTTGTTGCCCAGCTTCAACGACGTCTCCTGCCCCGAGGTCATGATCATGGCGTAGTGCTGTGTGCCAATCTGCTTGCTCCCATCCATCTCGGTGACCGTGTAGGTGAGGCGGTAGTTCTTTTGGGGACGGTCGAGATCGCTGAGGATCTTCTGCACGAGCGCGTCATCGTCGGCACTGGCGCGAGTAACGATTGCGTTCTGGTTGAATACCAGAAAAATCTTGTCGTTTGAGGGAAGAGCGTTGCGCAGTGCGGTCACGATCTCGTTGGCGTCGGCCGGCGAGGAGACATTGGTCAGGTAGAAGGTGCGCTCGGGGAAGGTGTCGGCGTTCGGCCTTGCGGAGGCAGCCTCTGCGCTCGGCCCGGCGATGGCGGTGTGCTCGGCGGCCTTCGCGGTTGCGGGCGCGGGCTGTGCGTATGCGGATGCGAATGCGCTCAAAACCAGGGCCATGGTTGCTGCGGAGATGTTGCGTGCGATCTTCATCTTCGTTCTCCCTTTTATAGTTGCGATTGGTTTGGATTCGTTGTTGTGGGATCGCTGTACTCAGGCTGCGGCGGAGTGGGAGGCGGCGTGAAGAACTTGTTGAACTGCGCCTCATCCTGTGCCTCCGACCTTTCCTGCGCGTCGGGGGTGAGCGAGACCAGAAGCGCTGGACTGGCGGTGCGCGCCAGTTCCGCCAACTCCCGCTCCTGCGCGGTCAAGGGAAGAACGGGCGCTGGATGCGACGGCGCATTGACTGCGGCCAGGGCCTGGGCGCGCAGCATGTCGCTGTAGCGAACGGCGGCGCTACGCGCGCGCAGCACCTTCGGAGCAGTGCACGGGTTGGCGAGGGCCTGACTCGCGGGCGCGTTCTGCGATGTGGCCGCAACCGGCGTGGCCGCCGACGCGGGATTGCGCAATGCGGTTCCCTCTCTCGTTGCAGACCGCCCAAGCTCCGGGTGGACCCGCGCCAGATGGCCGGCAAAGAGCGCGACGCCGGCGATCAGCATCGCCGTCGCCGCCCCGCTGACGGCCCCGCGACCCCACGCACCAGCCAGCGTGGAGCCGGTCAGCAGATCGCGCCAGCGAAACTCGGCCACTGACGCGGCTTGCTGCACGCGCTCTGCGATTCGAGCTTCGATGCGCGCCTGCATCCCATCGGGCGGGACGGCGGCGCGCAGGGCCGCGAGGGCGTTGTCGATCCTCTCGTCGCGATTTATACGATCGTTCTGCATCGCTCCTCCTTGGAGTCTTTATGAGATTTTGTAGAGCGTCGCGCTACGAGCAAAATACTATGAGCAAAATGCGGAGGTTCTTCCCCTGCGACAAGCTCAGGGTCAGAATGACAAGTCATCGTTGGATCTATATGGGTTCCATAAGTCGTTCAATGCCTCAATTCCTCAATCTTTCAGGCGCTGGCGGAGGTGAGCGCGGGCGCGAAAGAGCAGCGACCGAACGCTGGATTCACTCTTGCCCATTACCGCGGCGATCTCCGCCGTGCTCAGCTCCTCCATCGCCGACAGCAGCAACGCCTCGCGCTCCTTCTTCGGCAATTTTTCCATCGCGGCGAGCACCTGCGCGATGCGCGTCGCCTCGGCCAGCGCCTCGTCGGCGGGCAGATCGGCGGAGACCAGGGCTGCGGCAAAAATGTCATCCATCTGCTGTGGACGGATGCGGCGGCTGCGATCCAGCGCCAGGCGCCACGCAATGCGCACCAGCCACGGCCTGAGATCGACGATGCCGGCCAGTTCGTGCCGACGTTGCAGCACGCGCACGAAGACGTCCTGCACCACGTCCTCCGCCTCGGAGGGATTGCGCACCAGCGAGAGCGCCACGCGATAGAGAAGCCCGGAGTGCTCGCGCACCAGCTCGCCCAGATCGGGCACGGCTTCGACCCTCTCCGCAACCTGCTCTGTCGCAAACCATTGCAAGCTGTGTTCCCCGATCGCGTCCATTTATACCTTCTACAGCACAGACGCGCGAGTTGGCGATTCGCTCGGATTTATTTTTGAGGCCTGGGGAAGGCGGACTAGGCGCGGAGCTAAACTGCGCCAAACCACCCACTCCCGATACAATAGAGCGGCAGCGGTAGAGGTTTTGAAGAGGGAAGCCGGATGACCTGGTTCAAGCGGGAAGACAACGAGATCGTCAACGATGCGCAGAAGACGGTGCGCACCGAAGGGCTTTGGAAGCAGTGCGTCGGTTGCCGCCAGGCGATCTTCAAAAAAGACCTGGAGGCGAACCTGAACGTGTGCCCGAAGTGCGGGCACCACTTCTACATTGGGGCGCGGCGGCGGATCGAGATGCTGCTGGAGCCGGGGTACGAGCTGGTGGATCTGGAGCTGCGCTCGACCGACCCGCTGGAGTTCACCGACCTGAAGCGCTATCGACATCGGCTGGATGAGGCGCGCAAGAAGACCGGGCTGAACGACGCGATCGTGAACGCAGTGGGGATGCTGGGGCCGCACGCGGTGACGGTGAGCGCGATGGAGTACGGCTTCATCGGCGGCAGCATGGGCGCGGTGGTGGGCGAGACGATTGCACGGGCGGTGGACCGCTCGCTGGCCACTCGACACCCGTTGATCATTGTGGCGGCCTCGGGCGGCGCGCGGATGATGGAGGGGATCGTATCGCTGATGCAGATGGCGAAGATCAGCGCGGGGCTGGCGCGGCTGGACGACGCAAAGATTCCCTACATCTCGGTGATGACCGACCCGACGACGGGCGGTGTGACGGCCAGCTTCGCCATGCTGGGCGATCTGAACATCGCCGAGCCGGGCGCGTTGATCGGCTTTGCGGGGCCGCGGGTGATCGAGCAGACGACGCGGCAGAAGCTGCCGGAGGGATTTCAACGGTCGGAGTTCCTGCTGGAGCATGGGTTCCTGGATGCGATCGTGGAGCGCAAGGAGATGAAGGAGTACCTGGCGCAGGCGCTGGGGTGGATGAGCGGGGAGAGGACGAGCGCGATCGGCGAAAAGCACGCGGCGGTTGGGGCTTAGAACATTCCGGCCATGGTGAATACCGTGGCGCTGCCAGAAAAATACGGGGATTCTTAGCTGCGCTCAGAATGACAATATAGCAATCGGGGGTCCACCGACAGAATCCCACCGAAGAAGCGTGCTTTTCGCTGTGCCGGATCAGTTGCGGCGTAGGATTCGCCTGAGCCAGAGGGTGCCGAGGTAGCCGAGTGCGAGCGCCATGACGATGAGGCCGATGGGGAGGCCGACGCGGCGATAGCTCAATGAAAAGTCGATGGAGCCGTGCGCCGCGGAGTTGTAGATGAGGATGAAGACGATGGCGCAGAAGGTGGCGGCGAAGAAGGCCATGAAGCCGGAGGCGACGCTCATGAGCAGGCTGGCGAACCAACCGAGGCCACCGAGTGGCACTCCGCAGAGGGTAGCCGTGCCGACGGATTGAGTGGCTGCGCGCGCCGGTGTAGGGGAAGAGAGCGTCATACAGGTAGAATACCGTCTTATGGCGGAAGGCGTGCAAGCGATGGCTGAGAGGGTGCAAGACGGGCTGGTGCAGGCCGCGCAGGTGGCGCGAGAGGCGGCTGTGCGCCGCGCGCCCAACGGGATTGCGTTTGCGGCGTACGGCGAGACCGGCGTGGAGGACGCCGACCTGGTGCGGATGGTGCAGACGGTGCCTGCGGCGATTGCGGCTGCGCTGGCGCGCACGACCTACTACTTTATTCCGCTGGCGCTGGCGGGGGGGCGTGGGAGCGCGCCGATCGGCCATCGCGGCGGCAACGAGGAGACGACGATCTCGCCGGCGTACAGCGCGGAGCTGGCCGAGCTGGCCATCTGCCATCGGAACGTTGAACTGGGCAGGGACGCAGGCGTGGGCACAGAGGGGCGCGAAGGGGTTTTCATCTCGACGCGGCTGCTGAGCGACCGCTTCTCACTGGCCTTCGAGTTTTTCATCAACGTGGGGCGCGCCTTTGTGGACGCGGCGGGCGTGCCGGAGAGCTTCAGCGCATTGGTGTGGGGCCAGGCCGTGGCTGACGTGCGTGGCGAGACCAGCCTGGACGCGTGGGAGGGCCGTGCCCAGGCCGTTGGCAGAGGAGAAGCGACGCAGCGCGATGGCAGGCCGCGCATCGACGAGAAGGCCAGGACGGAGTACATCGAGGCGGCCTTCTCGGATGCAATTGCGGTTTACCTTCTCTCGCTTGCGGTGGACTTCGACTACTCGGAGCTGCGCGAGCGGGAGTATCCGCTTCTGGCTGCGCAGGCCCTGGCCGAGCGCCTGCACATGGTTGCGCGGCT
>JAJZDL010000194.1 GCA_021851465.1 Acidobacteriota bacterium
TAGATCACCCGCGCGCCCTCCGGCACCTCGTCCAGTTCGTTTACGAAGATCGCGCCTTTCTTCGCTAAGTCAGTCACAACATAGCTGTTATGCACGATCTCCTTGCGAACGTAGATCGGCGCGCCAAACGTCTCCAGAGCGATCTGCACGATGTCGATCGCGCGCACCACCCCCGCGCAGAACCCCCGAGGCTTCAGTAGCAGTACCCGCTTGGTCGAAATCGCGGCACCCGCTTGCTCCAGTCCGGTGTGATCCAGTGCACTCTCAGTAACAGTCATCGTCTCAGTCGCAGATGTGTTCTCAGTCACAGTCCAAGTATACCGTGTCTCGCCCCTTGGCGACACCTCTCCGTAACCTTCATCGCAGTCCGTACATCAACCGTCACTACACATCCAGAACACATCTTTTCCTCCAGGCGGCGACACCTGCGCCACGTCGCGATCGGACGCATACGGCACCCGACCAGCGGATCCAACACATCGCCACGCCTGCCACCAGCCACCGCAATCTCGATCTACGCCGCCACGGCCTTCTCGTCGCAACCGTAGTGGCCGCAATGGCAGGCCAGCGCTGTCAGGCTCTTTGTGTCCTCGCAGTGCGTCGAGCAGTACTTCTTGCCCGGAGGGGCCATGCAAGTACAGGCCATGCGTGCGCATTTAACGGGTGCTGCGTTGGTGGTTGTCATATCGGCCTCCTCGGTGCGATCAACCCCAGCCTTCCAATGGAGGAAAGGCCGAGAGTGGCAAGATTGTACTCGCAAACCCTGACAATAAGATGCTATTTAATCGTCAAAGCGTTTCCCGATCCGGCCCGTCCAAAGGTGTCGCCCAATGCCCCGTCCCCTGCTCCTCCCACTCCTCGGCGCACTGATCGCCGTCAGCGTCTCCGCACCCTCCCAAATCTCCACGTCCTCCCCGGCGTCCCGCCCGCCAACGCCGACGGCAACTTCATCCTCGGCCCCACACACAAACCCTCCCCGGAGATGGCCGTCCAACCCGGTGTCCCCCAGGGCACCGTCTACGAGTTCACCATGAACTCGGCAGACAGCAAGTACTACCCCGGCATAGCGCGCGACCCCAACACCTTCGGCGCCGCCGATCCCGCCGATCCCACCCGCATGATCGTCACCACCAGCCATCCCGCTCCCTACACCCGCCACGTCGCCGTCTACGTCCCTAAACAGTACGTCCCGGGCACCGTCGCACCCTTTATCGTCGGCACAGACGGAATCGACCGCGGTCTCTTCACCGTCCTCGACAACCTCATTGCACAACACCGCGTTCCCGTCATGGTCGCGATCTCCATCGGCAACGGCGGCGGTGACGCCCAGGGCAGCGAACGCGGCATCGAGTACGACACCATGTCCGGCAAATACGCCGAGTTCGTCCAGTACGAAGTCCTCCCCCTCGCCGAGAAAGCGGCCAACGTCATGCTCACAGACAATCCCGACGGCCGCGCCACCATGGGAGCCAGCTCCGGCGGCTCCTGCGCCATGGCGATGGCTTGGTACCACCCGGAGTGGTACCACCGAGTCCTCACCCGCTCCGGCACCTTCGTCAACCAACAGTGGCCCCACAGCGACCTCGCGCCACACGGTGCATGGGAGCTGCACGAACACCTCATCCCCAACTCGCCCGCCAAGCCCCTGCGCATCTGGATGGAGGTCGGAGACCGCGACAACTACAACGACAACGCACTGCGCGACAATATGCACGACTGGGTTGTAGCCAACGAGAACATGGCCCGCGTCCTCGCCGCCAAGGGATATCACTACCAGTTTGTCTTTGCCGAGAACGCCGGACACACAGACCGGGCCGTCCGCGCCCAACTCCTCCCCGAAGCCCTCGAATACATCTGGCAGGGTTACCCTATCGTCAAATAAGTCGTCATTCTGGCCCGGAGTTTAACGAGGAGTTAAGGCCACCCCGCATCTTGTTCGCAACGCGGTACACTGCTCCATTCACTCTTCGCAATCGGAGACCGCCCATGAACCGATTCAAAGACTTCACAATGAAATGGTGGCAAGCCGGCCTCTTCAAGATCGGCATGTTGGCCCTTGGAATCGCAGTCGGCGCATATTGGCACGGCCTCTTCATCGGCTTCCTGCCCGCCCTCATCGCCCTGGCCGCTCTCTGCCTCGCCTATACCACCAGCGTCTGGTGGAAGCAATAACCGTCCCTCACTCCGTCCAGCAGAGATCGCCCCCGCTGCGCCATCTCCACCCTCACTGCCGTCACCCCGCTCCCCCACCGTCATCGCCCCTACCGCCGTCACCCCGCGCTCCCACACCCTAAACCGCTGTCATTCTGAGCGCAGCGCCGATACCCTATAACTTGTCATCCTGCCCCTGAGCTTGTCGCAGGGGAAGAATCCCTGCATCTTTTAGTTGTCCTCCTGATCGCACCGTACGCGTTCAACCTATCATCTGCATTCAACCGGCCATCTGCATTAAGCCTGTCATCCTGAGCGGAGCCTCCCGCAGCCTCATCGCGGGAGGCGGAGTCGAAGGACCCCGACGCTCTCCGCCTCACCCCAACCGCCCGGCCCGTTCTCCCAATAATCTCCAGCCTTTGCCTTGGCCCACGCTGCCCCCACCCCCACCGGCCGTCATCCTGAGCGGAGCCTCCCGCAGCCTCATCGCGGGAGGCGGAGTCGAAGGACCCCGACGCTCTCCGCCTCACCCAACCGCCCGCCCCGTTCTCCAAACAATCCCCAGCCTTTGCCCTTGTCTTGCATCAGGGGCACGTCCCTTGCAAGCTCACCTCTCAGAGATCGAGCCTCTCTCGATTTGAGCTGTCAGCTTACCGCTCAGGAATCGGCTCTCTTGCCCTGAACGATCTTCAAATGCGCTCGCCCCCGCAACCCCTGTCAAACCCCCACCCCGCCCTCCAAATCCATCAACCACCATAATCAAAACCACTTCCACCCCAAAAATATCCCCAAAAAGTTGGCATAGTAGTTTCCCTCCACTTGGTAAAATAGAACTTGTAGATCGAAATTAAACTGTCATTCTGTGCGAAGCTATCTTGAAGTTTGTCATTCTGAGCGCAGCGAAGAATCCCCGCATTTTTCCGGCACCAGATGCCCCACGACGCGCAATAACACATTTATAATGTGTAGGTATATGTAATTTATTGACAACCGACGACCCTCAAGCCAGCTCAGCCAATCGCACCCTGCGCAAGCCACCCAGTCAAAGCGCCAACGGCGCGCCCTAGCCTGGGCCGAAGGCCCAGAAGGCCGCCGCGAACCCGTCCGCGGGCTGAAGGCCCGCCCTATAACCCTCGGCCGCCGCGAAGCCTGAGCATCATCCCCCAAAAGCCCATGGCGGCTCGTCACCATAAGCCCTCTATTGCCAATACTTTAGCTGCAATCCCCTCCGATTGAATACTTTGCCGCCAGCACCACCCAGCAAGCCGCTGAATCCAATCGGCTTACGCACAAAGTCTTTATCCTCTATACTTTGCCCTGGATCCCCAGAAAACACTCACCTTACCCCGCGAAATGCAGAAAGGGGGGGATGGGGGGGGTAAATATAGACTATTAAATATATACTTTCGCGCCCTCCCGTCCGCGCCCGCCACGCAATCGTCCAGTAGCGTAATCGCCGTCACATTTACAACGGTGCAGGCTGTGTAGAATTGCAGATAAAGATCGACCCGCACACAAGCGCGACACAGGAGAACACTGCACCATGAAGCTGACCCCCGGAAAACTCGCAGGACTAAAGACCGTCTCCAATGAGCGCGGCGTTATCGCCGCCGCCGCCATGGACCAGCGCGGTTCGTTACAGAAGTCGCTCGCCAAGGAGCGCGGAGCCGAGGCCACCGGCCACGACCTCGAAGTCTTCAAGACGCTGGTCACCGATGTGCTCTGCAAGCACGCCTCGGCCATCCTGCTCGATCCCGAGTACGGCCTGCCCGCCAGCAAGCACCGCCACGGCAAGGGCCTCCTTCTGGCCTACGAGAAGACCGGCTACGACGCGCAGACCGCTGGCCGCCTGCCCGACCTGCTCGACGTCTGGTCCGTCCGCCGCCTGAAGGAAGCCGGGGCCGACTGCATCAAGATCCTGCTCTACTACACCCCATTCGAGAAGACGGCGATCAACGACCTCAAGCAGGCCTGGATCGAGCGCATCGGCGACGAGTGTCTGGCACACGACATTCCCTTCTTCCTTGAGTTCGTCGGCTACGACGCCGAGGGCGGCAACGAGAAGTCCGTCGAGTACGCCAGGAAGAAGCCCTCCATCGTCTCCGGCGCAATGGCCGAGTTCGGCAAGGCACGCTACAACGTCGATGTGCTGAAGGTCGAAGTCCCCATCGTCATGGAGTACGTCGCCGGCACCAAGGCCAATAAGGGTGGCGAGGCCGCCTACACCCGCGCCGAGGCGTTGCAGCACTTCCGCGACGCCGAATCCGTCACCCACAAGCCCTTCATCTATCTCTCGGCGGGTGTCTCCAACCCGGTCTTCATCGAGACCCTGGAGCTGGCGGGCGAGTCGGGAACCAAGTTCAACGGCGTACTCTGCGGACGAGCAACCTGGAAGGATGGCATCGCCATCTACGCCAAGCAGGGCGAGCAGGCCTTCCGCGACTGGCTGGAATCGACCGGCGTGGAGAACATCAAGAACGTCAACATGGCCCTGGAAGCCGCTAGCCCGTGGTTCCTCAAGTTCGGGGCCAAGAGCCTCGCCGAACTTGGATAGACGTCCACGAACAACACATCGACACAGAACGCCGTGGCCCAGCGCCACGGCGTTGCTCTCTTCGGCGGCCAAAGTTCCACGGCATGCTTCAATTCATCTAAGATCGAGCAAGATGAACCTTCGATGCGCCGTCGCCGTTACGCTCATCCTGCTGCCCGTCGCCTCGTTCAGCCAGACCGAGGCGGGCACGCTTCCCGCGAGCACGCCTCTCGCTCTCACAATCGACCGCAACTATCCCATGCGCGCCGGAGAAGCCATTCGCGCCCGCCTGCTCTACCCCATCTTCGCCGACAACAAACTGCTGCTCCCTAAAGGCACGGTCGTGAGCGGCAAGGTCGTCGAGCTTCGTTCCGACCGCAGCCGCCGCATCAACGCGGAGCTCGGCGGAGACTTCACGCCCTTTCACATTCCCACAGTCCAATTC
>JAJZDL010000195.1 GCA_021851465.1 Acidobacteriota bacterium
GGTTGCGCCGCCGAAGGAAGCGCCGTATCCGACCGAGGTTGGCACAGCAATCACAGGCACCGCGACCAGGCCCCCGACGACGGAGGGCAGCGCGCCCTCCATGCCCGCGCAGACAATGACTGCGTGGGCCGAGTGCATCTCGTCGCGCACCGCGAGCAGGCGGTGCAGCCCGGCGACGCCAACGTCGTAGAGCCGGGTGACGCGCGCGCCGAAGGTCTCGGCTGTGGTGGCCGCTTCCTCTGCGGCGGGCAGGTCGCTGGTTCCCGCGCAGATCACGGCGATGTGTCCGTGCTGCCCGGCTGTTTCGGGTGCCTGGCGCAGGGCAACGGTGCGCGCAACAGAGTGGTAGATGGCCGCCGGATGGTGTGCGGTTATGGCCTCGGCGGTGGCGGGATCGACGCGGGTGGCCAGCACGTCCACGCCGTCGGCGGCCAGGCTGCTGAAGATCGCCAGCGCCTGCTGCGGCGTCTTGCCCGCCGCGAAGACCACCTCGGGCAGGCCGACGCGCAGGCTGCGATGATGGTCCACGCGCGCGTGGCCGAGGTCCTCGAAGGGCAGCGAAGCCAGCCGCTGCGCAGCCGCCTGCGGCGTGAGCGAGCCGCGTTCCACAGCGGCGAGCAGTTCGAGGAGCGCGGAGGATGTCATCGCGTTCGCGCCCCGTCCTGCCGCGCGTTGCCCGCTTGCAGATATGCGGCGATGGCGGCCTGCTGCACCTGCTTGATGGCGACCCGATGTTTGGCCGCGGCGGCACGGCAGTCCTCGAACTCGGGCGCGGCGTTCAGCGTCTCGCCGTGCAGCGAGCCGACCTTGATGCGGATCTCGCCGTACGCCGTGTTGACGGAGGCGTGGCTGCGCTCCAGGCACGAGCGCCGCTCCTGCCGGATGCGCACGCCTAGCGTGGTTGTCTCGGCCAGGATCAGGCGCTCCATCGCCGGGCTGTCGGAGGGGTTGCATAGGACGGTGAGAAGAGTGCCCGGCCGCCCCTTCTTCATAATCACCGGCGCCAGCATCGCGTCCAGCGCGCCTTGCGCCAGCGCGGCCTCTGCGACGTAGGCGAGAACCTGCGGAGAGAGGTCGTCCAACGCCGTCTCCAGCACCGTGACCGTCTCGCAGTCCGCGGCATGGGAGTGGACGCCGGTTGCGTCTGCCTCGCCGGCCTCGCCGATGCTCAGGCGCAGGACGTTGGGAAAGTCCTTCGTGTTCCGCGTGCCTGCGCCGTAGCCGATGCGCTCGACGCGCATCGCCGGCTGCGGTCCGAAGGCGGGAGCGAGAGCACGCAGCAACGCCGCACCAGTCGGCGTCACGAGCTCCTTCTGCACATGCGCTGAGTAGGTGGGCAGGCCGCGGAGGAGGTCGGCGGTCGCCGGAGCGGGGACGGGAAAGGTTCCATGCGCGCAGACCACCGTGCCGCCGCCGACGTTGATTGCTGACGAGTGCCACGCGCCGATGTTCAGATGGTGAATGCCCGCGCTGGCCGCAACGATGTCCACGATTGCGTCCACGGCGCCCACCTCGTGGAAGTGGATCTGCTCGACCGGCACGTTGTGGATCTTCGCCTCGGAGTGGCCCAGCAGCTCGAAGGCGCGGATCGCCGTCCGCTTCACCGGCTCGGCGAGCGGGGCCGCTTCGATCAATCGCCGGATCGCGCTCAGGGAGCGCCCGTGCGCGTGTGAATGCGCATTGTCCTCCGCATGCGAATGCTGCTCGCCCTCCGCGTGAGCGTGTTCGTGTGGATGAGTTTGCGCGGCCCCGCGATCGGAGCTATGCGCGTGGCCGGCCTTGTGCAGATGCTGAGTCTTCGGCTGGTGCGTGTGGCCCGCGCTCTTCAGTGGCTGCTGTTGCTGTGGCTGCGGCGCGGCGTGCGCCTGCGTGCCGTGCCTGTGCTCCGGTTCCGTGTGGGCCTCTGCCAGATGGCCATCCACCAAGACATGGACCTTGGTGCAGGCAATCCCGCTGCGATCCACACGCTCGATCCGCAGGCTTGCACCCAACCCAAGTGCTTCGGTCGCATTCTGCAAGACCTCCACCGGAACCCCGGCGTCGATCAGCGCGCCGAGAAACATGTCGCCCGCGATTCCGGCAAAGCAGTCGAGATAAGCGATGCGCATGATAAAGGCCCCTACTGGCACTCTATCGTATCCAGTCGAGGAGCATCCATTGCGCTGAGGGCGTGGTTGGCCTGCTCCGGCGATTCCGTCGCTACCGGCAGGAGGGAGATTGCCGTGCCGCGCGCGATGGCCGCGTGGGCTGTGTTTCGACGCGACCATGGCCACTCAGTGCGAGCGTGTTGCAGGGCCAGTGGCCCTGCTCAAGTGGCGCCGCAGCCGTGATTGTAGACCAGCGATCTGCGCCATTGGGCCTCGGTGGCGAAGAGGATGCAGGCACCTCCGTTGTCAGTGTCCAACCGCCATGTGATGTCGCCCTGGCGGTAGAGCTGGTACTTTCCGGCACCTGCGAAGACCGTCCCGTTGGGCGGATTTCGGCGGATGGAATCGGAGGTGGGCAGCGCGAGCTGGCCGCTCTGGGCTGTCGCGGCGGTCTGGCTGTTTCCTGCCTGGGACAGGTTGGCCACAGTTGGCTGGCCGTTTTGGCTTCCGATCTGAGCGGCTTGGTTGCCGGTGGCTGTCGCGGCAGTCGTCAGCCTGGTTTTGCCGCCGTTCCGGTCGCGCACAGAGACCTCTCCGCTCCGCAGGGCGCGAACCTTTGCCCTGTGGACCAACCATGCGGCGCCAGAGACGACCACAACCGCAACCATAAGGACCCCGAAGATTCGCTTCATTGCCTCACCTTGCACACCGCCCAACAGATGGCCACTGTGGCTTATTTTCAAGCAGCGCAGTCTGCCTCGTCGAGGCAAAACCGGTTGGGGTTTCGATTTGCGAACCTGATTTGGTTCCCTGAGCGGCTGGAGAAGCACTTCACAAGTCTTCCGTGTACGCTCCTGGGGCATGGCCCACTGGTGTTCTGTGCCCTTTCGACCGCGCAGCGCGGTGGGCGTATCATTTTAGAATGCCGAAGTATTCCATTGTCGTCCCGTTCCACAACGAAGAGGAGAACGTGACCGCGCTCTACGACCGGGTGAAACTGGTGATGGAGCAGGTGGGCGATTCGTTCGAGATGGTCTTTGTGGACGATGGCTCGCGCGACCGGACGTATCGCCTGCTGGAGGAGATTGCGGCGGTGGACAGCCGCGTGATGGTGGTGAAGCTGCGGCGGAACTTTGGGCAGACCTCGGCGCTGGCGGCTGGGTTCGACCACGCGCGGGGGGAGATGCTGATCTCGATGGATGGGGACCTGCAGCATGCGCCGGAGGAGATTCCGGAGTTTCTGGCGCGGCTGGAGGAGGGGTACGACGTGGTGAGCGGCTGGCGGACGCATCGAGCGGACAACCTGCTGTTTCGGCGCATTCCGTCGCGCTGCGCGAACTGGATTGTGGCGCGCATCTCCGGCGTCGGCATTCACGACTTTGGGACGACCTTCAAGGCATACCGGCGAGAGGTGATCCAGAACATTCCGCTGTACGGCGAGATGCACCGCTTTATCCCTGCGCTGGCGAGCTGGTATGGCGCGAGCATCTGCGAGGTGCCGATCTCCAACCCACGGCGGCAGCACGGGCAGAGCCACTACGGCCTGTCGCGCACGGTGCGTGTGTGCTTCGACCTGCTGACGATCCGTTTTCTGCTGCGCTATATGACGCGCCCGCTGCACTTCTTCGGGACGATCGGAGCGCTAGGGATGTTGGGCGGCAGCGGGTTGGCAGCGTGGCTTCTGGTGCTGAAGGTGACGACCGGCTACAGCGTGATGTTGGCGCATGGGCCGATCTTCGTCGTCGCGGGCGTGCTGATTCTTGCGGGGATCCAGATGCTTGGGATCGGGTTGCTGGGCGAGCTGCAGGTGCGCCACTACCACACGCCGGGGCACCGCGCGCCGTATGCCGTGGACCGCATTGTGCGGCTGAAATCGAGCGAAGAGAGGCAGTTGCGGTAGTGAGGCGGCGATGAGGAGTGGCCAGGCTGCAGCGGTTCTTGGCGCGGGTTTTGTGCTCTGCGCGGGACTTTCGGGCTGCCTCGTTGCCGGTTACAGCAGCGAAGGCGGCTGGTGGGTGTGGCCGGGCAGCGCGATTGTCACGCTGGTTATGTTTCTGCTTTACTTTCTCAGCCGGCGCTGACACCGAAGGAGCGGCCACGGGGCGCGAGCTGCGAACCTGGAAGCTCGAACCGTACTATTCTCTTAATATTATGTTGCTTAAAGAACTTCGCACCGCCGTACTCGACGCCAACCTTGAACTGGTTCGGCGCGGGCTTGTGCTGTACACGTTTGGCAATGCCTCGGGCGTGGATCGCGCGGAGGGCCTAGTGGTGATCAAGCCATCGGGCGTGGACTACGAGGATCTGCGGCCGGAGCAGATGGTAGTCACCGACCTCGACGGTAGGGTCGTCGAGGGCACTCTGAAGCCGTCGTCCGACCTGGACACGCACACGCTGCTGTACCGCGAGTTTCCGACGATCGGCGCGGTGGTGCATACGCACTCGGAGTATGCGACGAGCTTTGCGCAGGCGGGAATGGCGATCCCGGCACTGGGCACGACGCACGCGGACTACTTTTATGGGCCGGTTCCGTGTACCGCGCCGCTGACGGACCAGGCCATCGGCGGGCGCTATGTGCATGAGACGGGCATGGCGATTGTGGCGCGGTTTGCGGCCACGGCGGAGCATTCCGCGATCGACCCGCTGGCCGTGCCCGCGTGCCTGGTTGCCGGACATGCGCCGTTCGTGTGGGGCAGGGACGCGCACGAGGCCGCGCACAATGCCGTGGTGCTGGAGGCGGTGGCGCGCATGGCCTGCCGGACGCTGACTCTGAGGCCGGGCGCGGAGGGCGTAAGCCAGTCGCTGCTGGACCGGCACTACTTCCGCAAGCACGGGCCGCAGGCGACATACGGGCAGAGCGGTTGAGGCCCAGCGGAATCGGATGCACTTGAGTGAGCGCATTCCTTTGGCGTGCGGGTTCTTCTTGGCGTGGGCGGCGGGCGCGAAAGTATATATTTAATAGTCTATATTAAGACCCCCCCCATCCCCCCCTTTCTGCATTTCGCGGGGTAAGGTGAGTG
>JAJZDL010000196.1 GCA_021851465.1 Acidobacteriota bacterium
GCCTGCCACACCACACCACGCAACCCGGTCGCCTACCTGGATCGAAGGAACGCGCGCGGCAGCCTCGGGACCGAGCGCGACCACTACGCCTGCCGCCTCCTGTCCTGGGATGAATGGCAACGGCGATGCGTAGCGCCCCTCGCGCAGGTATACGTCGATAAAGTTGACGCCGCAGGCCTCGATATGGATCAGGGCCTCGCCGGGGCCGGGCTCGGGTGTGGGCAGATCGCGGAGCTGAAGCACTTCGGCGCCGCCGGTACGGTCGATCTGGATGGCTCGCATAGTGCCTCCATGCTACCGCGCGCGCGGCGATGCAGAAAGAGCGGACGCACTTCATCGACTTGGCCCGGACACAAACGGGGCCGAAGATTTTGTCCAGCGCAAGACAACTCGATGTGCGTTGGACACCTCTTTCTGAGACAATACTCGCTGACATGCAACCCGACGATCTTCTCTCGCTGAAAGACGATATGGTGGCCTTCATCGCCGGCCATGGACTGCGCCGCTTCAATGCCTATGTGACCGAAGACGTGCCCGCAGTCTTCTTCGAGGACGAAGGGCCGGATTCGTGGAAGGACTTCGTCGAGCACGCGAAGGCTGTCGGCGCAGGCTTTCTTACCATGAGCGAAGTGCGGCTGGAGAAGGCCGACATCGCCATCCTGATGGAGCAGTTGCGCGACCATGCCTATCCCGACCCAGACGCCCTCGATCTCGACGACGCGGAGCAACTGGTGAAATACATCGGCAAGATCGGGTACCTTCAGCTCGGGTTCGCCCATCAGGGAGCGATGTTCCTCTTCGAGACCAGCACCGAGTGGTACGAGCAGTTCCAGGAGATGATTGAGAGCGTCACCGACCTGGGCGGGATGGTTCTGGACGACCGCGACGAGGACTGAGGCAAGGCCCGCCGAAGATGCCCAGCCTGGATTCAACAGCAGCGATCAGTCGGCCAGTTCAAGAGCAATCCGGTCCGGCGCCTTCACCCGCATGGCTGCTCAAGGCAGTCGTCGATGGGCAGACGGTGCAGACGCTGGCCGCCGCGCTCGGATGTCCACCTGCAATTGCGCAGATACTCGTTGCGCGCGTCATCGCCACGCCCGCCGCCGCAGAGGCGTTCCTGAACCCATCACTTGCCGCGCTGCTCGACGATCCGGCCAACGATCCCGCGCAGATGCTCGGCATGAACGCCGCCGTCGCCCGCATCCTGACGGCGATCCGCGCCGCGGAACCGATCCTGATCTACGGCGACTACGACGTGGACGGCACTACCGCTACCGTCCTGCTGAAGACCACCATCGAGCGAATCGGGTTGGCGCTGGAGCCACAAGTTCCGCAGCATGTCACCTACCACGTCCCCCATCGCATCCGCGAGGGATACGGGATGCAGAACGCCATCCTCGGCGAAGCCGCAGCCTCCGGTGTTCGCCTCGTTATCAGCGTGGACACGGGAATCCGGGCCATCGCGGAGGCCGCCGAGGCGCGCGTGCTTGGGCTGGATCTCATCGTCACCGATCACCACCTGCCCGATTCCGACGGCGCAGCCGTACTTCCCGACGCGCTCGCCGTCATCAACCCAAACCAACCCAGGTGCTCCTATCCCAACAAAAACCTATGCGGCGCCGCCGTGGCCTTCAAGCTCGCGCAGGCTCTGCTGATCGCCGCCGCGCCTCTCACCTCGGACGTCGATGCATTTCGCACGCGCATCCGCAACGTCCTCATCCCGTCTTTCCTCAAGCTGGTTGCCATTGCGACCGTTGCCGACTCCGTTCCGCTCATCGGGGAGAACCGAGATCTGGCCGCGCTCGGCCTGGCCGCGCTCGCCAATCCCGTCCAGCCTGGCCTGCGCGCACTGATGCAGCTCGCCAATATCCCTGACGATCGCGCTCCTACAGCAACCGAAGTCGGCTTTCGGCTTGCACCGCGGATCAATGCCGCCGGGCGCATGGACATCGCGGGCGACGTGGTTGAGCTTTTGCTCACGCGCGATGCACCTCGCGCGCGCGCGTTAGCGGAAAAGCTCGACCGCCTGAACGCAGAGCGTCGCGCCTCCGAGGCCCACGCACTCGACTCCATCGACCGCGTGCTCGAGACGCTGCTCGATGCCGACGGCCAGTACCCTATGGACTGCCTCATCCTCGACCACCCCGAGTGGCACCGCGGAGTGCTCGGCATTCTGGCGTCGCGCGTGGTCGAGCGCACCGGACGGCCCGCGCTGATCGTGACCCACGCAGAGGGAAACGCGCACGGTTCCGGACGTTCCGTACCCGGCTTTCACCTGCTCGACGCCATCGCCTTCGCCGATGCGGCAGACGCGACTGCGCCGCTCTTCCATCGCTATGGAGGCCACGCCCACGCCGTCGGCTTCTCGCTCTCCTCGGACCGTCTTCCTCTGCTGCGCGCCCGCATCGGGGCCTATGCCGCATCCCGGCTCACGCCTTCGCTCCTGCTCCCGCGGACCGAGTACGATGCGGAGATCGCGTTCGACGAGATTGGCCCCGATCTGATGCAGTGGATCGCGCGCTGCGCTCCCTTCGGCATCGGCAACCCCGAGCCGATCTTCCTGACGCGCAATGCAAGGCTCGCCGCGCCTATTCGCAGTATTCAGGGCCGTCACATTGCGCTGCAACTGGTACAGAGCGATTTCAGGCAGACGAAAGGCAGCGGGCCGGTGGGAGCAGGCCAGGCAGGCGCGGCGCGCAAGCAGAGCAATCCTTCCGCAATCGCCGCCCTCGGCTGGAGCCGCAACGCCATCGGCTGGCCTGTGCGCTGCGCCCGAATGGGACTGGTCGAGGGATCGGTCATCGACGTTCTTTACCGTCTGCGCCACAACACCGGCCCGTACGCGCGTCCGCAGCACGGCGGCCTGGAACTCGAACTCTGCGATCTGCGTCCCGCCGCCGTTCCATGATCAGCAGGCCGCGCCTTCTGAATCATGGGCCGGCAACGGGGAGATGGTTCATCTCCGCGCAGATATTTCTGCATTGTTCGCCGCGGCCCCGCGTCTTATATACTGTCCTAGAGCACATGGCGCCTACTCGCAAGTCAAACCGTGCAATACCGATAGCAATCTGGGGGGCAGCCCTCATCCTGGTAGTTCTGGCGGTCTATGCAGTCCGCACGCTGTCGCGCGTCAAGGTCGGCGTTTTCACTGCGCAGGCCGCCTATCGAGACCTGACACTGACCTCTTCGACCACCGGCAAGGTGGAGCCGATCGACGAATTTCCCGCTCACGCGCTGGTCGCGGGCCAGGTGGAGCAGATATACGTCGATCCGATGCAAAAGGTCCGGGCCGGCCAGTTGCTGCTCAAGATGGACGATACCGACGCCCTGGCGCGGCTTGCCTCCGCCACCTCCGCGCTGCGCGCCGCCGAGCTCGCCGCAAGCGACATCGAACAAGGCGGCACACAGGATGAGCGCAATACCTACGCCGCGGACCTGAGCCGGGCGACGCTCCAGCGACAGCAGGACGCAGCCGCGCTGGCGGCCCTAAAGAAGCTGCAACAGCAGGGCGCGGCCTCGCCCGATGAGTTGCTCGCAGCCCAGCACCGCATCGCAGTGGACGACGTCACCCTGCGCGGCATTCAGCAGCACAGCACGCAGCGCTACGGCCAGGCCGACCGCGCCCGCGCCGAGGCGGAGCTTGCCGATGCGCGCGCCGCCGTCGCAGCCGCGCAGAGCGGATACTCCAGCGTGGACATCCGAACGCCGATCACCGGCACCGTCTACTATCTTCCCGTCTCGCAGTACGACTATGTCGACGCCGGCGAGGACCTGGTCTACGTCGCCAACCTCACTCGCCTGCGCATCACCGCGTACTTCGATGAGCCGGAGATTGGCCTTCTTGCCGCCGGACAGCCGGTCACCATCACATGGGAGGCCGAACCCGGCAAGACCTGGTATGGACACGTCTCACTGGCCCCCACCACCATCATCTCGTATGGAACGCGCAATGTTGGCGAGTGCTTTATCGATGTGGACGACGCCACGGAGTCCCTGAAGCCCGATGCCAACGTCACCGTCACTGTCACGACGGCGCAACATCCGCACGTCCTCAGCCTGCCCCGCGAGGCCTTGCACTACGAGGGCACGCAGCCCTACGTCTTCCGCGTTGTCAACAACCGGCTGGTGCGTACCAACGTGGCGACGGGCATTATCAACCTCAAAGACTTTGAGGTCGTACACGGCCTCTCCGAGGGAGACATCGTCGCACTCAACGCAACCACTCCTCGCGAACTCAGCCAGGGCCTTGAAGTTGTACCCACCCCCGCGGACAGATGAGCATGGACGAAATCGCCGCCCACATCGTTTCGCCCCCTCCATCTCCGCACGGCGCGGCCAAGCTGGATCGCCCGCGCGCATTGCTTGCCGTTGCATCTCTCCTCTGCGCCAGTCTCCTCCCTGTCGGCCCAGTCCTTGCCGACGCTCTCCGTTCCGCAACGCCCAATGCCGATACCGCATCTGCGGACCGTTTGCTGGGGGTTGATGCATCCGCCTACCACGCGTTGCTGGAGGGCCGCACCGAGCAGGCAACAAGCCTGTTGCGCGCCACCCTTGCCGCCAATCCCGCAGACGCCACCGCCCATCAGCTCCTTTGCCGCGTCTACTACGCGCAGGACGACGCCGACGACGCCATCCAGCAATGCGAGCTTGCCGTCGCCGATGCACAGCCCGCCGCCAGCGAGCAGGCCAGCGACTCCGAGCTCTGGCTGGGACGTGCCTACGGCATGAAGGCGCGCCACGCAGGCCCCATCCTCGGCTTCACCCTGGCACGCAAGGTCGAGGCCAGCTTTGCCCGTGCCGTTCAGCTCGGTCCCGCCAACGTCGCCGCGCTCAACGACCTCGGCGAGTACTACGTTGCCGCACCGTTCGTCATCGGCGGCGGCGACGAACGGGCCCGTGCGCTGGCCGCGAACATGATGCCCCGCTTTCCCGGCGCGGCGCATCGTCTACTTGCACGAATCGCGGTGTCGGACAACAACCTGCCCACCGCGGAATCCGAGTTCAAACAGGCCATAGCAGCCGATCGCTCGCCAGAGGCTTGGATCGATCTCGCCCAGTTCTACCAGACCCACGCGCGCCCCGACGATGCCGTCGCGGCCG
>JAJZDL010000197.1 GCA_021851465.1 Acidobacteriota bacterium
ACATTGTGCTGGCCGACGCGCAAATGCCCGGTATCTCCGGCGCGCAGCTTGCCATCAAACTCCGCCGCGCCTGCCCTCCGGAAACTCTCCTGCTGGCGATGAGCGCAAGCCGGCCACCCGAGCAGGCCATCGAGCGCTTCGACGGGTTTCTGTTGAAGCCCTTCACCATGCGGCAGATCGCAGACGCCCTCGCGGCGCACAACCGCCCAGCCGCCGCCGCAACGCCGCCGGTCAAGCGTGAAAAGTGGACGGTAGTACGGGGCCCCGCAGGGCGATCGCCGTCCAACGCGCGGCTGGTCGCAATCTCTGCTTCATCCGCGGCTCCAACTGTATCCAGAGGTGCCATCAAGGCCCCTCCGCCAACGCAGCCCTCCACGCAAGCTCTCTCCGGCGAGGCTCCCGCGCTGGATCGGGCAATCTACGGCAGGCTTGTGGCTTCGATGGCCGGGCCGCAGCTCCACCGGATGTACGCACTCTGTATCGACGATGCGCGCAAACGCATCGCCGCGATGCGCCAACTGGTAGCCGCGCAACACGCTGCGGAGTTTGCGCGCGAGGCGCACGCCATCAAAGGCAGTTGCGGAATGCTGGGCGCAACCGAGCTGCACCGCCTGGCCGCCCAGTTGGAGGCGGCCAGCCTCGATCCGGCCCCAATCCAGGGCGCGCGGAAGGTTAACTCTCTTGATGAGTTGGCCGCTGCGTGCGACCGGCTAGAGCGTATCCTTGCATCAGGCGACTGAGGCCGCAAAGCCCCAGCCGCGCTCTGCGAGGGTTCAGCAATGCCTGTAAAATCCGCCAAGAGCCGGCCATCGGGAACGGGCTCCGCCGCCGCCGTGCCTGCCCTGCCAACCATCCGAATCGTCGTCGCAGACGACCATCCCGTCGTCCGCTTCGGCGTGCGCAACATGCTGATGAACGAACCCGGCTTCGAGGTCGTCGGAGAGGCCGAGGACGGCGACGACGCCATCACCCAGACCATCGAACTCGAACCCGACATCCTGCTGCTCGATCTGCTCATGCCGCGCCTGCCCGGCCTGGAGGCGATGCGCGCCATCATGTCCAAGTCGCCGCGCGTCAAGATCGTGCTCCTCACCAGCACAATTTCGACCCAGCAGGTCATCGAAGCGCTCCAGATCGGCGCGCGCGGCATCGTGCTCAAAGACTCCGTCGTCGGCGACCTCGCCCAGGCCCTGCGCTCCGTCCTCGGCGGCGATTACTGGATCGGTGGCGAGCGAGTCGCAAACCTCCTCAAGGCGCTGCAAGGGCTGCAGGCCCAGGTCGCTG
Organism: Acidobacteriota bacterium; assembly: GCA_021851465.1. Taxonomy (GTDB): domain Bacteria; phylum Acidobacteriota; class Terriglobia; order Terriglobales; family Acidobacteriaceae; genus Edaphobacter. Next base: position 1,285 of record JAJZDL010000197.1, read on the forward strand.
CCCTGCCCGAACGCAAGACCTTCGGCCTCACCCCACGCGAACTCGAGGTCGTCGCCTGCATCGTCGAGGGATGCAGCAACCGCGACATCGCCACCCAGTTCGCCATCAGCGAGGAGACCGTCAAGCGGCACCTCTCCAACGTCTTCGACAAGACCGGCGTCTCCACCCGCCTCGAACTCGCCCTCTTCGCCATCGCCCACAAGCTCGTCGAGCTGTAAGCGCGCGGGCACGGTCCACCGCATACCGCGTGCCTCGGTCCCTTCGGTAGAATCGAACCATGGGCCAACACGCGGCAACCAGCCTCAGTAAAACCCTTGCGCCAGACGGCAGCATCCACGACCTGCTCGTCATCGGTGCCGGACCCACCGGCATGGCCTGCGCCATTGAGGCCCAGCGCGCTGGCTTCTCTGCCGTCCTCGTCGACAAAGGGTGCCTCTGCAACTCGCTCTTTCACTATCCCGCGCACATGACCTTCTTCACCACGCCGGAGCTGCTGGAGATCGGCGACATGCCCTTCTCCAGCCCCAACCAGAAGCCCACCCGCATCGAGGCGCTCGAATACTACCGCAAGGTTGCCGAGCATTATTCGCTCGACGTGCGCCAGTATGAGACAGTCCAGCGCGTCACCGGCGGCGACGGCGCCTTTACCGTCCATACGCAGGACCGCTTCAGCCGTCCCATCGCGCACCGCGCGCGCCAACTTGTCGTCGCCACCGGCTACTACGACCTGCCCAACTACCTCAACATCCCTGGCGAAGACCTTGCCAAGGTGAAGCACTACTACGACGACCCGCACCCCTTCTACAACCTCGATGTCCTCGTCATCGGCGGCAAGAACTCGGCCGCTATTGCGGCGCTCGAACTCTGGCGACACGGAGCGCGCGTCACCCTCGTCCATCGCGGCGCGCAGATGCACAGGCATGTGAAGTACTGGATCCTGCCCGACATCGTCAATCGCATCAAGGCAGGCGAGATCGCCGCCCACTTCTCCTCAACCGTCACCCGCATCGCCGAGGACGAAGTCACCCTCGCCACGCCCGAGGGCACCGTCACCCTCCCCAACCACTTCGTCTTCGCCCTCACCGGCTACCACCCCGACTTCGACTTTCTCGAACGCCTTGGCATCCACCTCGACGAGGCCAACGACCGCTGCCCGGCGCACAACCCCGCTACGCTTGAATCCAACGTCCCCGGCCTCTACCTTGCCGGAGTCATCGTCGCGGGCAAGCGCACCAACGAGATCTTCATCGAGAACGGCCGCTTCCACGGCAAACAAATCGCCGAAGACCTCCAGCGCAAACTCCATCACGCGCGCTGACAAAACCGGCCACGCGCAAAGACCCTGCGCGTGGCCAGCCGACTTCGTAAAGCCCTACTTCTGTACAGAGAACGTGAACACCGTCTCCGAGCGCATCGTCACGCCCGGCTTCAGCAGCGTGCTGGGGAACGCCGGCTGGTTCGGCGAATCCGGGTAGTGCTGCGTCTCCAGGCAGAGACCGGTGTAGCGCGCATACACCGCGCCCGTCTTGCCCTTATATGCGCCAGTCAGTGCGTTGCCGGAGTAGAACTGTATTCCCGGCTCGGTGGTCGAGACCGTCAGCACGCGCCCGGACTTCGGATCGTAGACCCGCGCCGCTTGTTTCATCGCGCCGTTCTTTCCGCGCAAGACCCAGTTGTGGTCGTATCCGCCCGCCAGTTTCAACTGCTCGTTCGCGTCGTCGATGCGAGCGCCGATCGCCGTCGGCGTGTTGAAGTCGAAGGGCGTTCCCTTCACCGGCTGGATTCCTCCCACCGGAATCAGCCCTGCATCCACGGGCGTGTACTCATCCGCGTCGATCTGCATTACCTCGTTCAGAATCGTCCCGCTGCCGTCGCCGGAAAGATTGAAGTACGCATGGTTGGTAAGGTTCACCACCGTTGGCTTGTCGGTCGTCGCCGCATAGTCGATGTGCAGCGCATCGCCCACCAGCGTGTAGCGCACATGCACGGTCAACGTCCCCGGAAAGCCCATCTCTCCGTCCTGCGAGACCAGCGACATCTCGACGCCATCGGGGATCTCCTTGCCCGTCCACACGCGATCGTCGAAGCCGTGCGGCCCGCCGTGCAGCGCATTGCCGTTGTTGTTCAGCGGGACCTGGTACTGGTGCCCGTCGATGGAAAATTTGCCGCCGCGAATCCGGTTGCCATACCGCCCAACGATCGCGCCGAAGTAGGTCTTCGCCGCGCCCTCGGCCACATATCCCTCCACCGAGTTGTACCCCAGCACCACGTCGCCCATCCTGCCGTCGCGGTCCTTCGCGTCCAGCGAAACGATGCGCGCGCCATAGGTCGCAATCCGCACCGCAAGCTCCGCGTTCTTCAGCGTGTACACCTCGATCGCCGTCCCATCGGGCAGCTTGCCAAACCCCGCCTTCGTTACCGCAACCGCTCCAACTGCGTCCTGCACTCCCAGCATTGTCGTCATGATTAAAAGAATAACCCGCGGCCATCGCATCGCCATCGTTCCCCAGCCCTTCTTTCTTGTTTGGCCGTGCATCGCGCGCGGCCCGATATGTTTTCCCTGGGGCCTGCTCCCGGCCCCCTCATCCGAACGCCACTATACGCGATTCCCGCCAGCATCCGCCAAACCGCGCGCGTGCCGTCGCCCAACCCTCCGACCGGCGTACTATGGTTCCGCTGCATATTTCCTGCGAGGTAGATAACCGCCGTGAACCAACACCCGCGCCGTCCCCTGATTCTCCGCCTGCTTCTGCTGCTTTCGCTTGCCACGCCCGCCGTCACCGCGCACGCCGCGCCGCCGTCCGACCACTGGGTTGGAACGTGGGCAACGGCGCCCTACGCCGCCAACAACGGCCGCCCCATGGCCGCGCCTGCCACGGTCGCCCTCTCAGCGAACGCGCCTATGGCCGCCACGCCTGTCGCACCGGCTGCACCCGCCGCCGCGCCCGCCGCCACGCCCACGCCACCAACTCCCGCGCCGCCGCGTGTTGGCCGCCCGCCCGCCTACGTCTACGGCACGGCCGATACCACGCTGCGTGAGATCGTGCACGTCTCCCTCGGTGGCCCCATCGTTCGCGTCGTCTTCACCAACGAGTTTGGCACCGAGCCGCTCACCATCGGCGCGGCGCACGCAGCCGTCAGCCAGGGTGGCAGCACGATCAACCTCGTCTCCTCCGCCAGCCTCACCTTTGGCGGACACACCTCGGTCGTCATCCCTCCCGGCGCGCTCGTCGTCAGCGATCCGGCGACGCTCAATCTCCCTGCCCAGTCGGACCTCGCCATCAGCTTCTTCCTGCCCGCGCAGACCATCACGCACCTCTCCCAGCACGGCGGCGCCGACCAGACCAGCTACGCCGCTCCGGGCAACGTCGTCGGCGCGAAGACGCTCGACGACCCCACCGAGATCCGTTCGTGGGCCTTCGTCAAAGGGGTTGACGTCAAAGTCTCCGCGCAGAGCGCCACCGTCGTCGCCTTCGGCGACAGCATCACAGACGGGGCCTACGCCGCACTCAACCAGAATGCCCGCTGGCCGGACGAGCTCGCTCGCCGTCTGCTGGCCAACAAGAAGACCGCAAACCTCGGCGTCCTCAACGAGGGCATCGGCGGAAACCGCATCCTGCACGACAACACCGGCCCCAGCGCGCTCGCCCGCTTCGACCGCGATGTCATCGCGCAGGCCGGCGTCAAGTACCTCATCGTCCTCGAGGCCATCAACGACATCGGCCACGCATACGACACCCACCGCGCCTACGATGTCGTCACCGCCGCAGACCTCATCGCCGGTTACCTCCAGATGGTC
>JAJZDL010000198.1 GCA_021851465.1 Acidobacteriota bacterium
GAAATGCGATCCTGGAAACTGTTGCAGCTTGAACCATCAGCGCTTAGAAAGCCGGACACCTTCAATGCTCCAACAACGATGGATGCAACAGGTCTTCACCTTCCTGCAACTCTCTGGAATCTGGCACACGAGGGGGGGAGACACAATGCAATCGAAGAAAGCAGAGTTTATGCGACGACCGCCAGTCGGCTGGCGGAACTTCTAAATGATGTACGAGAATTGAAAATAGATCGGGACGAAAAGCGTGACCTGCTGACTCTTCTCGTGGCGGGGAAAGACGGCACATTTCACCCAGCGCGAGCGCTGTCGGATGGAACTCTTCGATTTCTTGCGCTGGCAGTTTTAGAGCTTGATCCCAGATCGCAAGGCGTGATCTGCCTGGAGGAGCCAGAAAATGGCATACACCCCGCGCGAATCCCTGCAATGCTTTCTCTCCTGCAAGATATTGCAGTAGATGTTGATCAAGAAATTGGCCCAGACAATCCTCTTCGGCAAGTGATTATCAATACGCACTCCCCCGCAGTTGTTTTGGAGGTTCCTGAATCTTCCCTCTTGATCGCCGAAACGGTAAAGGTAACGGCCCCGTCCGGCCAGGATTATGAGAAGGTACGCTTCAGTGCTATTGCAAAATCATGGCGCCAAGACTTAGGTGTCAGCGTAGTTCCAAAAGGGAGTTTATTGGCCTATTTGAATCCTGTTCGGCAAGAAGATTTAACCTCCCTTCAGACGAGACTACCCTCATCGCCACGTAGACGCGTTATTGACGACCCAGAACTTCAAGGCCTGCTGTTCGGGAATCGGGATGCCGCATGAGCGGAAAGGTCCTCGAATATACCTTAGTTACGGACGGATCATCCGATAGAGTTCTCACTCAAATAATTAATTGGACACTCCGGGAATCTGGAGTTATCGCTGACTTGAGACCGGTGTGGGCTGACCTGAGTCGCTTGCGAAAGAGACTAACTGGGTTAGAAGACAGAATCCGCACGGCTGTAGAACTATATCCGTGCGATTTGTTGTTTGTACACCGAGATGCAGAGAAGTTGTCCCGTGAAAGCAGAGTTCGGGAGATAAACAATGCTGCAATCAAAGTCGAAGTTCCTCCGCACGTTGCAGTCGTTCCAGTAAGAATGCAAGAGTCGTGGCTGTTGTGCGAAGAGAAAGCCATTCGAGTCGCAGCAGGAAATCCGAACGGAACTGCAAAGCTACGCCTGCCAAAGCGCACAGCGATTGAACAAATTGCTGATCCCAAAAAAATGGTATTCGAGCTTTTACAGACGGCATCAGAACTTCGAGGACGCAAGCTCCAACGATTCGATGTCGAGTTTGCACGAACACAGATCTGCGAGCAAATGACGGATTTCTCTTTATTGAGAAATTTGCCCTCGTTCGTGGCATTCGAGGCGGATGTTCGTACAGCGGTCCAAACTCATCATTTTGATCAATGGCCCTGAACATCGGCGGGTGGCCCATCCATAAAACCATCTTGGGTGCCCCATTCATGCGGTTTCATCGCATGGGTGGGGTCTGGCCTGCCCGATCTTTTGTACCAGCGAGATTGTTAATGTAGCGCGGTTACCTCTAAGTTCAGATAGCTGCCAGATGGCGTGTGGGGGTGCTAATATAGACGATTAAATATATACTTTCAGCGGCAGCCCCTCTCGAATTGAACTCCTCCCTCGAACGCTGCGATGCTGTACCCTGCGAAGATGTTCGAGGAAGCAGAAAAGTGCGGTGAACGGATCGTGCAGAAAGAACAGCATCATCCTCCGCGGGCAGCGCAGGGCCGGCGGTCCGAACGGCCCGCCGAACTCGACCTGTTGCTGCTCTGCGCCCGTTGGCCGCAGCGCGAGGAAGATCGCCATCTCATCCGCGAGCGTTGCGCGCAGCCGCTCGATTGGCCGCGATTTCTGCTGCTCGCGCAACATCATCGTCTCGTCCCTCTGGTCTCTCGCGCGCTGCACGCCAGCCTCGCCGAGCCTGTCTCGTCGGAGGTCGAAGCCGTCCTCGACGAACTGCGGCAGATTGCGCTGCACAACGCTCACCGCGCGCTTGGCTCGCTCGCCGAGCTGCGGCGCGTACTGCAGCAGCTCCACGCACACGGCATTCCTGTGCGCGTCCTGAAGGGATTGCCGTTGGCGCTGTCGGTCTACGGCGACATCGCGCTGCGCGCCGTCGGCGATCTCGACCTGTTGATCGACCAGGCTGCGCTCCGCCAGGCAGACCGCATCCTGCGCGGCCTCGGCTACTGCGGACTCTTCCAGGTGGAGCGGTTTACGCCCCGCCAGTTCGCCTTCTATCGCGCCCATTGGAGAGACATCGCCTACCGCAATCCCACCGCCGGATTCGAGATCGACCTGCACTGGAGATTGTTCCGCAACCGCGAGATGTCCGGTGCCGGCCTCTGCGCCGCGACTGCCCGCGACAGCCTCCGCTTCGGCGGCTTCCGCGTGGACACGCTGCCGCGCATGGAGAACCTGCTCTATCTCGCGGTTCACGGCACCTTCGACGGATGGCTCTACTTCAAGTCGCTGGCCGATGTCGCCGCCCAGGTGCGCACCATGAGTGAACCGGAGCTGGACTCACTCGCCGCGCTCGCCGAGAGCCACGGCATCTTGCCCGAGGTCTCCGCGGCCCTCGCTCTGGTGCGCCGCTACCTGGCAATGAACCGCTGGAGCGCGCGCCTGCTCCCGGAGGACCATCCAACCGTCGCGCACATCCTGCGCTACGCCAACCGCACGCTGGTCGGCGGCAATTTTCTGGCCGAGTGCTATGAGGTCTCCATCGCCACTACACTGGCCTTCGAGTTTGGGCTGCGCCGCACTCTTCGCTATCGCTTGGAACTGCTGCTCCGCGTGCTCTTCCGCGCCCGCATGTGGCAGGCCTTCCCGCTGCCGGATCGGCTCTTCGGCCTCTACCCGCTGCTCAGCCCCTTCGAATGGCTGCTCTTCCGGCTGCGTCGGCGCCGGGCAAAGTCGGTGCCGGGCGTCGTGCCATAAGACGTGCGTGGATTCGCACTGAATTTCAATGGCGATCGGCAAAGACAAGTTATTGCGGCGCAGCAGGAACCGCTGCCGGCGCAGCGGCGCGGCCGAGCGTTACATGGACGACATCGCCCGCAACCACGCGGCTGCCAGCCTCGGGGCTCTGCGCAATGACGATGCTGGAGGAGCGGGCCGTCGAAATAGGAGGGTTGTCTGTGGGCAACGGGCGTGCGGCAGAGGGCGCGTCCGGCACCGCGGAAGAAGATGGAGCGGGCGTCGCGGAGGGTGCCGCCATCGCCGCCATCAGGTGCAGTCCAGCGCTGGCTGCGCGCGTGCTGGCTGCGGAGTAGCTCAGGCCGGCCAGTGAGGGCATCGCATACGCGGGCAGCTCGGCGGCGGCGGCATCGCTCACCAGCAGGCTGATGCGCGGGCTGTCGGCACCACCGGCGTTGGCGGGCGGCGTCTGTGCCAGAACCGCGTCCACGCCGCCCGCAATCGCCAGGTGCGACACCGTTCCCATCTCCAGCGACAGGCGGCGAATGCCGACCGTGGCGGAGCGCTCCGTCTCGCCCGTCAGGTCGGGAATGGCGATGCGCTGCGCCCCCAGAGACTCGGTGATGCGTACCGGCCACTCGCGGCGCACCCGCGAGCCGGCCGCCGGATCCTGCGTAAGGATGCGTCCGGCGGGCACCTCGGCGGAGTAGAAGCTGTTCTCCAGCGTGAGTGCAAGCCCCTGGCGGGCCGCCAGGTTGCTCGCCTCGGCCACCGTAAGGCCGCTCAGGTTCGGGACCACCGCCTCGCGTCCATGAATGGCCAGCCGCATCGCGATGAACGCAGAGATCAGCGCCACTGCAACCAGCGCCAACACTTCAAGCACAAGGGTAAAAAATCGCTTCATCGCGAAAACGCAACTCCAGTGCGGCGCTTCGATTATCTCACCCGGAAGCTCAGGCCGGCGGGCGTGCGCCGCCCCGTCGCCCACGCCTATTGCAGCGTATTGCCGCCGTTGACGGAGATCTTCTGCCCAGTGATAAACCCGGCCGCGTCGCTGGCCAGAAACACGACGGCGCGGCCCACATCTGCGGGCAGCCCCATGCGTCCCACAGGAACGCCCCGCGCGTAGGCCAGCTTGTCGGCCTCGGGGTCGTTGGCGTGGCGCTCGGTCGGGATCCAACCCGGCGCAACCAGGTTCACCGTCACGCCCGTCGGCCCCAGCTCGCGCGCCCACGAGCGCGTCTGCCCAAGCTGCGCGCCCTTGGCCGCGACGTAGTTGGCGAACCGAGGATTGCCCAGATCGACCACCTCGCTGCCAATCTGAACGATCCGCCCGAAGCCCCGCGCCCGCATTCCAGGCAACACCGCCTGCACCACCAGCAGCGGCGACTTGACGAAGAACTCAAGCTGGTCGAGATACGACTGCCACGTCTGCTCCTCGATCGAGAGCATCGGCTGCGGCCCGGTGGCGTTCAGCACCGCAACGTCGATCGGCCCCAGTTTCGCCTCGACCGCGCGCACCATGCGCGCCACCGCTGCCTCGTCGCGCACGTCTGCCTGGAAGGGATGCGCCACCAAGTTCCGCGCGCGCAGCTCACCGCACAGCCGCTCGGCCCGCGCCGCGCTGGCAAAGTAGTTGACGGCCACGCAATGGCCCGCCTCGGCAAGGGCAGTCGAGATGGCCGCGCCCAAACCGCGTGCGCCTCCGGTCACCAGTGCAGTACGATTCATGGGTTCAACTCGGCCTTGTCTATCATCCTGCCGTCCCTGTCGAAACTGATGCAGACGATGCCCATGCCCACTGCCAGAACCTCTCTTCGTGAAGTGGCTTCATGGTTGCCCCGTTCGTGCTGTAGAAAATTCAGCGCAGCAGGCCATCATGTCTGTGCATGGATGGCTTTGTCAATCGACGGCAGCTCAACCTCAGGGCCGACGCATATCAGATTCCGATTAATTTGAGCAGATAGGGGATGTTCCAGGCGGCCTTGAGGCGTTTTCCCTTGATTCCGCGTGTGGAGGATTTGTCGTGTTTGAGCAGATTGAGGGC
>JAJZDL010000199.1 GCA_021851465.1 Acidobacteriota bacterium
CTCGAATCACGGCGACGGTGATCCTCCTCTGGGTTTATGTCTCTCAACACAAACCGTAGCAGGGCTCTACCGCCGCCGCTCAAACGCTAATTTGGACAAGAGTGGGGTGCTATACATTAATTGGCCTGCCCGATCTTTTGAACCAGATTGCATCTTAGTGTAACGCAGCTATCTCTGAGTTTAGATCGATAGGGGAGTGGCCGCAAAGGGAGCCGGGAGCGTAGCGACTGGCTCCCCTTTGCGGCCAAGCGGTCGACACCGGCCAGCCTTCTGGTGCAGGTGGTCTGGTAGCCGAGCGGCGAGCCCGGCACGATGTACAGCGTCTTTGCTCCTGTATTCATCAGCCATTTGCGCAGGTCATGCGCGACGAACTCCGGGCCGCTGTCAGAGCGAAGATTCTCCTGTACGCCCTTCTGAATATCCAAAACTTTCGTTATGCAACACTGGCCGGCATCGCCGATTCGTTCTCCAGCGCATCGCTCTATATCTTTATTCCCTTTCTACTGACCGCAAAAGGCATCCCACTGGCCAATACGCTCTATTTCAACGTGATTTTCTTTGCCGGCTATATGGCAGGAAGGCTCTTTCTCGGGCGGACATCCGACCGCTTCGGCGCTCCCCGCACGCTGATCGTATCGGAGGTGTTGATGGCCGCACTGATCCTGGTCCTGACAGTGGCCGCAGGAATTGCAGCGATTGTGTGCATTCTCTTCCTGCTTGGAATCTTTACCCGTGGCACATCTCCGATCGTCCGTGCAATGGTGGCGAATTCCCTCGCCGAGCAAAGCAGCTTCCACGATGCCTTCAGCACCTACTCGTTCGCATCGCGCGGATCGAGTGCGGTCTGCCGGCCCATCTACGGCTCTCTGGCGGCATGTTCCGGCATCGCCTCGGTCTTCTATTTGGCCGCAGCGGTCTCGCTGCTGGCCCTTTATCCGGCGGCACGCTACACACAAAACGGATTATCGTGAAGCCTCAGAGGCGGTGCATGATCCGGCCTCGACCGGGCCTCCGCTGAAGTGCTACGATTCTCCCGTAGACTCCTGTCCACACCAAGCCATAAGGAACTTCATGCGCAGCTTCGTCGGCTCTCTCCCCGCTCTTTCCCTCGTCATCGCCCTGTCCTTCGCACACGCCCAGACAACGCCACCTGCGGCCCCGCCGGTGCCTGCGTCTCAGGGATCCTCGGCCCCCGCCGCGCCGCTCCGCGCTGTCCAGCCGCAGCAGCCCACATTACCAGTCCCCCCCGCGCTCAAGCGGCCTGTGATCTTCGCCTGCGGCCTGGGAAAGAACGGCGCGCTCTCGCTCTACGCCAACACGCTCTACTCCGAGAACTCAGCCGGCTGGGATCTCAACACCGCTCCCAAGGTCGCGAACGGAACCTGCTCGTCCTCCACGCCCTTCTTCTTCTCCATCCCGGTCCCTGAAGGCAACTACCGCGTCCAAATCCTCTTTGGCGGCCCGGCAGACTCCGTCGTCACCGTCCGCGCAGAGGCACGCCGCCTCATGCTGGAGAAAATCGACGTCAAGGCCAACGCCACCGTCCTTAAAATCTTCGACGTAAATGTCCGCGTCCCCGAGTTCACCAATCCGGACGGCACCCCGAACCGCGTCCGCCTCAAGTCCAGGGAGTTCGGCAACCTCGATTGGGACAACAAACTCACCATCGAGTTCAACGGCACCAACCCCAGCTTCCATGCCTTCTCCATTACGCCACTCACCGGCTCCCGCGTCGATGAGGTCATCTATCTCGCAGGCGACTCCACCATGGTCGATCAGGACGTGGAACCCTGGGCCTCTTGGGGGCAGATGCTCCCTCGCTTCTTCCGCACCGGCGTGGTCGTCGCCAACAACGCAGAATCCGGCGAATCCGCCAGCTCCTTCCTCGGCGAGCAGCGCTTCGCCAAGATCATGTCCGTCATCAAACCGGGAGATGTCTTCTTCGTCCAGTTCGCACACAACGACCAGAAGGTTCCCAACGGTTTGCCAAACTACACCAGAATCATGACCGAGTTCGTCAAGCAGGTGCGCGCCAAAGGGGCAATCCCCGTCATCGTGACCTCGATGAACCGCGACAGCTTCGACGCCGACGGCCACATCGTCGATACCCTCGGCGGATACCCGCAGGCATCCCGCCAGATCGCCACCGACAACAATGTCCCTCTCATCGACCTCAACGCAATGTCCAAGACGATGTTTGAGGCAATGGGCAAGGACGGCGCAGACCACGCCTTCATGAAGTTCAAGGCAGGCAGCTATCCAGGGGTCGATCGCGACATATCCGACACCACGCACTTCAACAACTTCGGAGCCTATGAACTCGCCCGCTGCGTCGTCCACGGCATCCGCCAAAACAAACTCGCGCTATCTGTCTTCCTCGATTCCACCATCCCCGACTTCGACCCCGCCCACCCAGACGCCTTCGCCACCTTCTCCCTGCCCTACACACCGCTCCAGAAGAAAGAAGATGTCACTCAAATCCCCCAGGCCAACCTGAAGTGAGCCGCTACAATTTGGACTCTGGCCATCTATTGCCCCAGGGCAAACGTATTTGCAGCTCTCCGCTGCGCGCGACCCATCGGCCAGGCGATTGCGGCCAATGGCCCCCAAAGAACCTGTTCGATAACTGCCCTTTGCATCGAGAACCGATAAATTGTCCTCCTGAGCGAAGCCCCAATCACCTATAAATTGTCATTCTGAGCGAAGCGAAGAACCCCCGTATTGCGTCGTTGTCTGTCTCCGCGTCGAATGCGAGTCGCGTAGTTTTTAGACAGGCCCGAAGATCCCGCCCTCCAAGCCCCAATGGCCTTCGTTCTAAGCTGTCGGCTGACAGCCTTCAAGCGCACAGCGTAGGAAGCAAGCCTCTTCGCCCCTGAAGGATCTTCCAATGCGATTGCCCTGTCTTTTGCCTGGCTCTTGCCTGCATCGCCCTCGCCGTTGCAGCGAATCGCGTCGTCCTCTTGGCCCCGAGGTTTCGGGCTAAGTCGAACCTACTCTGCGTGCGCCAGCCCGTTCGCCTTGTACGCCTGTTGCAGCACGAAGAACGCCGCCTTCTTCTGCCCCTGGTCGGAGACCAACCCCTTGCGGTTGAAGCCGTCCTGGATCCCCGGCAGCTCGCGCACCGGCGAGCGAAAGTCCATCAGGATCCACGGCGTCGTACCGCGCAGTTGGGGAATTTTGTTCAGCATCGCGATCTGATGGCGATAGACGCTCGCCTGGTACTCTTCGGTCCAGCGTTCGGTCGCCGGGCCATGGAAGCCTGCGAGCGCGCCTGCGCCGAATTCGCTCGTGATCAGCGGCTTGTCGTACGCCACCTTCCACTCTACGGTGTCCGCCGACTCCGGCGTCCCCTCATACCACCCGATGTACTCGTTGAAGCCGATCACGTCCAGCGCCTTGCCCAGCGGGTCGTCGATGTACTTGGTGTGTGCATCGCCGCGCACCAGCAGCGCCGCCGTCACCAACCGTGTCGGATCGTACTGGTGTACGAACTCCGCCGACCGCGTCAAAAACGCCGTCCGCGTGGCATTGTTCGGCGTCTCATTCGCAATCGACCACAGGATGACCGAGGCCTTGTCCCGGTCCCGCCGTATCTCCTCCTGCAACTGCTGCCGGCTCTTGGCATACACGTCCTCCCGGTCGAACTCCACCGCCCAGTACACCGGCACCTCCGACCACACCAGGATTCCCATCCTGTCCGCCGCGCGTGTCATTCTCTGGTCGTGCGGATAGTGCGCCAGCCGCACATAGTCCGCGCCCAGTTCCTTCACCCAGCCCAGCAGCGTGGCCACGTCGCGGTCGTTGTCCACGCGCCCGCTGCGGAACGGTGCCTCCGCGTGGATGCACACGCCGTGCAGCACGATCGGTTTCCCGTTCAGCAAAATCTCCGTGCCCGATACTTCAACCGTGCGAAAGCCCATCTCATCGGTCAGCGTGTCTGCCTCCGCGCCATCGCCCGACTTCAACACAACCTGGTACAGCTTCGGGTTCTCCGGAGACCACAGCGAGAGCCCCGGCGCGGCAATATGGATCGCAACCCGCCCATCCGCATCCGTCACGCCCTCGGCGTGCAGCCTCGCCTCCGGCAGATCGACCGAGACGCGCGTCCCCGCCTGCGCTCCCTCCACATGCACAGATCCCTCGATCGCGCTCCGCGTCGCCCGGTCCAGGTGCAGGTCGAAGTCGTCGATGAAGCTCTCCGGCACCGTCACCAGCGAGACATCGCGCGTCAGCCCGCCGTAGTTGTACCAGTCCGTCTTCAATGTGGGCACCCCGTCGGCGATGCGTGTGCTGTCCACGAAGATCACCATGCTGTTGTCGCCCGCGCGCACCGCCTTCGTCGCCTCGCAGTCGAACTGCGTAAACCCGCCCTCGTGCGCACATAGGAGCTGCCCGTTCACCCACACCCGCGACCGGTAGTTCGCCGCGCCGATGTCCACAAACGCGCGCCGCTCCGCCTGCGGCTGGTACTGGAAGTGCCGCTCGTACCAGAAGCCGCCCTCGTAGTTCATCAGCGACTCCTTCTGCGTGTTCCAGTCTCCCGGCACCTGGATCGTCGGGCTTTTGGCAAAGTTGTACTCGACCAATTTGTTGCTGCCCGCCGGCAGCTCCTCGTCCATCGGGTAGTTGTTCCGTCCGCCGCTCAACCCGTTCTGGTACGGGTCGAGGATGTAGTGCCAATCCCCGTCCAGGCTCAACGCCGTCCTCCGGTCCACCGCCACCAGAACCGTCGTGTTCGCCGTTGACGCCGCGTTCGCACTGGTCTCCGATGCTGTTGTCGATGCCGATGTCGCGGCCGGCGCACCAGCCGATGCCGCTCCGGTAGCCGCCGGGGCCGCGCCGCTCGAAGCTGTACCGGCCACAACGGAAGTCGATGCGCCGCTCTGCTGCGCACCCAGCACAGCCGTGCCGCCGCCAACAATCCAAACCACGCACACAGCCATCGTCAACGCCACGCACGCAGCGGCCTTCGGCAGAACATCTCTCTTCAGCGACATAAATCTCCTTGCAG
>JAJZDL010000200.1 GCA_021851465.1 Acidobacteriota bacterium
AAGAAGCGGCTGGCGACAGGTACGAAGGCGGCGACCTCTTCGACGATGACGACGTGGAAGAGGAGGTTGTCGTGACCATGAGCCTGGAGGACGAGGAAGGCCTCAACATGCTGGAAGATGTTGCCGGCGATCTGCTACAGTCCGCGCCGCACGGCGCAGCGGCAACCCCGAAGGCGGCACAACCAGCACCGTTCGCAGCGACAACTCCGAGTGTTGCGACAACGAAGCCCGCGCACAAGGCATCGGCCCCGGTTAAGACGACGAAGAAGGCAGTGGCCAAGAAAGCGCCAGCGAAGAAGGCGCCAGCGAAGAAGAAGGTCGTAGCCAAGAAGGCGCCAACGAAGAAGAAGAAGGCTGTAGCCAAGAAAGTTGCGGCCAAGAAGTCGGTTGGCAGACGGGCGACTAAAAAGGGCGCAAAAAAGACGACATCGAAATCTGCCGCGAAGAAGCTGAGTGCTCGGCGCGGCGGTAAGGCCGCTTTGAAAAAAGCGGCCGGCAACAAGGGCACTTCAAGAAGTAAAAAAAACACCATGAGAGGTAATACATTGGCAACCAAGAAAGCTGCAAAGAAGGCTGTAAAGAAGGCTGCAAAGAAGGCCCCTGCAAAGAAGGCTCCTGCAAAGAAGGCCGTGAAGAAGGCCGCAAAGAAGGTTGCAAAGAAGAAGTAGTCGCAAGCAGTTCTAAGGCAAGCAAAAGGGCCCGGACTCCTCTCGAGAGGTCCGGGCCTTTTTGCGTCTGGCCGCTGCTACTAGGGTTGTACCTTCTGATCTCCATTCAGGCCTGCGATGGCGGCGAGTACGTCATCGCTGTGCGTGTTGGGATTGACGCCGGTCCAGACCTTGACGATCTTGCCCGCGGGCGAGATGAGGAATGTGTCTCTTTGGGCGAATTTAATCGGCCCCATGCCGCTGAGGGGGACTCCGTATGCGTCGATGACCTTATGGTCTGGGTCGGCGAGCAACTTGAAGCTGAGCGAGTCCTTGGTGCAGAAGGTCTTGTGGCTCTCGACTGTATCGAGCGAGACGCCGAGGACGACAGCGTTGAGCTCGTTGTATTTGGGCAGGTCGCGCTGGAAGTTGTGGGCTTCAATGGTGCAGCCCGAGGTCATGTCCTTGGGGTAGAAGTAGAGGACGACCCACTTGCCTTTGAACTGCGCGAGCGAGACCAGTGTGTCTTCCTGCGAGGGCAGGCTGAAGTTGGGAGCGGCGGCCCCTGGCTGGAGCGGCCCGGCTGCGCTGGCTTTGAGGGCGAAACTACAGACTGCGACGATTGTTGCGAGCACTGCGATCCATGCGCTGGTGCGAAGCATAGGCTCTCCTGGTCGTTCGTTGTGGGTCATGCGGTTTCTGCAGACGGCAAAGATGGGCGGCCCTGTCCACTCCGCGCGTTCCTGGATTGGATGCACGGGCAGCGGATGTCGATTGAATTTTCTCACTCCGCGACCAGCGCAATGCCCGCGCGGTCGGCGGCATTGACGATGGCTGCGGCGTCGAAGAGGAGGGTACGGCCCGCTTCGACGGCCAGGCAGGTGGCCCCGGCGCGGGCCATCGTTTCGATGGTGGCGAGGCCGATGACGGGGACGTCGAAGCGCATGTCCTGCGCGGGCTTTGCGAGCTTGACGACGGTAAGGGAGCGGCTGAGGGTGGAGGCCGGCCCGTCCAGCCGGCGCATGAGCGCGCCGGCGCGCTCGATGGTGGCGTCGGTTCCTTCCATGGCCTCGACAGCGACGCAGGCCTGGGCGGCGATGACGACGGTCTGGCCGAGATCGAATGAGGCGAGGCCGCGGGCAACGGTTCGTCCGTAGGCGATGTCCTTGAGTTCCTCTTCGCTGGGCGCGCGCTGGGCGAGGACGCCGCGCCGGGCGAGGAGCGGCTCGAGGTACTGGGTGGATGAGACCAGCTCGATGCCCTCGTCTGCGAGGACCTTGGCGACCGCGCCGAGCAGCATGTCGGTGTTGCGCGTGCGCAGATTGAGCAGCAGCTTGGCGAGACGCCAGTCAGGGCGGATGCTGGAGAATATCTGTGTGTGCTTGACCTGGCCGGCCATGACGGCGCGGGTGATGCCGGCGGTGCGGAAGATGTCGATGAGGCGGGAGAGCTCGCCGAGCGAGAGCCAGTGGACGCAAATGGCGGGGTCGGCGGCGGCGCGCGCATCAATCTCGGGATCAGTCTCCTCGCGGATGGCGGCGACGACGACCGAGAGCCCTTCGGCGCGTGCGGCGTCGAGCAGCAAGAACGGGAAGCGCCCGTTCCCGGCGATGAGGCCGAGTTTGTGCTGGCCGGTGCTCATACGGCTTCCATGCTTTCTCTCCACATTGCGACAACGCCCCACCAAGACAATTATGGGCGCACCTGCGCGCAGGTGGAAGGCCTGCACGGCAAGTTGGTTGCCTCGCTATTTGCTGTTGAAGGCGCCTGCCTGCCGGTTCATCTCGGCGTCGGTGACGGCGCTGGAGAGAATGAGGACGCGGTAGCGGAAGGTTGCGGAGGCGCCCTTGTCGATGGTGAAGTTCATGGGCGGGGCCTTGGGATCGAAGATGTGCGCGCCGAGCGGGTTGGCCGCGAAGAGGCCGTATCCGCGTGCGTGCCAGTAGGTGGGGTAGCCGGGATTCCCGGTGTGGTCGAAGATGGCGATGGTCTCGGGATGGCCGGGCTTGCTTCCAGCCGCGGGTGTGTCGCCGGAGAGGAGGCACCAGCGTCCGCGCGTGGACCAGACGGCGTCTCCGGCGATGCCCTCGCTGGTGCGGTAGACGCCGGTGGCACCGGCAGTGTCCGCTGCGGCCACCTTGGTGGGGACGCCGTTGGCGTCGAGGAAGACGCCGCCCTTCTCGGTGGGCGATTCGAGGAAGTGGGCGACGCGGATGCCGAGCATCCCGTCCTTGTCGTCGTGGAAGACGGAGGTTTGCAGGGCCGTGAGCGTGACGGTCATGTCGATGGCGCGGGCTGGCTTGCCGTCGATGGTGAGCCTGGAGAAGACGTAGCGCGTGGTCTGACGGAGGATGGGCGGTGCCTGGTTGCTTCCGACAGATGGGAGGTCGGAGGATGGATACCAGGTGGATTCGGTGACGAGTTCACCGGAGTCCGCGCCGCTCCTGGCGGAGACGATGCGATCGTGGTCGATGGAACCGTATTTGGCGCGGGCCCCAGGTTTGATGGCGTCGGAATTGTTCCAGTAATCGATATTGTTGACGTTGGCGTAGTTGAACCAGAGGCCGGCGTGGTGGGGATGGTCGACTCGCTCTCCGGGCCGCGTGGCGAAGGGATAGCCGCGCGTGACGGTAGTCCCATCGGGCGCGATGAGCGGGTAGAGGACGGGCTTGCGCTGGTTGGTGTCCCAGAGGTAGGAGGTGAATGGCGTACCGTCGATGGCGATGTCGACGCGGTGAGCGGCGGCGTTGACGGTGACGGAGACGCCGTGAGCGGGCGGGGCGGCTTTGAGCATGGGGGTGAGTACGAGGAAAACGAGCAACAACAAAAGCGAATACGGGGATTCTTCGCTTCGCTCAGAATGACAATTCAGAGCAAGCGAGGGACTATGCGTGGACATAGGGTTTGCCTCCGACCATTACTTGTTGGGTCTTGTCGTCGAATGTGACCTTCTGGCCGGTCTGGATTGCGGCGACGTTCATGCAGAGCGCGATGGAGTGGCTGTAGCCCGCGTGGATGCTGGCGTTGGGCGTCTTGCGCGAGCGGACGCACTCCATCCAGTTGCGCATGTTGGCGTTGGTCTGTGGGTCGCCGCGGCCACCGCTGGAGGTGTTGGCGTCGGTGGACATCGTCTCGACTTTATCCACCAGAGAAAAGCTGGGCAGAAGATTGGGCGGCATCTTCATTTCGGAGGCGGATTTAGCGGTGAGGCCGCCGGTCGGCGTGACGATCTGCTTGTCCATGTCGATCATGCCGCCGTTGGAGTAGTAGAGTTCCTTGACGCCGCCGGCGGAGTTGGTGAAGCGCGAGGTGTACTGCACCTGGAAGCCCTTGGAGAGGTCGTCGAGCGGGCCGTAGTCGAAGACGGCGGTCATGGTGTCCCAGTTGGTGCGGCCGTCCTTCCAGAGATAGATGCCTCCGTTGGCGACGACCGAGCGCGGGTGCGGCAGGCCGGTGAACCAGTGTACGGTGTCGATCTGGTGGACGAGCCACTGGTCGGGAATGCCCGAGGAGTAAGGCCAGAAGAGGCGGAACTCGAGGTACTTGCGCGCGTCGAAGGGGGCCTTGGGAAGGTTGAGCTGGTAGCGCGTCCAGTCGGTGTCGGCCTCCTTGAGTAGCGGAACTACGTCGGGGCGACGCCAGCGTCCGGGTTGGTTGACGTTCCAGGACATCTCGACCATGACGATGTCTCCGAACTTGCCGGACTGGATGTACTCGCAGGCCTTGATGTAGGCGGGGGTCGAGCGGCGTTGCGTGCCGACGGCAATGACCTGGCTGGACTTTTCGACGGCGGCGAGGAAGGCGCGGGCGTCGGCCATGGTATGTGCGGTGGGCTTTTCGACGTATGCGTCGCATCCGGCCTGCACCGCCTGGATGCCGTGCTGCGCGTGCTGGAAGTCGGCGGTGGCGATGAGCACGGCGTCGATGTCCTTGCGCGCGTAGAGTGCCTCGTTGTTGGGCAGGGCGTCGATCTTGTCTCCGGTCAGCTTCTGGATGAATGCAGCACCCTCCTCGCGGCGGCGGTTCCAGATGTCGGAGACGGCGACGAGCTGGAAGTTAAGCTCATTGGCGGAGACGAGGAAGGCTGGGATGTCGCCGCCTCTCATGCGGTCGCCGCAGCCGACGACGCCGACGCGGACTCGGTCGTTGGCTCCGATAATTTTGGCGTAACTATGCGCCGATTGAGTGGCGGCGACGGCGAGGGCCGCTGCGCTGAGCTTGACGAAGTCGCGGCGGGTTGTGTCCTGGGTTGGATCTTTGGTTGGAGCTTGCATCGCTTCGGGCGTCGGCATGACGGGGTCTCCTGGGATGACCGCGACGCAGCCCGTCGCGGAATTGCTGGC
>JAJZDL010000201.1 GCA_021851465.1 Acidobacteriota bacterium
TCAGCCCCAGCATCAGCTCGCTCTCGTACGTATCCAGCCCCAGCCGCTCCGCCACATTCTCCGCCATCCGGGCGCTCTCCGCTGCATGTTCGCCCGTGCTCCGGCCCTTCCCCGTATCGTGCAGCAGCGCCGCCAGGTACAACAGAGCGGGGTGTTGAACGTCGCGCAGGATGCCGCCGAACCGCCCCGCCCACACACTCATCTGCCCGCTCTGCGGCTGCTCCAGCCCGTGCAACGTGTCGATCACCACCATCGTGTGCTCATCCACCGTATAGCGGTGGTACGCATCGCGGATGACCAGCGCGTCGATCCCGTGGAACTCCGGCACCAGCAGCTCCAACAGCCCCAGCGCATGCATCGCGCGCAGCGTCGTCCCCGCGTGGAACCCCTGTAGCAGCTCCTGCAAGTGGCGCCACAGCGCCGGCCCCTCCTCCAGGTGCGCGGACAGCAGCGGCAACGCCTGCGAGATCCGCTCTTCGCTGGTGCGCTCCAGCGTGCATCCCGTCCGCGCCATCGCCGCAAACAGTTGCAGCACCGCGTCCGGGTCCTCCGCCGGGTCGCCCGCCGCCGCGCTCGCCCCGTCCAGAACGGCGCGCCCGCCTGCCACGCGATAGCCCACCGGGGCAGGCTCCACCGCGGCCCGCCGTCCCCTGCGGAGCGCCGCCTTGGCGGTGGCCGTCCAAGGCACCTTGCGCGGCCTTCCAGCCACGCTCTCCAGCATCTGCGTCAACCGCCGCTGCACGTTGCGCGCATTGCGGAAGTAGTGCCGCATCCAGTACGCCGCCTCCACGCCCTGCGCCGCCGGGTCTGCCAACTGAGTCCGCCGCGCCCCCAACCCGAGCGCCATCGACGCTGCGGCGTCCTGCGCCTGCCAATCCAGAGTGTTGTCGTCCCGCTCGTGCCGGTAGTGCAGAAAACAGCGCACAGTGAACAGGAACTCCACCGCGCGCAGAAACTCCTCGCGCTCGCCGCTCGCCAATCGGTCTGCCGGGCGCGCTCCGCCCTTCTCCTGCAATGCGAGCTTGCTCGCCTCCGCATCCTCCAACCGCTGCAGCCACTGGCACACATGCACGTCCCGCAGCCCGCCAGGGCAGTCCTTGATGCTCGGCTCCAGGTGGAACGGTGTGTCTCCGTACTTCGCGTGTCGCTCGCGCGTCAGCTCCACCAGCCCTGTCGCCAGGGCTTTGCTCTCCCGCTCCAGCATCTTGGGCAGGCCCACCTCCGCCATTCGCCGGTATACCGCCTCATCGCCCGCCAGCAGCCGGTGGTCCAGCAGCGCCACGGTGAACTCCGCGTTCTCCGCGTCGAACCGCTCCGCCTCGCTGCGCCGCCGCGTCGTCGGCGAGAGCCGGATCCCGCAGTCCCACAGCGCCTGGCTGATGCGACGGATCGGCTGCTTGATCTCCGCCTCCGACACCTTCCCGTCGATCAGATACAGCAAATCCACATCCGAGTAGGGGAACAGCTCCCGGCGTCCATACCCACCCACCGCCAGCAGCGCGATCCCATGCCCCAGCACCGGCGTCTCGGCCACTGCCTTCGTCCACAGTCCCACAATCAGCTCGTCCACCGCCCCCGCGCGCGCAGCCACGGTCGCCGCGCCGGTCGCGCCGGTCGCAAACGCGCCGCGAAGCTCCAGCATCCGCCGCTGGTACTCCCCGCACTTCCCCTCGCCTGTGGTGGGTCCTTCCTGCATGGCTAGTCTGGGCCTTTCCGCATGGCTCTGCTCTTGGGTTGAACCTATAGCATAGCAGCCACCGGAGAGCGCCCACACGCCTGCCGGAGCCTGCACTCCGGCAACGATCTACGCCCCGAGCCGATTCAATGCGCCTTCGCCCCTACAACGCGATCTCGCCCCGCTCGTCGTTCCGGATCCGGATCGCCTCGTCCACCTTCGATACAAAGATCTTTCCGTCGCCGATCATCCCCGTCCGTGCAGCCGTCAGGATCGCCTGCACAGCCTTCTCCAACATCTCGTCGGCGACCACCATCTCCAGCTTCACCTTGGGCAACAGATCCACCGAGTACTCGCGTCCACGATAGAACTCCGTGTGCCCCTTCTGCCGTCCATGCCCGCGCGCCTCCGTGATCGTCATGCCCTGTACCCCGATCTCCACCAGCGCGTCCTTCACCACATCCAGCTTCGATGGCTGGATCACTGCCTCAATCTTCTGCATTCAATTCATCCTCTCGCTTGCCTTCTGGCAAGCTCTAGCATAGTACGCCCCATCGACCTGCGCCCGCCACTTGTGATGCACTGCGGAACCAAACGGTTTACCCCCTCACGCTGGCCCACGCTCCAGGCACTGCGTCAACCCATTCAGTGCGCCCATTCGTAGCCTTCCTCTCCATGCTGCGAAAGGTCCAGCCCCTCGCGTTCGTCGGCCTCGCTCACGCGCAGCCCGATCGTCTTGTCCACCAAAATCAGGATCGCCAGCGTGCCCACAATCGACAGCCCCCACGCAATCGCAATGCCCATCGCCTGGTTCAGCACCTGGTGCGCATTGCCCTCCAACAGGCCCGTCGCCTTGCCCGCTCCGAACGCCGGATTCACCGCGCTGCTGGCGAACACTCCAGTCAGCAACGCGCCGATCGTCCCTCCCGCGCCATGCACGCCAAACGCATCCAGCGAGTCGTCGTACCCAAACCACCCCTTCACCTTCACCACCATGAAGAAGCAGAACGCGCCTGCGATCAGCCCGATGCCAATCGCCGCCATCGGCGACACAAACCCCGACGCCGGCGTAATCGCCACCAGCCCAGCCACCGCGCCCGAGATCGCGCCCAGCGCCGAAGGCTTCCCATTGCGCATCCACTCCGCCGCGCTCCATCCGATGGCTGCAGCCGCCGCGCCGAAGTGCGTCGCCACAAACGCCGAGGTCGCCAGCGTGCCCGCCGCCAGCGCCGATCCCGCGTTGAATCCGAACCACCCAACCCACAGCAGGCACGCCCCGATAAAGCTCAGCACCACCGAATGCGGCTGCATCGCCTCCTTCGGATACCCAATCCGCTTGCCCAGATACAGCGCCGTCACCAGCGCAGACACGCCGGACGTCACATGCACCACCGTCCCGCCCGCAAAGTCCAGGCACGGAAACCGCCCCGTCGCCGCGTTCAGCAGCCCGCCCACGCCCCAAACCATGTGCGCCATCGGGCTGTACACCGCAATCGCCCACAGCACCATGAACACCAGCATCGCCGAAAACTTCATCCGCTCCGCGAACGCCCCCGTAATCAGCGCCGGCGTAATGATCGCAAACATCAGTTGATACACCATGAACGTCTGCAGCGGGATCGTCGGAGCGTACGCGCTCGGCTGCAATCCAACCCCGCGCAGAAAAATATTGTGCAGCCCGCCGATAAATGCATTCCCGCTGCCGAACGCCAGCGAGTACGTCACCGCTGCCCACAGCAGCGTCACCACCGCCATCATGGCGAAGCTCTGCATCATCGTGCCCAGCACGTTCTTCTTCCGCACCAGCCCGCCGTAAAACAGCGCCAGTCCCGGCCCCGTCATCAGCAGCACCAGCGCCGCCGAGGTCAGCATCCATGAGTTGTCGCCCGCAGTCTGCGCCTGCGCAATCGCCGCCGTCTGCGCCGCCACCTGTTTCTCCAGAGCGGCAATCCGCTCCGCGGCATTCCGGTCCGCGCCCGCGTCTCCCTGCGGCCCCGTCACGTCGGGCGCTACAAGCGCCATCGCCGGCACCGGCATCTGCGCCATCGCCCGCATTCCGACCATCGACGGAATGCCCGCCACCACCCCAAAGAACAACCACAGAACCACCTTCACCAACGAAGAACGCATCGGCACATCACCTGTTTTGAACTCGGCCCAACACGCACCATCCGCCTCGACGAAGTGAACCTCAGCAACAAGGCCGTGCGCAAAACACCCGTGCATGGCCTTCGGTTCCCTGCATCCTGCGACGCAATCTGTGCGATTTTCCTGCCTTCAGTACTCTACACAACCAGCCCATAGACAAACCATAAAATCCATCCGACACCGCGATCTTCGGCCATGCTCCCCGGGATTGCGTCCGCTAAGCCCAAAATGCAGTTGCACTTAGCTGTCGGCTGACAGCTTCCAGGCTCACAGCGCAAGAATCGGGCCTCTTTGCCCCCAAAAAGATCTTCAAATGCGATCGCCCTGCGCATTTCGTCGTTGCCTGTTGTCTTGTTGAGCGCGAGTCGCGTAGTTCTTAAGCGGCTTCCAAGATCGTGCCGGCTCTTCCTGTGTCTCTGGCAGGGGGCCTTATTGTCGTTGGCGGTCGAGTGTCCTGAGTCATTGATTCGCAGCACAAATCCAAGAACACAAATCCAAGGGCCAACGGCAAGGGCCAAAGGCCCGATTCATACCAGCCTGGGGCGCAGCCCCAGAGTACATTGCATCACAAAGCAGAGGGCTGAAGGCCCGACCTATACGAACTTCAGACTCAGAACACGAGTCGTTGCCCTTGCACAATAAAGCACAAGATTCAAACCGGCCCGCATCTATAAGATGTTTATTTTTGGTAGCGTTACCGGGGCTCGAACCCGGACTCTCCGCCTTGAGAGGGCGGCGTGTTAACCAGTTACACCATAACGCCATCGTCGCAACAGGAGGCTACCCCCTCCAGTGCAGCCTCAACTATATCAGCCTGCGGCCCGAAGCTCAACCGCCGTCATCCCACGCTCCCACACCCTATGCCTTGTCGTCATCCTGAGCGCAGCCTTCTTTATGACTTGTCATCCTGACTTTATGACTTGTCATTCTGAGCGCAGCGAAGAATCCCCGCATTTCGCTTTTGCTTTTGCCTTTGCCTTTGCTTTTGCCGTTGTTTTTGCCTTCGCCTTTGCCGTTGTCTTTGCCTTCGCCTTTGCCGTTGTCTTTGCCTTTGTCTTTGCCCTTGCCTTTGTCTTTGCCCCAAAAAACCCAGCAAACTCGCCTGTCAAGCCCCCGCTCGCCCCAAAAAT
>JAJZDL010000202.1 GCA_021851465.1 Acidobacteriota bacterium
CACGACATTCTCCAGCGCAACGCCGTCGATGAACCGCCGCGCCTGCTGGGCGGCAAACCCGAACGCCCGGTGGATGAACTCCGGTGTCGAACCGCCGATGTGGGGTGTAATCAGGCAGTTCGGCGCGGACCACAGTGGATGCCCCGTCGGCAGCGGCTCGGGATCGGTCACATCCAGCACGGCGCGAATCCGGTGCTCCTGGAGCGCCGCAACCAGCGCATCGGTTGCCAGCACCGGCCCACGCGCCGCATTCACCAGCAGCGCACCCGGTTTCATCCGCGCAATCTCCGCCGCGCCGATCAAGCCTCGCGTCTCCTCCGTCAGTGGGACGATCAGCACCACAATGTCCGCCTGGGGAAGCAACCCGCGCAGTTCTGAGGCTGCGCTCACCTTCGGCTGTTCACGCGCGTTGCGCGCCACGCGCAGCACGGTCGCGCCGAACGGCGTCAGCCGCGCCTCGATCGCCGCGCCGATCGATCCATAGCCGACGATCAGTACAGTCTTGCCATGCAGGTCCTCGGCCAGCACCGTATACTGGCCGCGCGAGACGCCCGGCTCGTTGAGAAAGCCGTCCGTCACCGTGGCAAAGCCCTTCCACTGCTGCCTGTTTTGCAGGTCGCGGTAGAGCGGAATGCGCTTCATCGCAGCCATGATTGCGGCCAACACCCACTCCGAGGCCGAGATGTCGTGGATGCCGCGCCCGTCGCACAGCGTCACGTTCGCGGGCAGCCAGGGCAGTATCCAGTCCACGCCCGCCATCAGCGACTGCGCCACCTTCACCCCGCGGAGCTGCTCAAACGCAGCCGCCGCGTCCTTGCGATAGAACGGAAGAATCCAGAAATCTACTTCGACCGGGGACAGGATCTTCCTGGGCAGGCGGACGATCTCCGCCTCGCGCGGAAACCCCGCAAGCAACTCCTCCGCCAGGTTCTCGTCTAAGCCGACACGCACCATGTCCGTTAAGTGTTGCAGAATACGGATGCATAGGGCAATACTTGGGGGTACTCTTATCATCTTGCTGGCGGACCGCAACATTTGTGGATCGAGGAGATTCGATGAAGCGCAGGATATTGCTTGTCGATGACGAAGTGGCCATCTTGCTCACGCTCAAGGCAGTGCTGGAGATCAACGGGTTCGATGTCGATACAGCCGCCTCGGGGCGCGAGGGCAAGGCCAAGCTGCGGGCCAACGAGTACCACATGGTCATCACGGACATGCGCATGGAGAGCTCCAACGCGGGGGCTGAGGTGATCGCCGCGGCGCGCTCGGCGAGCTGTCACCCGGCCATCGCCCTGCTCACCGCCTTCCCCCTCGCCGACGAAGACTGGCAGGCCCTCGGCGCGGACAAGATGCTGGTCAAGCCCATGCACACCAGGGTCCTTCTGCAACAGATCGAGAAGCTGCTGGACTCTCACATGGCCAAGCTGAGACCCTGTGACGATCCAGCATCCCGGCCAGCACCCCGCTCGGCGATAAAGGCCAACACCGCAAAGTCGCCCGCTAAAAAGACCGCTAAACGCATGCCGGCGGCCAAGCGAATCGCCGCCAAACGCACACGATCGAAGAAAGCGGCAGAGGCATCCAAGCGCACGGCGAAGAAAGCTTAGCGCGTTGCACTCCTCCCTAATGAGACGTGTGCTGCTTGATGTAGGTGCGCAGCGCGAGGTTGGTTTCAAGCGCCTTGCGAACGCCACTGTCCATCATGCGCAACCATTCGCTCGCAGGCTCCTTCAACTCGACCGTGCCCAACAGGTAGTTGGTCTGTACGATGATCTCCAGCGCGTTGCTGAGATCGTGGGCCAGTTTGCGGATCTCCATAGCTAGATCCTCGGAGATTGCCACTTCGCCCGTTTGCATCGCTGCCTGTGTCGGTTCCGTCATATTTGGGGTACTCTGCCTCTCCGCTCCAGTCGCGGACACTCAAGATGTTGCACAATCGAATCGATCCGGCAGGCTTGTGGACTGGTGCCTTTCCCAAAGAAAGCCGCACGGACATCGTGCGCCCACAGTCGCCTGTTGTGAGGTCCCTCAAGCCCTCCCAGTGTAAGACACGCAGAGCGCAATTGACAGCAGGCACCGTGTTTGTAAGACTGGAGTCACACGACTGCCGTGTCCGGCCGCGGGGTTCGAGACAGGATGCAAGGCAAGTGCCGAAGTGGCGGAATTGGCAGACGCGCATGGTTCAGGTCCATGTACTCGCAAGGGTGTGGGGGTTCGAGTCCCCCCTTCGGCACCAACAGTTTTCCAGCGACACACTGAATGTCGACCCAGCTTGAGGCAATTCTCGCGCATACCCGGATCGCAGTGGCCGATCGGCGCGCAGTGGCCGACATCGCGCTGCTGCAACGCAAGGCCGCCGCGCACCAACCGCGCGGCTTCGAAGCGGCCCTGCGCGGCGCAGCATCTTCCGGCACTGCTGTCATCGCCGAGCTGAAAAAGGCCTCCCCATCGAAAGGGTTGATCCGTTCAGACTTCGATCCCGCCTCGCTGGCACGCTCGTTCCAATCGGCGGGCGCAGCGGCACTCTCCGTGCTCACCGACGAAAAGTTCTTCCAAGGTTCGCTCGACAACCTCGCCCTGGCCAGCGCGGCGGTCGCGATTCCCTGCCTGCGCAAAGACTTTATCTTCGATCCGTTTCAGCTTTTAGAGGCGCGCGCCTCTGCCGCCGACGCTGTTCTACTGATCGTCGCCGCGTTGCAGGACCCCGACCTGAAACGCCTCTACGACGAGGCGCGGCAGATGGATCTGGACGTGCTCTGCGAGGTGCATGACCGCGCTGAGTTGGAGCGCGCAGTGGCCCTGGGGGCCACGCTTATCGGGGTCAACAGCCGCAACCTGCATACCATGCAGGTTGAGCCACAGACCCAGATCGAACTGGCGCAATGGCTGCCGGGCTACGCGGTCCATGTGGCCGAGAGCGGCATCCAGAACGCCGCCGACATCGCGCGGATGCGCAGCGCGGGCTACGATGCCTTCCTCGTCGGCGAGTCGCTGATGCGCCAGCCCGACCCGGCCGCCGCCCTCGCCACCCTGCTCCTGCCCATCTCCAATTGCGTCTGAAGCTGTGTGCTTCTGTCTAAACGCGAGGGCTTGCTGCGCCTTTTCCATGCAACATCTCTTTCACAGTGATGTTGCACTTGGGCTTTGAACACAGCGATCGTCACATTGTGCGCGGCGAAGAACCGCCTGCGTCTTCCCACACAGGCAACTCTGTGCAATCGGCAAAACACCCTGGAGCGCCTGCCGGGATTGCGTCTTCAAGCCTGTGAAAACGTATCGCGCGCGAACCGGATCTCCGCCGCCAACACCTGTAATACCCGGAACGACAACGCCGGGTCCCGCCGCATCAGCTCGACAAACTCGTCGCTCGTCACCAGGCTCAGTTCCGCACCCTCCAGTGCCTTCGCCGTCAGGGTGTAGGGTTTGCTCGCAATCACCGCTGGAAGGCCAAGCAGCGATCCCGCGCCCACATGGACGCTCAGGACCGCCGCGTCGTTCGACCGGCTGGTCAATAGCGCCTCACCGGCTCTCAGCAGGTAAACGCCGACTGGGGCCTCGCCCTGGCGGAAGAGAATGCGATCCGGCCCCAACGAGACGGGCTTCGACCGCTTCTCAAGTTCCTGTATCAATTCTGGATCGGCAACAAATGCAGACGAAGTTTGTGGCACGGAGATGCTCCATCGTTTCAGATAAGTAGACCGATAATCGCGCTGAGACAGCAGGCGTATTGAGCAGTCTTTCACGCCTTGCAATCCGCAGAGTGTGATGCACGTCACCTCTGTTTGTGATCGCTCGTTTCCACCCGCGTGCGCGGCGTGCAGCGTCTCTACCCATCCGCCTTTTATAATCGTTCAATTGTGGTAAAAAAAATCTCCAGGCGCATTCGCCGATCCTCTCCGCTGGTGGCACTCTTCGCCGCCCTCACTCCGGGTTGCAGTGCGCACGCTCAACGAACGGCCCCAGCACAGGCACAGAGTCAGGTCCAAAGCGTTGCCCAAACGCAAGATAGCAATTCCCCCGCCGACATTCGCCAGCCCGGCGGCCGCCTTGTCCTTGTGCTGCCATTCGACAACCACTCCGGCCAGGCCAACCTCAACTGGATCGGCGACTCTTTCCCCTACACCCTCGACCGCCGGCTCACCTCGGCGGGCTTCCTCACCATCGGCCGCGACGACCGCCAGTTCGCGCTCGAACACCTGGGCCTGCCGCCCGACCTCCGCCCGAGCCGCGCCACCACCATCCGCATCGCACAGACGCTCGACGCGGACTTTATCGTCATCGGCAGCTTCAACGTCGTCAACCCAGGGACCCCAGCCAGCCGCATCGAGGTGCAGGCGCAGGTGCTGGAGGTCAACCAGTTGCGCATGTCCCAGCCGCTGCGCGACTCCAGCGAGCTCTCCCGCCTCTTCGACGTTGAAAACGCCATTGCATGGAAGGTGGCCCAGCGCATGGATCCGCACTTCGCCGTCGCCGAGCAGACCTTCCTCGCGGCCGCTGGCGGTGTGCAGCTCAGCTCCTTCGAGGACTACATCCGAGGCATCTCCGCGCCCACCCAGGAGGAACGGATGAAGCGCCTCGAAGCAGCCATTGCACAGACGCCGACCTACCCCGCCGCGCTGCTCGAACTCGGCAAGGAACAGTACGCCGCGCTCCAGTACGAAGACGCCGCCACCACGCTTGCCAAGGTCCCGCCCACAGACCCCCTCGCGCTAGAGGCCAACTTCTACCGCGGCCTTGCGCGCTTCAACATCGCCAAATACGCCGAGGCCTCCGCAGCCTTCGCCTTTGTGGCCAACAGCCTGCCACTGCCAGAGGTGGTCAACGACGAAGGCGTCGCCGAGAGCCGCCAAGGCAAGGACGCCGTCGCGCTCTTTCTACATGTCGTCGATGCCGACCCCAACGACGCCGACTACCACTTCAACCTCGCCGTCGCC